>DKDP01000014.1 GCA_002449395.1 Ruminococcaceae bacterium UBA6845 | reverse complement strand
GTCGAAGTCGTCGCCGCCGAGGTGATTGTTACCTGCTGTTGCAAGAACTTCCTGAACGCCGTCGCCCATCTCAATGATGGAAACATCGAATGTACCGCCGCCGAGGTCATAAACCATAACCTTCTGGTCGTCTTCCTTATCAATACCGTAAGCAAGAGCTGCGGCTGTCGGCTCGTTGATAATTCTCTTAACCTCAAGGCCTGCAATGTGACCTGCATCCTTTGTTGCCTGACGCTGTGCATCGGTGAAGTATGCGGGAACCGTGATAACTGCCTCGGAAACCTTCTCGCCGAGATATGCTTCAGCATCTGTCTTGAGCTTCTGAAGAATCATTGCGGAAATTTCCTGCGGAGTGTATTTCTTGTCGTCGATAGTAACCTTATAATCGGAACCCATCTGACGCTTGATTGACGAAACTGTTCTGTCGGGATTTGTGATAGCCTGACGCTTTGCGACCTGACCTACCATTCTCTCGCCGTTCTTGCCGAAGCCAACAACAGACGGAGTTGTTCTTGCGCCCTCTGCGTTAGCGATAACTACCGGCTCGCCGCCCTCGATAACAGCTACGCATGAATTTGTTGTACCTAAATCAATACCAATAACCTTTGACATAATATATTCCTCCTAATATGTTTATATACTTTTTTAGTTTGCAACTGCTACCATCGCCGGGCGAATTACCTTGTCGCCTATTTTGTAGCCCTTTGCAAATACATTTGTGATAACGTTTTCGCCGAGATTCTCGTCCTCCGAGTGCATTACGGCGTTGTGGAAGTTCGGATCAAACTCCTCGCCCTCTTCGCCGAACGACTCGACCTTGAGATCCTTGAAAACGGCTTCAAACTGCTTGAATGTCATTTCAACGCCCTTTTTGTAATCCTCAAATGTGATGTCGGGATTCGCAAAAATTCTGTCGAAATTATCCGCAACGGGAAGCAGCTCCTTGATGACCGAAGCCTTGCAGTCAACATAAAGGGCATCCTTTTCTCTTTGAGAACGCTTGCGGAAGTTATCATACTCCGCCGCAATTCTCAAAAGCTGGTCGCTCTTTTCAGCAAGCTCCTTTTGGAGTTTTTCCTCATTGCTTTCCTTTTTCTCTTTCTTGACCTCTTTTTCCTTTTTATCTTCTTCCTTTACCTTTTTATCCTCAGCCTTTGCGGCTGTTTCTTCACTGTTTTTCTTTTTTGCCAACAGTAATCATTCCTTTCAGTCTTCTTTGAGAACCTGGGAGAGTATCTTTCCGACCATATCGGTCAGATATCTTACGCTCGGGATCAACGTCGCATAGTCGATTCTCGTCGGTCCGACAATTCCTATCGAACCGTGATTCTCGCCGCCGACATCGTACTGAGCCATAATCACGCTTGAATTTTCAAGCGGTTTAAACCTGTTTTCACTGCCGATCCTGACATCAATATCCTTTTTGTTATCCGTCAGAACCTTGCTCAGCGGCTCTCCTCTTCTGAGGAAATCCATAAGCTCGTAAGCAGTTGTACCGTAGTCGCCGTAGTGAAGAATGTTTGACTGCCCTCCGAGCATAAGCGGCGTTTCCATCGCCTCGCCCGCAAGCTCGGATACCGTTGAAATAAGCGGTATCATCGTCAGTGCATCCTCACCCATAGAGGCAACAAGCGTCTGCAAGGTCGCCGTGTCGATTGCGTCAAGCTCCGTTCCGATAAATGAAGATTTTACAATGTTGTAAAACTTCTCAATCACGGAAGCATTGAGATCAACGTCGCTTCGGCAAACTCTGCTTTTGATCATTCCGTTTGAAGCAAGCAGAACAATCATTCCCGTCCTTGTTCCCACAGGTACAAATTCAACACGCTTGATCGTGACGTTTTCGCCCGACGGAGCGGTTGATATTGCGGCGCAGTTTGTCATATCCGCAAGGAAGTCGTTCGCCCTTTTAAGAATATTTTCGGGGCTGGCATTTCGGATTGAAATACCCGCTTCAATGCGTCTTTTCGCCGCATCGTCAAGCTGCCGTACTCCCATAAGGTGATCTACATAATAACGGTAACCCTCGTCGGTAGGTATTCTGCCCGCCGATGTATGAGGCTGTTCGAGAAGCCCCATCGCTGAAAGCTCAGCCATCTCATTTCTGATGGTTGCGGAGGAAACCGAAATTTCCGGATCCTTTTGCAACAGCTTTGATCCGACAGGCTCGCCCGTCTTTATATAGTGTTCAATTACAGCAGCAAGTATTTTTTCTTTTCTCTGACTGAGTTCCATTATCTCACCGCCTTTAGCACCGTTAGCACTCTTTATGTCTGAGTGCTAACTACATTTAATACTATACAACCGTCCGCACGATTTGTCAACACTTTAATTGTGAATTCTTTGTTAACATTTGCAGGATTTTCCTTTAACGTCGGTTAAGAATTGACTTGATTAACGGGGTGATGCAGTGAATTGTTTAATTTTACTCCAAGCTGCTTACGGCGAAGAAATCTTTCTTGCCTCCCCCGGAGGAGGCGCCTATGCTTAACGATAATTTTCATCAAACTTTTTATAAAACCCCTCAGCCGGCTGCGCCGCCAGCTCCCCTAAAGGGGCGCCTAAGTTCAATTTCTGCGGACTTTTTTACAGCCTTCCCCTTGAGGGGAAGCCTTGGTCAGTCTATACTAAATTTAAAATAAAAATCTTCATTAAAGTGTAAAAGTCAAAAATCATTGACATATCCATACCTTATAATATATTTCTTCACCGCAGGCAGAATTATTCTGTCTTACCGTGCATTACCTGTTGCTTTTATAAAAAAGATGTGATACAATCGCCAATGTCAGGAGGTAATGAAAATGATAAGAAAAATCATTGAAATAGACGAAAATAAATGTAACGGCTGCGGAGCCTGCGTTTCCGCCTGTCACGAGGGTGCGATCGGACTTGTAGACGGCAAGGCAAAGCTTCTGCGTGATGATTACTGCGACGGTCTCGGGGACTGTCTGCCGACCTGTCCGACGGGTGCGATCACCTTTGTCGAGCGTGAGGCGGCGAACTATGATGAAAAGGCGGTTATGGAAAACAAGCTGAAAAAGCACGGCACCGCTCATCACGGCGGATGTCCCGGATCAAGGCTCAGCAGGATCATACACGAGCACGGCACGCATACCGATGTAAAAGCCGAAAGCCGGCTTTCGCAGTGGCCTGTTCAGATCAAGCTCGTTCCCGTCAACGCCCCCTATTTTGACGATGCGGATCTGCTCATCGCCGCCGACTGTACGGCGTTTGCCTACGGTAATTTTCACAACGATTTTATAAAGGATAAAATAACAATTATCGGCTGTCCGAAGCTCGACAGTGTGGACTATTTCGAAAAGCTGACGGCAATATTTGCGGTCAATGACATTAAGAGCGTCACCGTAGTCCGTATGCAGGTTCCCTGCTGCGGCGGAATACAAATGGCGGTGCAGAAAGCAGTTGAGGCAAGCGGTAAGAATATTCCCGTAAGCGTGACGGTTATCTCAACCGACGGTAGGATTGTTGACAAAGCCTAATCTATGCCCGTCATTAAACAAATCTATGCCCCGTCATTAAACAATGGGCACTTGACAATTATATAACAAGGTGTTAGAATAGATTGCAACGAGATTGAAAGGGATCCTCTGACACTTTGAGGATCCCATATGCCGAGCATCAATCCCCTTGCGGGAATGCTCGGTTTTATTTTTTCGGAGGTATCAGGAATATGAAAACAGACGTTGTAATCGTAGGAGCAGGTCCTGCCGGCATCTTCACCGCTATCGAGATGCTTCGCAAGGGCACCAAGAAAAAGATCGTCATTGTCGAAAAAGGTCAGTCGGTCGAGAACAGACACTGCCCCAAGGCAAAGACTAAGAAATGTATGAACTGCAAGCCGTATTGCCACATTACAACCGGCTTTTCCGGCGCAGGCGCATTCTCGGACGGCAAGCTGTCGCTGAGCTATGAGGTCGGCGGAGATCTCCCGAACCTTGTGGGTGAAAATCTTGTTCAGGAAACAATCAATTACGCCGACGGTATATATCTTGAGTTCGGTGCGGATACTAAGGTTGAGGGTGTCGGAAACACCGAGGAAGTCAGAAAAATCCGTACACGCGCAATTCAGGCAGGTCTTAAACTCGTTGACTGCCCGATCCGCCATATGGGAACTGAAAAGGCTCAGGATATCTATCTTGCAATCGAGAAATACCTCATTGCCAACGGCGTTGAAATATTCTTCGGTTACGAGTGCTCAAATATTATTCTCAACGGCAAAAAGTGTGAGGGAATCTATGTTTCCAACAATAACGGCGTTGAAATGGAAATCAGAGCCGACGATACAATTATCGCAACGGGCCGCCGTGGCGCAGAGTGGCTTGAAAAAATCTGCGGCGAACACGACATCGCTCATCTGCCCGGAACGGTTGATATCGGCGTTCGTGTCGAGGTAAGAAACGAGGTTATCGAAAAGGTTAACGATGTTCTCTATGAGTCCAAGCTCATCGGCTATCCCCGTCCGTTCAAGAACAAGGTCAGAACATTCTGTCAGAATCCCGGCGGATTTGTAAGCCAGGAGAACTATGACAACAACCTTGCCGTTGTTAACGGTCATTCATACAAGGAGCTCAAGAGCGACAACACCAACCTTGCAATTCTCTGCTCCCACAATTTCTCATATCCGTTCAATCAGCCTATCGCATACGCTCAGAAAGTCGGCGAGCTTACGAATATGCTCGGCACGGGTCACATCCTTGTTCAGCGTTTCGGCGATATCCTTGACGGCAAGCGTACATGGGAAAAGGAGCTTTCGCAGTCGAACCTCAAGCCGACACTTCCCGATGCGGTTGCGGGCGATATCACAGCCGCAATGCCGTACAGAGCAATGACAAATATCATCAACTTTATTCAGGCTGTTGATCACGTTGCTCCCGGTTTTGCTTCCTACGAAACTCTTCTCTACTCTCCCGAGCTCAAGTTTTACAGCAACAGAGTCAAGATGGACGAGCACTTCAACACAAACGTTGAGGGTCTCCACTGCCTCGGCGACTCAAGCGGCTGGACAAGAGGCCTTATGATGGCATCCGTTATGGGCGTTCTGATGGGCAGAGAGATCTATTAAGATATAAAAAAATCGGAGGATCTGCTATGAAAATCACACTCAATCCCGACGAGGAGATCGTCAAGGTGGTTAAAGAGGGGCTCAAACGCACAGGCGGTTACTGTCCCTGCCGAAGAGAGCATACACCCGAGAACAAGTGTATGTGTGAGGAGTTCAGGAAGCAGATTGAAGACCCGAATTTTGAAGGTTTTTGCCATTGTATGCTTTATTATAAGTCAAAATAAGGAGGCTTTTTTATGGCTGAAGTAAAAATAACAAAGGACAATTTCACCGACGAGGTGCTCAAGTGCGACATTCCCGTCCTGCTCGATTTCTGGGCGGAATGGTGCGGACCGTGCCGTATGCTTGCTCCGATTATTGAGGAGATAGCGGACGAATACGACGACGTCGTAAAGGTTGGCAAGGTCAATGTTGATGAAGAGCCTGAGCTCTCCTCAATCTTTAACGTTTCAAGTATCCCGACACTGGTTGTAATCGACCACGGCAAGGCAAACAAATCCGCCGTCGGATATATGTCCAAAGAAAAAATCCTTGAGCTTCTCGGACTATAAAAGCACAGCAAAAACAGCAGCTCGGAAAATGAACAAGTCCATAAAAA
>DKDP01000047.1 GCA_002449395.1 Ruminococcaceae bacterium UBA6845 | reverse complement strand
CATATATCTCTTTTCTTCTGTACTTCGGTGCGAAGACTATATGATATTGACATCTGCACTTTGAGTGTGCTGAACTCTTTATTTCATTTCCTGTGTTTTTGTTGAAATTTATTGACATAATTATACCTCCATTTACTTCATGTAATGCATTGCCACATTTCATTGTAAACGGAGGTTTCTTCTGTGTCTATACCTTTCGGCTTGCTTTTAGCTCGCCGTTTTTATTGTCGCACCGCTCTTTCACTTTCCCCCGGTAGAACCGGGGGTTTACTTCCACGCATAAATGCACCAATGCAAAAAAGCGGAACGTTATGTCCCGCTTTTCGTTATATCCTGTTTATGTCAATTCGATTTTAATTTCTTCCTCTTTTCCGCCGGGGAGGTAGGCGGGGGCAATATTATTTTTGTCACAGATTATAAACAGCAGGGTTGCGATCATTCCGTATGGAATCGGGCAAAACTCGCCCGGATTGACAAGCGACATCATAAACAGTCCTGCATATGAGACAAACAGAGTAAGGTTAAAGACCGTAACGGAGCTCCATATAACCTTCATTCGGTTATAAAGCTGGAAACCGAATGCGGCAACGCCGACAAGTCCGAAACTGCCGATTACCTGGAACGGCGATGAATGATACCAGCATATCGCAAACTTTGCGGGGTTGTGCACGTCGTTGTTACCGTTATAGCCAAGTCCTCTGCCGAAGAGGACATTCGACTTGAAATCCTCTACCGCCCGTCGGATAAGTCCCTCTCGAATCGAGTCACCCCCCGCAAGACGGGTGAGAACGGGACCGAAAAATTCCATCAACGGAACGATGAAAATCGACAATGCAACCGTAACAATGGAGGCTATTGTAATAAGCGTCTTTTTTCTGTTCTTCTTGTCGCAATAAACGAGGACTATCAGACAAAGAGCACATTCAATTGTGCCGCCGAGTGCACCGCCGCGGGATCCCGTGAAGAGGATTGCAATATATTCAAGTCCGCCGATGAACAAAAACGGATATTTATGGATCGAAAGATAAAATGCAAACGGCATTGAAAGCATCAGTATTGTTGACGCATTGTTTCTCCACTGGAAATAGATCGGGCTGAGTTTCGAAATGAAGTTCGGCCAGAAAAGAATGTAGTGATGAACGATCATAAACACGCAGAAAAGACCCATAAACATCATTATAAATGAAAATTTAAGCCGCAGAACGTATTTGTCGCTTGCGTGGTAGTGCGTATTCATCAGCATATACATAAGGAACATTCCGATTCCGAGACCAAAGGTGTAGAAAAGCGCTGTTCCGCTGAAATATTCACGTGCGGATATCTTGCCGAGACCGCCGAGCGTTACGGCAATTGCAACAGCCGCCGCTCCCGGCCACGTTTTTCCCATATCCAGCTTTTGCCGATAGACAACAAAATGAAAAATCAGCACAGCGAGAATAACGGGGGCAAGTGGAAGCAGTTTAATATATATGTCAAAGGAGTTGTAGCACTTTATCGAAATACAGCATATCAGCAGAAACGGCAGGAGTGATGCTATAAGATCGTCACAAATGACAAGAACAAAGCAAAGAATTGCACCGAGCACGAGATTGCCGTAAACGAGCGGCATAATGTCGCCCTTACCTCTTGCGATGACGAAAGCCGCACCGATGAGGCACTGAATAACCATAAAGGTTTTGGAGCAAAGAAAGCGACGGATTTTTTCAATCGTGGCGTTTTGTTCCATTTTTTCGCTTAATCTCTGTTTCGTAATTATCCCTCTTTTCTTAAACGTATTTATGGACATTGTATCATACAATGTATAAAATATCAACTATAACAACATTACAAATTTACACACATCAGTTGTGCGATCCTGTCTTAAAATTCGTCATTTAAAACGGCGTGGGCACAGCGGAGTCCGTCAACTGCGGCGGATACAATTCCGCCTGCATAGCCTGCGCCCTCTCCGCAGGGATAAAGTCCACGAACCTTGAGCGACTGATAATATTCGTCACGCACAATTCGGACCGGTGAGGACGACCTTGTTTCAGGGGCTGTCAGCACCGCATCCGGACGATCAAAGCCTTTAAGCTGAGTGCCCCATTTTGCGATCGCCGCCGCCATAGCCTCGGTAACTTTCTGAGGAAGAACATTACGAATATCGCCGAGCTTTACACCTGTTGCGCAGGATGGATTCACACTTCCGAGCTGCGATGACTTGACGTTTTGAAGAAAATCGCCAACAAGCTGAGCGGGAGCAGTAAAGTCTCCGCCGCCGCATTCAAACGCTTTTTCTTCAATTTCACGCTGGAGCTTAAAGCCTGCAAGCGGATGCTCACTTCCGAAATCCTCGGGTTCAACTCCGACGAGAATCGCAGAGTTTGAATTTTCGCCGTCACGGGCATAGTTGCTCATTCCGTTGACAACGACTGCGCCGCTGTCGCTCGTTGCGGCAACGACCGTTCCGCCCGGGCACATACAGAACGTGTACGCTCCCCTGTGATGGAGCGAATGATTCGCTAGCTTATAGTCAGCCGCACCGAGAGCGGGATGACCGGCAAAATCACCGTATTGTGCACGGTCAATCATCTCCCTCGGGTGCTCTATTCTTGCGCCGACCGAAAAAGGCTTTTGCATAATGTCAATACCCTTACGATAGAGCATTTCAACGGTATCCTTGGCAGAATGACCGACGGCAAGTATAACGCTGTCGGTTTCAAGGTCGATCTTTTCGCCTTTTTCGTTCGTGTAGGTGGCGCCGTGGACAACCCCGTTGGCAATAATTATATCGGTAAGACAGCAGGAGAAAAGCACGTCTCCGCCGAGACGTTTTATCTCCTCACGCATATTTTTAACCACTTGAACGAGCTTGTCGGTACCGATGTGCGGCCGCCACGAGGAAAGGATATCCTCCGGTGCACCGAACTCGACAAAATCAAGAAAAACCTTGCGGCAGAGCTTATCCTTGATGCCCGTTGTGAGCTTTCCGTCGGAGAATGTGCCTGCGCCTCCCTCGCCGAACTGAACGTTAGAGGTCTCATCGAGCTTTTTGGTCGTCCAAAAGCGATTTACGTCTGCGGTTCTTGAGTCGATGTCACGCCCTCTTTCAAGGACGATCGGGCGCAGACCTGCTCTTGCAAGAGTAAGAGCCGCCCATATTCCGCCGGGACCGAAGCCGACAACTATCGGGCGAAGCTCACTTGTGCGCCTGTTTTCGGGCATAACGTAGGTATAAGGCGAAACGATTGCCGCCTTTTTGTTCCTGCTTTTTGAAAGAATTTCTTCCTCGTCCCCGTCGACGGTTATGTCAACGCTGTAAACAAAAAAAAGGTTCTCTTTTTTTCTGGAATCGAGAGATTTTTTGACAATCTCCATTGAAAGAATCTTTCGCTTCGGCATACGCATAGCCTTTGCGGTTGCCGTCAGCACGTCGTCATATGTACCCTCCAACGGAGTTTTGATTTCATTTACTCTGATCATAAATTTGTCCTGTTAATTTGTCCTGTTAAAATTTTTTAGTATATTTCAAAATCCGCAGCTCGTGATTCTGCGAATTATACATTACCTGGTAAAAAGTGTATTTGCCCGATTCGGGCAGGAAATTAAATTCTTTTGTATCGCAATTAAAAAATAATATGTAATCATATCCCGAGCTGTCGAGTGCGGAATACGCAAGGCCGCCGAGCCGATCGGGAATTTCTTTGAGCCAAATGGGGCTTTCAGCGATTGATTTTTCAAAATTCTTCGCCTGTTCGTCGAAATATATAACGTCGGTGCAGGTGAGAATGCGCTCACCTTTGATAAGCGATTTTAAAGAAGTGAGACGGCTGCGGTTTTCTCTTTCTGCGGTTTTGCCGTCAACGGTCGTCGCACTGCCCTCCGATGGGAAACTGATACCAAGCACCGAACCGACGGACGTAACATAGCTGAAATCGGTTGAGTAACCGTCACTGCCGACGGAAAAGGAATGAACGGGCAGAAAAATATTAACCACACCGAGCGCGCAAAAAGCAATGCAAATCGTTTTCATTATCCGCTCATAGCCGACCTTACCCATATAGTAATAAATAAAGAAAAGAGAGCCAAGGGGTACAGCCAGAAAAACAAGCGGAATCCAGACAGGTGTTGATCCGTGGACGCCGTACCAGCTTTGCAGAAACGATCGGCAGAATAAAAATGACGCAATGTTGATAACAACCAGCATTATCCGCATCAATATCGGCGATCGGCAGCCGTCGGGAATCGGATCAAATTCGGGCGGCTGTTCGTTTAAGCCGTCATTAAAAATTCGGTTTTCGATTTTTTCTTTTGACATAGAGTCACCGTTTTTCGTTGTGTTAGTGCTTATTCAGGCTCTTCGAGCCGCCTCCCCTTAATTAAGAGGAGGCAAGAATGGTAAGCAAAAATTTGTTTCAGGGATATCCTCACGCCTTAAAGAATGCCGAGAAAGCCTTGTTTGCCATATAAACATCGAGCTTCGAGATAAGCTCAAACGGTGCGTGCATCGAAAGAACGGGAACGCCCACATCAACAACGTCAACGTCGAGATTTGCAATATACTTTGCGACTGTTCCGCCGCCGCCTGCATCGACTGCACCGAGCTCGCCGAGCTGCCAGTTAACATCGGCATTGTTGAAAATTCTTGTAACCTCGCCGACAAACTCTGCGCTTGCGTCGGACGTGCCGCCCTTTCCTCTTGCACCGGTGTACTTGGTAACAACGATACCTCTGTTGAGATAGGATGAGTTTTTTGCCTCGAACGGAGTTGAAAATGTCGGATCATATGCCGCATTTACATCCGCAGAAAGGCACTTCGACTTTGAAAGAACGTCCCAGACCATAAGTCCCTCCGCTCTTGCAAGATCAGCGATGAAATATTTGAGATAAGACGAATTGAGACCCGTGTTTCCGTCGGAGCCTGTCTCCTCCTTATCGGTGAGAACAGCAATAGCAGTGTAATCCGGTGTTTCGTCAAGGTCAAGAATCGCTCTGAACTCAGGATAAGCGCAAACACGGTCGTCGTGACCGTAACCGCCGATAAGACTGCGGTCAAAGCCGATATCCGTAACCTTTGCCGCAGGAACCATTTCAAGCTCGGCTGTGAGGAAGTCCTCTTCGACCATACCGTATTTTTCGTTGAGCAGCTTGAGAATGTTGAGCTTTACAAGCTCGCTGCCCTTATCCGCTTTGAACGGTAGCGAACCGACGATAATATTCAGCTCCTCGCCCTTGATTCCGTCGTCAAGATTTCTCTTATCCTGCTCCTTTGAAAGATGAGGAAGAAGATCGGAGATAACGAACTGAGGCTCACCCTCTTTTTCGCCTACGCTGACCTCAACCTCCGTGCCGTCCTTAAGAACGACAACACCGTGGAGCGACATCGGAATTGTTGTCCACTGATACTTTTTGATTCCGCCGTAGTAATGAGTTTTGAAGAACGCAATTTCGTTTGCCTCATAGAGCGGATTCGGCTTGAGATCAAGACGGGGCGAATCAATGTGAGCCGCCGCAATTCTTACCCCCTCGCCGACGCTTTTCTTACCGATAACGGCAAGGACAACCGCCTTTTTGCGGTTGAGATAATATACCTTATCGCCGGGTGCGTACTTCTTGAATTTATCAAAGGGAACAAAGCCCTTTTTCTCCGCCTCTGCGACAACAAATTTTGCGACTTCTCGCTCTGTTTTGTTATCGTTGAGGAATTTTTTGTAGTCCTCGGCGAAGCCCATCGCCTTTTCAAGCTCTTTTTCGTCAACAAAGTCTGCGCTGTGCTTCTTTTTCATAAACAATTTTTCGCACAAAACTTCAACTTCTGTCTTTTCTTCTGCCATTGTGATTTCCTCCTTAAAAATTCGACCGATTTTCGGTTAACTTATTCTTTTTCGCCTTGCCCGAACCGACAGTTTGCGCAGGGCGATTGTTTTATAATTCACTCAGTTGATCGGCAAGACCTTCGCCTCCGTTGTTTCGGATAACAATGTCTGCCCTTTCTATATAATATTGCTCATTTTTCTGCGCATTTATTCTGAGCATCGCCGTGTCACGGTCAATGCCGTCACGCTTCATAATGCGTTCGGCACGTATATCTCCGTCGGCGGTAACGACAATCATCTTTGTGCAATATTTAGGCAATTCGCAGTCGAAGATCGCCGCCGCATCAATAATAACTCCCTTATGCTCCGCAGTGAAATTATTCTTAATTGTTTCAAGCGTGAGCTTGGTGATTGCGGGATGTGTGATTCTGTTCAGCCGTTGCCGCTTATGCTCATTTGCAAAGGCACGCTTGGCGAGCTCGCTTCGGATCAGCTTTCCGTCCGGGTCGAGAATTTCCGTTCCGAACTCTTTGACGAGTGCACTTAGAACCTCGGAAATTTCAACGGCCTTTCTCGCAAGGATGTCGCCGTCAACTATCAGATAGCCCTTCTTTTTCAGCTCCTCGCCGACGGTAGTTTTACCTGCTCCGCTCTGACCCGTCAGACCGTAGATTACAGGCGGTTCAATAATTTTGAACGCAGCCGCACGCAAAAGACGGTTATAAACTCCGAGTCCCACGCCCTCGGCGGACGGTGCACGGACAAAGACACGCTTTATTCCCATATCGTCGAACTTGCGCAGATCGTCAAAAAGACTGTGTGCCTGCTCGAGTGAATGATCCTTTCTTCCGAACGAAAGGCACGGCACGGGAAGCTCGTTTTCCTCACCGTCAAAGCAGAGCGCCGCATCGCCGTTACGGAGATCCGAGTCAATCTGATATTTAAAGCTCGGGAAACTTCCGTTGACTATATATACTTCCGCTTTCGGCGAATAATGCTTGTATTTCATACCGGGAGACGCCGGACGAACTCCCTCCTTGAGCTGTGAGAGGACGGCGGGATCAATATCGACGTGACCGAGCACCTCTTCAAGCTGTTCGTGGGTTATTCCGCCGGGTCTGAGAAGTCTCGGAACCTCGGTTGCAAGCGTAACGACTGTGGATTCAATACCTACGTCGCACGGACCGCCGTCAACAATCGCTTCGATTTTACCGTTCATATCGTCCAGAACGTGCCTTGCCGTTGTAGGGCTGGGAAGTCCGGATGAATTTGCGGACGGAGCGGCAAGCGGACGACCTGTTTTTTCGATAATCGCCCTTGCGACGGGATGTGACGGCATACGAATTGCAACCGTCGGAAGTCCTGCGCTCACCTCGTCGGGGATGATATCCGACTTCGGCAGAATTATTGTCAGCGGTCCCGGCCAATAGCGGTCGGCAAGCTCCTTTGCCTTGTGCGGAACGCCCTTAACAAGCCTGTATATCTCCTCAAAGCGGCTGATATGTACTATCAGCGGATTGTCCATCGGACGCCCCTTTGCCTTAAAAATGTTTGCAACGGCTCTCGGGTTCAGCGCATTCGCCGCCAGTCCGTAAACCGTCTCGGTCGGTATCGCAACAAGTCCGCCGTTTTTCAGAATTTTAGCGGCTTTCTCAATATCCTGCTGTGAACCGCCGTCAAGAATTTCAGTTTCCATATTATTACTCAGCTTTCAGTTTTTCGGCTGTGTCTGCGGTGATCAGAGCGTCAATAAGCTCGTCGAGATCACCGTTCATAATAGCCTCAATTTTATATAAGGTCAGCCCGATTCTGTGGTCGCTGACACGACCCTGCGGAAAATTGTAGGTTCTTATTCTCTCGCTTCTGTCACCGGTTCCGACCTGCGATTTTCTCTCGCCTGCGATTGCCTCGTTCTGCTTCGCACGTTCCTGTTCAAGGATCCTTGAACGCAGAATTTTCATCGCCTTATCCTTATTTTTGTATTGACTTCTCTCGTCCTGGCACTCAACAACCGTACCTGTCGGAATATGCGTAATTCGGATCGCCGACTCGGTCTTGTTGATATGCTGACCTCCCGCTCCGCTTGAACGGAATGTGTCGATTTGGAGATCGGTCGGATTGATCTGAAGATCAACCTCCTCCGCCTCGGGAAGAACGGCAACGGTCACGGTCGATGTGTGGATTCTGCCCTGCGATTCCGTTTCGGGAACTCGCTGAACACGGTGGACGCCGCTCTCAAATTTGAATCGTGAGTATGCACCGTCACCCGATATCATAAAGCTGATTTCCTTAAATCCGCCGAGCTCGGTGGGATTGGAGTTGAGCACCTCGGTTTTCCAGCACTTTGCCTCGGCGTACATCGAGTACATTCGGAAAAGCGAATTTGCAAACAGGGCGGATTCCTCGCCTCCTGCGCCGCCACGGATCTCAATGATAACGTTCTTGTCGTCGTTCGGATCTCTCGGCAGCAGAAGCACCTTTAATTCTTCCTTGATTTTTTCGAGCTTATCTCTCGATTCCTCAAACTGTTCCTGCGCCATCTCACGAAAATCCTTGTCAAGTCCGCTTTCGTCAAGAAGAGCCTGAGCCTCCTCAAAATCGGCGTTTACCTTTTTATATTCACGGAACTTTTCGACTACGGGCGTCAGATGTTTCATTTCCTGCATCAGCGTTCTGTATTTTTCGATGTCGGACACAACGTCCGGGTCACAGAGCTGAGCGTTGATATTTTCAAATTTTTCTTCAACCGATTCAAGTTTATCTATCATAGCAAATCCTCCGAAAATTTTATTTCTTTCGGAGCACGCTAATCCTCGGGATGAATAATTTTACGAATATTTTTTTCGGCTTTTGAGCGTGGAACCATAACCTCGTGTCCGCATTTTTCACAGCGGATTTTGAAGTCCATTCCCGAACGTAAAACATCAAATGTATTACAGCCGCAGGGATGATTTTTTTTCATAACGAGCTTGTCGCCGACACGAACATCCATATTATCGCTCCTTTCAAAACCTATTCTGTATTATTATAACACATTCCGTTCCGAAAGTATAGAGGTATTTGTCATTATCGGGAATACAAATCATATAAATTAGTAAAAGAAACCGCTGTTAACTCGGCGATTAATATTTTAAACAAAACAAAGGTGGTAAAACTTATGCAAAATTTCAAACCCGAAGGTCAGACAATTCTCACTCCGTCAAACCGTGCGGCGCTCTCATCGCCCAATGCCCTGCACGAGGCGTGCATAACGAACGAAACGCTTGAGGCAAGGGCGCTTCTCTGCGACAAGGAGCACAATCTCCGTGTTGATCTCGGATGTATGTACGGAATAATTCCGCACAACGAGGGAGCGCTCGGAATTGACGACGGTTCGGTTCGGGATATCGCTCTTATCTCAAGGGTGAATAAGCCCGTTATGTTCAAGATCATCGGATTTCAAAAGGATGACAACGACCGTGAATACGCAATACTCAGCCGCAAGGCAGTTCAGCGTGAATGTATGGATAACTATATTTCAAAGCTGCGCCCGGGCGACGTTATCACGGCAAAGGTTACGCATATGGAAAATTTCGGCGTATTCCTTGATATCGGCGCAGGCATCAACGGTCTTTTGCCGATCGACAGCATTTCCGTTTCGAGAATCCCGCATCCGTCGGTGCGTTTCTCGGTCGGTCAGACGATAAGGGTAGTAGTCAAATCCATCGACGAGCAGGGCAGAATCACTTTCTCCCACAAGGAGCTTCTCGGCACCTGGGAACAGAACGCCGATGAATTTGCTCCGGGCGAGACCGTTCCGGGAATCGTCCGCTCCGTTGAAAGCTACGGTATTTTCGTTGAACTGACTCCGAATCTTGCCGGTCTTGCCGAATATTCGGCAGGCATTTCCGCTGGCTGTCACGCAGGTGTTTATATAAAAAGTATGCTCCCCGAGCGTATGAAAATCAAGCTCATTATCGTTGACGCTTTCGAGGCGGAATACCCGACTCCGCCAATAAAATATTTCACCGAGCTGGATCATATTGACAAGTGGGTATATTCGCCCGCAGAGTGTTCAAAAATAATAGAAAGTGACTTTTCCTGATCATTTTTCACTTTTCGACAGAAAAAATTATTTCTTGCATTTTCTTTCCTCTTGTATTATAATATAATCAGAATAATATTGTGGTTTTTGTTAAAAGTAGGAGGATTTTCAAGAAATGATCTGTGATTTGCATTGTCATACTAAGCTCTCGGACGGCTCGATGGGCATAGATGACATTATTGTCTTAGCTGAAAAATGCGGCGTAACCAACCTTGCCGTGACCGACCTTGACTGTCTTGCGGGCACCGTCAGGGCACGTCTTATCGGCGAGCGCCACGGAATCAAGGTCATTCAGGGCGTCGAGATTTCCGCATTCGACAGCGAGAACGGCAAGGAAGTTTACGTTCTCGGTTATATGAGCGATTCACCCGATCGTCTTGAGGGACTTTGCCACAGGAATCTCGTTGCAAGGAAGAGAGCGGCTCAGTTTATGATGATCAAGGCGGCTCAGCGCTTCCCGATAACGACCGATCTGGTTCTTAAATGTGCTCAGGGTTCAACAAACGTTTATCCCGTTCATATAATGGCGGCTCTTGTCGAGAGCGGCGTGACGACCGAGCTTTTCGGTTCGCTTTATCACGAGCTTTTTGACGACGGCGGCGAAAAGAGTATTCTTGTTAAGCCGAAGTTCTCGGAGGTTTCCGAGGTCATTCAGGCGATCCACGATGCGGGCGGCGTTGCAATTCTTTCAAATCCCGGTGCCTTTGAGGGCACGAACATCGTCGAAAAGGCGATTGAGGCAGGAATTGACGGATTCGAGGCTTGGTGTCCCGATCACGACGACGCAACTGCGGAGAAATATGCCGCACTTGCAAAGGAGAAGGGCCTCCTTGCGATCGGCGGAAGCAATTTCAGAGGCAGACATAACAGACATTGCGTAACTCTCGGAAGCGTAACAACTCCCGACGACAGATTTACGGAGTTTTCAAATTATAAATCAAAGATCCGCCGTCAGAAGGCAAAGGCAACTGCCGAATAAGGCGGACAAATCGGAGATAAGGAAATGGCAGAGGACAGAGACATCAAAATATATGTCGGCAAGGAAATTTCGGAGCTGAACGATTTTCAGCGCATTTCCGACGATATCGACCGCAACAGACGGAACGGAAACAGCGAAAAGGCGAAAGCCCTCGGAATCCGACTGGCAAAGATCCGACCCGACTGCAAAAAGCTCGGACTGAACTGCGGAAATATGCCTGCGGCTGAGTTATATTGCGTTCGTGTTCTTTTGACCTTTACCGCCGAATATGCGGTAAGAAAATATATTTCCTCGCAGACGCTCGGTGACACCGTCAGCTCCTCAATGTATGATTACCTCAAGGCACAGGAGAGCGGATATTATGATAATATTTCCGACGGCAGTGCATTCACCTTCTATCTCCTCGCCCTGAAAAAGAGCGGAGATACCGCCGAAAATATCGGCGAACAGTTTGCACTCCGGTGCGGAATAAACAGCGACGAATATGTGTCTCTCGGCGCAGGAATTTTCAATAAAGCGCTCGACCTCTTCGCCAAAATTATCGACGAAACAGAATTTATATAATAAAAGGACGGTTCAATTGAGCCGTCCTTTATTTTATACCAACACAACCTTTTCTCCCGAGCAGGTGAGACGTGACGGCAGGAAATTGCCGTCAACAATACAATAGTAATAGCCCGAATCGCTTGCGGTAAAGTCTTTGCCGTCGTATGCGGAGTCGGAAACCTGGGTGAAAATAAGTGTTTGATCCTCGAATTTTTTAATCAGATACACTCCGTATTTGCTCGAACGGTGCTGAGTGTCGTCAACCAGTGAAAACGGAAGCAGCAGCTTGCCGTCTTTCTTGTCAAAGCAGTAGTTCACATTGCTGCCGTTGTTTCGCTCTGCAATGCAGACCACGCCCTCATCACACTCAAAATATGTGACAAGCTCCTCGTGATAGCGGTATGCAAACAGCTTTTCAACCGAGGAAAACGGGTGAATATAATTTTCAAAAGGGATAACGAATGAAACCGCCGTTAATATTATTGCGATGAACGCCGCCGTAACAGCGGCTTTTCCTTTTTTCTTCGATACAATGCAGAGGACTGTCAAAAGAACGGCAAAGAGCACCGCCCCACAGATCCACCGAATTATGTCATATGCCATAGAATCTTCCTTTACACGGCTGAAATCCGTCAACCGCTTGATTTCCTTTATATATTATCATACGGTCGGCTAAAAGTCAATTTTTGTCGACGGAAATAATGCAAATAGATAAACAAATCACTATTTGTGCAAACAAAATAAAAGTTATTGTTTTTTGAAAAAAATATTGACTATTTTGTAAAAAGTGGTAAACTATTCGGTGGGGAATCAGAATAGGGAGGAAATCCAATGCGTAAAACTTTGTCAATTATTCTCAGCATCGTTATGGTACTGTCCTTGATGGCTTATATTCCGTCAACGGCTTTTGCCGCCGCTTATGATTCGATAGGCGAATACGATTTCAAAATCACCAACCCGTATGAGTCGGTTGATTGGGACACGTGGAAGGCGTATAAGGGCGCAACCCACGTTCACACGGTAAGAAGTGACGGCGACATTGAGCTGGACGATATGATCGAGAAGTATTATTCTCTCGGCTTCCAGGCTCTTGCCCTGACCGATCATGGTACGGTTAACTATTCCTGGACAAAGGATCAGACAAGACTTTCAATCTTCGGTTATCAGTATTTCTCACACGGCAATATTGATGAGCTGACCGAGGAGAGATATAAGGAGATCACAACGGGTGCGGACCGTGGCGGCGACGGAATGACAGAGGTTCCGCTCGGCATTGAGCTTAACGGCGCATCAACCGCTAAGTGCCACGTCAACAGCTACTATGCGGACTGCGGTCACGGCGATCTTGAGCTTGACGCAAAATGGCCCGAGGACGCAATCAAAAAGAGTCAGGCTGCAGGCGGTATCTGCCACATCAACCATGTCGGTGAGTGGACAGAGGGTCGACACGACATCAACACATATAACGACGAGTTTGTTACAAAGTTTTCAAAGCTCTTCCTTAATTATTCGGCTTGCATCGGTATGGAGCTTGTCAATACAAAGGATAACAGAACTCATAACGACCGTTATCTTTATGACGAGACGCTCAAGCGCACAGCTCCGCTCGGCAGAAACATCTGGGGCTTCTGCGAGGATGACGCACACGATTTCGGCGATGTTGCAAACAACGCACAGTATTTTGTAATGCCCGAGAACACACAGGCAAACATCCGCACAAGTATGGAAAACGGCACATTCTTTGCCTGCTCCAAGACAGCTAAAACAGAGGCGGAGCTCGGCGACGGCTTTGAGGCTCAGGGCGAGTTCCCGATGATCAGCAGAGTTAACGTTGACGATGAGACAAATCAGATCAGCGTTAATCCTTATAATGCAAATGTTGTCAAGATGGTAGCCGACGGCAAGGTTATTGCCGAGAAAAAGGTTAAGAATGACAACGACACAATCACATTTGATCTCAACGATTACGAGGACGAGATCAATTCTTACGTTCGTATCTATGTTCTCGGCGACGGCGGCATCTGCTACGCTCAGCCGTTCCTTGTAACAAAGACCGACACATCGACAAGCTCGGTTCAGTTCATTCTTCCCTCCGCCGACACGACTGTTACGGTCAAGGATTCAAATGGAAACGTTATCGACGCTTGCAATTCCGACAACTTCTACAAGCTCGGCGCAGGCACATACACATACACCGCATCAAGAACCGGCTATGAGACAAAGACGGATAAATTCACAGTTACTCAGGCGTCCGTAAATGCGGGACTTCAGATAAAGATCAATGTTCAGCTCAAGGCTGATATGGGTGTAGTTACAACAATGTTCTACGTTCCCGAGACAATTTACCTTGCTCCGGGATCGAACAGCTTCCAATATTATGTTGACCGTGAAAACAAGGCGGACGGAGCACTCATCAGCAACGCATCCAAGACGACAGGTAACATTTTCTTCAACTGCGACAAGGCGACTGATTTAACTGTTTCCGTAAGCGATTCAACAGTCAGCTACACAAACGGCAGCAGCTCATCGAGCGGTACTCTTTCAACTGCAATCTCCGCCGGAAGAATTAACTCCGCTCCTGCGGCAGGCTCGGGCAAGACAATTAAATGGACTGCAACATTCACTCTCCAAAACGGTGAAAAAGGTACGGCAACGGCATATTCATATGTCTATGCTCCGAACACAAGCGAGGTTGCGGCAGGCATCAGACAGGTTCACACATACAGTACCGATGTATTCAACCAGGGCGTCCTCTACGCAATCGGATTTGACAGCGTTACAGGCGGTTCATACACCTGCACAAAGAATTTCTTCACGGATTCCGCACCGACATCCAACACGGGAATCGGCGATTGGTTCACAAAGTCGACAAACGGCGGCGTTGAGTACGGAAGCTGGAGTCACAAGTCAAATGCAAAGGATTCGCACACCGTTAACGGCGGAACCGGTACGGTTTATGTAGATTCGAGCCGTATCACAAACCTCAATCAGGTTCCGAATCTCAAGATCGGTTACTGGCAGTGCGATATTCAGGGCGACGATGTTGCTTCGGGCTATATCAAACAGACGGTTGACGGAACGACAACAACAGTTACAAATCTTTCCGCAAAGGTCGGTTCGGCTTACAGCAACGGAATCAGCTATGCGAATAAGATCGGTGCCGAGGGAACTAAGAAGCTCACAATTTCTGCTTACACAATCACCCTCAGAGGCAAGAGACAGAACAACAACTATTATAATGTGACGATTAATGCAAATTACGTCAACAAGGCAGAGCTCAGAACAGCTTATAATGCGGCGATCTGCTCAGCATATGAAATGGCAGACAACGGCGCATATACAACGGCTCTTATGAATGCAGGCACGGTTCTCGGCAATCCGGCAGCAACGGCAAGCGAGGTCTCAACAGCCTACACTGCCCTCATAAACGCAATTTAAGTAATAGCATATAAAACCTCAAAGTGATGCCGCATTATGTGGCATCACTTTAATTTTAATATAGCTGCAAAAAAGCTGTAATTCACGATGTGTGGATTACAGCTTTTAAATTATATAGTTTTATTTGTTGACCTTTACGCCGAATGTTGCCTTTTCGCCGTTGATGTTCCACTCGGCGGTGTGACCGTCGGCGGAGCCTACAACGAGGTCGTCTGCAACAACTGCGGTGAAGATATCCGACTTGTTGCGTGTGATGATATCGGCAATCTTGTCGTTGCCCTCAACACTGATGATGATGTGATCGGTAACGTTGAAATCTGCATCCTTACGCATTGTCTGGATCTTACTGATAATCTCACGGACAAAGCCCTCCTCGACAAGCTCGGGAGTGAGCGTTGTGTCGATTGCAACGGTTACGCCGAAGTCGGATACCGAGAAAAGACCCGATTTCTGAACAGCTTCGATGAGAAGATCATCGGCTGTCAGCTCAATTGCACCGATGCTGATATTCAGCGTGATGTGACCGTCTGCGTCAAGCTCCTTCTTTGCCTTTGAGCCGTCAAGCTCGGAAAGTGCGGTTCTGATCTCGCCGAGATTCTTGCCGTACTTCGGTCCGAGCGTCTTAAGCTGCGGCTTGAAGTTGTAGTCGGAAAGCTCGTCTGCGGCGTCAACAAAGACAACGTCCTTGATGTTAAGCTCGTCCTCGATGATATCCTTATAGTAGCCCTCGAGCTTGATATCCGCATTGACAAACATCTTTGCGAGCGGCTGACGGTTCTTGATATTTGCGCCGTTTCTTGCCGCACGTCCGAGACCTACAATATTGAGAACCTCATCCATATTCTTCTCAAGATCAAGATCAATGTAATCCTCGTTAACCTCGGGGAATGAGCAGAGGTGAATGCTCTCGGGAGCGTCCTTATCGACCGAGCGGACAAGGTTCTGATAAATGTCCTCTGTCATAAACGGAATCATCGGAGCGGAAGCCTTTGCGACCGTAACAAGTGCGGTATAAAGAGTGAGATAAGCGTTGATCTTATCCTGCTCAAGTCCCTGCTTCCAGTAACGCTCACGGCAGCGGCGAACATACCAGTTACTCATATCATCGACAAATTCCTGAAGAGCCTTGCAAGACTCGGGGATTCTGTAATTTGCCATATTATCGTCAACGCTCTTTACCATCGAATTGAGCTTTGAAAGAAGCCACTTGTCCATAACGGAAAGTTTGCTGTAATCAAGCTCATACTTCGTCGGATCGAACTTGTCAATCTCGGCATAAAGAACGTAGAATGCGTAGGTGTTCCAAAGGGTTCCCATAAACTTGCGCTGACCCTCGATAACGGCCTTGCCGTGGAAACGGTTCGGGAGCCACGGAGCTGAGTTCGTGTAGAAATACCAGCGGATAGCGTCAGCGCCGTAGGTCTTGAGAGCGTCAAACGGGTCAACGGCGTTGCCCTTGGATTTACTCATCTTCTGTCCGTTTTCGTCCTGAACGTGACCGAGAACGATAACATTCTTGAACGGAGCTTTGTTGAAGATAAGGGTTGAAATTGCAAGAAGCGAATAGAACCAGCCTCTTGTCTGGTCAACAGCCTCGGAGATGAAGTCCGCCGGGAACTGGCTTTCAAAGAGATCCTTATTTTCAAACGGATAATGATGCTGTGCAAAAGGCATTGAGCCCGAATCAAACCAGCAGTCGATAACCTCGGGAACACGCTTCATCTGCTTGCCGCACTCGGGACACTTGATTGTGACAGCGTCAATGTACGGACGGTGAAGCTCGATATCGTCGGGGCAGTTATCGGACATACTCTTGAGCTCCTCAATACTGCCGATTGAATGTCTGTGACCGCATTCACACTCCCAGATGTTGAGCGGAGTGCCCCAGTAACGGTTACGGCTGATGCCCCAATCCTGAACATTTTCAAGCCAGTCGCCGAAACGACCCTTACCGATGCTCTCGGGAATCCAGTTGATTGTATTGTTGTTTCTGATAAGGTCGTCCTTAACCGCTGTCATCTTGATGAACCAAGACTCTCTTGCATAGTAGATGAGCGGAGTGTCACAGCGCCAGCAGAACGGATAATCGTGCTCAAACTTCGGTGCGCTGAAGAGGAGACCTCTCTCTTCAAGGTTCTGAAGAACAGGAACGTCCGCATCCTTGACAAAGAGGCCCGCAAACGGAGTTTCCTCCGTCATATTACCCTTGCCGTCAACGAACTGAACGAACGGAAGATCGTAATTTCTGCCGATCCTCGAGTCATCCTCACCGAATGCCGGAGCAATGTGAACGATACCTGTACCGTCGGACATTGTAACGTAGCTGTCAACCGTAACAAAATGAGCTTTCTTATGCTGCTGCTCGGCTTTCTTGCCTGCACACTCAAAGAGCGGCTCATATTCTTTATATTCAAGATCCTTGCCGACAAACTTTTCGAGAATCTCGTAAGCCGGCTTTCCGTCCTCGGCGAGAGGTGAAAGAACCTTATCCATAAGCGCAACGGCGATGTAATAAACATTTCCGTCGATGCACTTAACCTTTGCATATTCCTCAGTCGGGTTCACGCAGAGCGCAACGTTTGATGGAAGAGTCCACGGAGTAGTCGTCCATGCGAGGAAATAGGCGTCCTCACCCTTAACCTTGAAGCGTGCGATTGCCGAACGCTCCTTGACGGACTTATAGCCCTGAGCAACCTCGTGGGACGAAAGCGGAGTTCCGCAACGGGGGCAGTAGGGAACAATCTTGAATCCCTTGTAGATAAGACCCTTTTCATAGATCTTTTTAAGCGCCCACCATTCGGACTCGATATACGGGTTGTGATAAGTTACATACGGATTTTCCATATCTGCCCAGAAACCGACAGTGAATGAGAAATCCTCCCACATTCCCTTGTATTTCCAGACGCTTTCCTTACATTTCTCGATAAACGGTTCAAGACCGTACTCTTCGATCTGCTCCTTGCCGTCGAGACCGAGGAGCTTTTCAACCTCAAGCTCAACGGGGAGGCCGTGAGTATCCCAGCCCGCCTTACGGGGAACCTGATAGCCCTTCATTGTGCGGTAACGGGGGATTAAATCCTTGATAACACGGGTGAGAACGTGACCGATATGCGGCTTGCCGTTAGCGGTCGGCGGACCGTCATAGAAAACATAGGACGGACCTTTTTTCTCACAGGTTTTTTCAAAGATCTGGTTGTCTTTCCAGAACTTCTCGACCTGCTTTTCTCTGTCGACAAAGTTCAGGTTTGCAGAAACTTTCTTATACATTTATGATAGCTCCTTTTTGTGTGATAGGGATATCGCATTAAAAAATCCCCGTCCCGTGTAAAACAGGACGAGGAAAACTCGCAACCACCTATTCAACATACTTCATATGCGTTCCCTTTAACGGAGGACAACCGTCAAGACTTACTCAATTCAGTCCGCAGCTCGAAAGTGATATTCGCCGCAATGTACCTCACACCGGGCTTACACCCTCCCCGGCTCGCTTTGGCTTCGCAATGCGGTTACTGTCTTTGTCACAGCCTTTGTTATATCGTTAATAAGATATCACAAAACCAATTTTGTGTCAAGGAATATTTTGTTCCGCAGGCGTTTTATTATATATATAATGTAATAGGGAGGCAATTTATCGGCAAAAAACATTTATACAATGTTTGCTTTTTGTTAAAAAAGGCATCGGAATTGTATTTTGCACAACTTTGACCACAATATTTAGTGATATTTTCAAAAATAGATAAAATTTTTCTCCTTTTACAAAAAAATACTTGCAAAATGCCGATTCAGCTATTATAATTTACTATGAGGGGAGTATCTACCGGGGTTGCTGCTTTCGGGCAGCTTAACTCTGAAGCGGTACTAACGTTATACCACTTTTGAGCCGTGGGAAAGATGCCGACACCTCAGAAATTTAAAGGAGGAATTGATATGACCAAGATCATTTCAATCATCGTTTCCATTGTAATGCTTGTTATGACCAGCATCTTCCCGGGCTTCGTATGGCCGGGCACAAAGACGGTTGAGACAGGCGCATTCTTGGAGCAGGTTGATGAAGCGTTCGGTTATCAGGCGGTTGAGTCCACAGATGAGATCCGTGGAGTTAAGCCGGACAACGAGTATTATGCAGCTGTTGCAACAGCAGATAATAATGACGTTCTCGTTGATTATGATACAATCGACGTTACAAAGGCCGTTACTCCGGAATTCGTAGCAACAGTTCTTGTTAATGCATCGGGTGTTAAGGTTGACGAGACCACCGCTGTAATCGAGAACGCTACATCCATCAAGAACGTTGCGAAGGTAGCCGCAGCGGTTGACAACGGCATCATCACTCTTGATGCTAAGAACAAGCTCGGTCTCGGCGCTATGGCTGAGGACGACGTAACAGCAGCTATCGCAAAGGCAGTTGAGCTCCGTGGCTCAATCGACGAAAACACTCAGAAGCTCGTTCTCAAAGACGGTGTTAAGACTGTTTCAGACTACACTGTTGACGGAGACAGCATCGTTGTTCCCGCAAGCTCAGATCTTGCAGTAGGCGACATCTATGTTGTTGAGCAGTCCGATGAGATTATGACCGGCGCTGCTTACAAGGCAGAGGCTATTGAGGTTGTTGACGGCGAGAAGGTTGTTACAAACTCTAAGGTTGACATCGAGGACGTTATCGAGAAGATCGACTACGAAGGCACATCTGATGTTGATTTTGCAACAGCAATGATCGCTGACGGTAACGGAGAGATCCTTTCCGACGGTTACCTCGACACAAACGCTATCTCTAAGGACGACGTTATGAAGACTCTCAAGAAGCTCGCTAATGTCAGCTTCTCTGTAAAGGGCTTCAAGGTTAAGGCTAAGATCACAGATACAGGCCTCAACTTCTCAGTTGCTAAGAGCGTTTGCGACGGCGTTACACTCTCAAAGGCTTATGAGCTTACAAACCTCACAGTTGACGCTAAGGCAGATATGAACGTTGCAAAGCTCAACTTCAACGAAGTATATCTTAAGTTCAACTATGATCTTAAGGATACAACAGCTATCTCAGGTTCATACGCTAAGACATTCGGCGACGAAGTTGCTTCTGTCGGCGAGAAGCTCTCAGGCGACAACTTCTGGGCAAAGGCTGTTAACAAGTATGCTCTTTCAAAGCTCGATTCTACATCAATCAAGCTCTTCACATTCACCCTTCCTCTCGGTTCAACTCCGCTTACCGTTACATTCGACGTTCTCCTTAACATCGACGTAAACGGCAGAATGGAAATCGTTGTAACTTCTCAGGAAATGCACGGTGTTGAGATCATCAACAACAAGGTAAGCACTGTTAACGATTCAACAGTTCTTGATCGTCAGGTTAACATCTATGGCCAGTTCGAGCTTCGTCTTGGTCTTGATGTATCACTCGGTCTCTATGGCTACGCTCTTGTAGACGTATGCGTTGAGGGCGGCGTTGGTGCTTATGTTGAGGCACAGGCTAAGTATGTTGACGCAAACGGCAACGTAGTTGTTCAGTCGTCTCTTACAATTCCTGTTGACTACCTCAAGGAGCTTGCAGCAGGTGCAAACACAGACGGAAAGATTGATATCAGCGGTCACGCAGACATCTACGGTATCCTCAACGTCTCTGTTGGTAACCACAGCGCTATCGGCAAGGTAGGTCTCAAGAAGACATGGAACATCTTCAATCAGAGCAACGGAACATTCGCTTCCATCGACTTCTGATTCTGATTTCTGAAT
>DKDP01000033.1:181433-181901 GCA_002449395.1 Ruminococcaceae bacterium UBA6845 | reverse complement strand
CTTCTGATTCTGATTTCTGAATCAAAACCGCCGGTTCAACCGGCGGTTTGCTCCACCCCTAAAAGGGGTTAATACTGGCTTTGCCCCTAAAAGGGGCTTCTGATTTATAGCAATGCATTACATTCTCAGCAGCCGCTCACGTGCGGCTGTTTATTTTTGCTTACTTATTCTTGGCACCCGTGAACGGGTCTGTGTACTCTTTGAAACTTATTTGGTCTGCTGCAAAATCGTCCTCTAACTGATTCTTTATGTATTCTGCTATTACCCTTTTATTTCGCCCTACTGTATCTACATAATATCCTCTGCACCAGAAGTTCCTCCGTCCATACTTATATTTCAAATTCGCATGTCTGTCAAATATCATCAAAGTACTTTTCCCCTTGAGATATCCCATGAACTGTGCTACACTTATATGCGGTGGAATACTTACTAGCATATGGATGTGATCCGGACATGCCTCTGCTTCTA
>DKDP01000033.1:0-181282 GCA_002449395.1 Ruminococcaceae bacterium UBA6845 | reverse complement strand
GACATCTGTACTTTGAGTGTGCGGAATTCTTTATTTCATTTCCTGTGTTTTTATTAAAATTTATTGACATAATTTTACCTCCATTTACTTCATGTAATGCATTGCCACATTTCATTGTAAACGGAGGTTTCTTCTATGTCTATACTTTTCGGCTTGCTTTTAGCTCGCCGTTTTTATTGTCGCACCGCTCTTTCACTTTCCCCCGGTAGAACCGGGGGTTTACTTCCACGCATAAATGCACCAATAAAGGAACTTCCGGGAGAAATCCCGGAAGTTTTTTTGTAAAGAGGTTAATAGATTTTTAAGCAAAACTGAAAATTCAATCTTTTCATAAAGCCGAAAAGCACGACAGCCTTTTGAACTGCCGTGCCTTTTTGATTTTTGATTAAACAACATATGGATTGGGTTTGCAGAGAATTGAAATTAAATCGACAATCCAGCCGATTCCGCAGAGACCAAACGTGAAAATATAAAGTATTCCCATTCCTGCTTTGCCCTCATAGAACTTGTGTGCTCCGAAAAATCCGAGGAAAAAGCAAAGGCAAAACGACACCCATTTATTACATACTTTTTTCCCGAACGCACCGTTAACATTTGTATTAGTGTTGGTGTTTGCATTGTTGATGACGATTTGCGGCTGAGCAGGTTCAGCTCCGTTGAGCGTTTCAACCTGACGGCCGCAGGAGGTGCACATTACCGCATCGGCAGGAATTGTTGCACCACAATGTTTACAAAACTTTGTTTTTTCTGAGTTTTCCATTTTTCACCCTCCAATTGACATTCACTAAATGTCATATTTTCTTTATTATAACATATAATTTTCTTGTTGACAAGCACTAAATGTCAAAAAGGAGAAAAAATGTTTATAAATAAAACTGAGGACGGACTTAACAACTTTTGCGGTAAAAGAATTGCAAAAAAGCGTAAAGAAATAAATATATCTCAGCGTGAACTTGCCGACAGGCTTCAACTCATCGGACTGGATGTGGATAAAAATGCAATTCAGCGAATTGAGTGCGGAAAACGGTTTGTTACGGATATTGAAATAAAGGCTTTCTCAAAAATTCTTGATCTTTCTTATGAGGATCTTTTATCGGATTAAAAATCGGCAGCTAAACAATATGCTTAGCTGCCGTACTTTTTATTTTTATCTCAAGTGAATTGTGTCAAAGAATGAATTTTTAATTTTGCTGATGAGGGTTGAAATTAAAATACAGATTACGCAAACGCCGACATCCGCAAATACTGCGAGCCATACGGGAGCATAGCCTGCCGCACCGAGAATCAAAACTATCATCTTGATCGCAATGGCGAAAATAATATTGAAGTGAACAATGTTAATCGTTCTCTTGAAAAGTCTGTGAGCGGGTGCGAGCTTGTCGAGCCTGTCATTTGTGAGAATGACGTCAGCTGCTTCGCTTGCCGCCTGAGTTCCGAGACCCATCGCAACACCTGCGTCCGCAGATGCGAGAACCGGAGCGTCGTTGATTCCGTCGCCGACATAGACGACCTTGCCGTACTCGTTCTTGATTTCCTCAAGGTGACTGAGTTTCTCTTCGGGGAGAAGATTGCAGTAATACTCATCAAGATTGATTGCCTTGGCGACCTCATCGGAGGCGGTCTCGTTATCGCCCGTCAGCATTATGATATGCTCAACGCCCTGGTCACGGAGCTGTTCAACCATATCCTCAACGCCCTTTCTGATTGCGCTTCTGAGCGTGATTGTACCGATAATCTTTCCGTCAAGAACCACGCAAACGTCGCCGTCCGTATAGTCCGGTGTCTCAACGCCCTCTGTTTCAAGGAGACGCCTGCCGCCGCAAAGAATTTTCTTGCCGTCAAACACAACGCTTGTGCCGCCGCCTGCAACCTCACGGAAATCGCTGAGATATTTTTCGTCAATCGGCGGAGCCGCACTTACAATACTCTTTGCGATCGGGTGCGATGAATAATATTCAGCCGCCGCCGCAAGAGTAAGAATTTGCTCCTCGGAAAAATTACTCATTGATGTGATCTTGCTGACCTCGAAATTGCCTGTTGTCAGCGTGCCCGTCTTATCAAATACGAATGCTTTTGCCTTTGCAAATGCCTCGATAAAAATTGAACCCTTGACGATAATTCCGTCCTTTGCCGCCGCTCCGATTCCCGTATAGAATCCGAGGGGAATCGAAATTACAATAGCGCACGGGCAGGAAGCAACAAGAAATACGAGAGCTCTCTTGATCCACGACGCAACATCCTTTGTCATAATTGAACCTATGATTGCCAAAGCAAATGCGACAACAACGACAACCGGTGTGTAATATTTTGCAAATCTCGTGATAAATTTCTGAACATTACCCTTTTTCTCGGTTGCATCCTCAACCATTTTAACAATTCTTGATGCGGTTGAGTTTCCGAAAAGCTCCGTCGTAACAACCGTAACGCTGTCTTTTCCGTTAACCATACCGCTCTTGACCTCAACGCCCTTACCGAGCGTTATGGGAAGGCTTTCACCTGTGATTGCAGAGGCATCGGCGGTTGAAATGCCGGATTCCACAATTCCGTCGATCGGAAAACGCTCATAAGGCAGAACGTTGATTTTCGATCCGATCGGAACGTCGTCGGCGTCAACCTTTTTCGTTGTGCCGTCGGGAAGAACGAGGTGAGCATAATCCTGCTGAATTTTTGCAACGGAGTCAATCGCCTTGCGGCTGTTTTCAACCGCTTTGTCCTCAATTATCTCACCGATTCGGTAAAGGATCGCAACAAGCGCCGCATCTCTGAGTTCACCGATACAGCAAGCGGCGATAACGGAAATAAGCATCAGCTCTATCTCGGTAAAACGCTTTTCCCTGATGTCGCCGTAAACCTTGAAAACGAGAGGGTATGCCGCAAGAACAACGGCAATGATTCCGATAATTGTCTGTGCAAGCGGAAAGGCTTTAAGGAATAGACCGACGATTACAAGTACGACCGAAACGCCGAGCAGGGAAAGAGAGAGCTTAGTTTCTTCCTCTTCATCATCGTCGTGGGCGCAGCCGCCGCAGCCGCAGGCACATCCGTGACTGTGTTCGTGATCGTGGTGATGCTCACCGTGATGATCGTGACCGCAGCCGCAGTGATCTTCGTGCTCACTTTCACAGCAACAGTCGTTTTCACATTCGTGTTCGTGCTTTAAATCCTGTTCAGACATTTAAAAGACCTCCTTTGTGTAATACGTGAGCCAGACCTGCGCCGAAAATTTCTTCAACGTGTTCATCGTCCAGCGAATAATAACTTTCTTTGCCCTCCTTGCGGGGACGTACAAGTCCTGCGCCACGGAGAATCCTGAGCTGGTGCGAGATCGCGCTCTGTCCCATATTGAGCTTTTCCGAGAGGTGATAAACGCACATTTCGCCGTCCATCAGGGCGGAGATTATTCTGATTCTTGTGCTGTCTCCGAACACCTTAAAAACCTCGGCAAGATCATAAAGAACATCGTCGCTGACCTCTGTCTTGGCAACCTTGCGGTTACATTCGTCGTGCGGACAGCTCTCGCAGTCTCTTATCTTATCTTCCATTTGTTTCACCTGCATTTCAGATTAACATATGAATAAATGTTCATTCGTTAGTTTTATTATATTCATATCATTTGCATTTGTCAATAGTTTTATTGAAAAATCTTAAAAATTTTGTCGGCAGAAAGCACTCGATTTTTGAATATAAATTTTCGCCATATCTTGTTATACTTTTACCCAACCCCTCGGTCGGCTGCGCCGCCGGCTCTCCTAAAGGGACGCCCACGCTCAACAATAGTTTTTCTTTCCTTGGGTTGATATCGTCTCCCCTAAAACTTAAGTCTCTTATTGAACTAATAGTAAAATACAGACTCTGAAAGAGCACAAAAATCAGCCTCCCCTAATTAAAGGAGAGGCTGACTTGTTTCATTTATACTTATTTCGTTATCGCATTTTTGATAACTTTCGGGAGGAGGACGAAGAGGTATTTAACGAGCATATCAACAACAGCTTTTACAAAGTTTGTAACATATGCGCTGATATTTGATACGTTATCGGTCGGAAGATCCTGGTAGTCGTCTGCAGGCTTGTTCTGTCCCACGTCCTTCTTGATCGCATACTTATCAATGAGAGTAATCTCCTGAGTCTCATCGTCAACAAGGTATGACTTCATAACGAGCTTTCCGCCGTCGATCTCGGTTGTCATAAAGCATCCGCCCATATCTCTTGTTGAAAGACGGAAGTCACAGCAGCCCGGGATGGGATCAATAGCGTCATAAACTCTGTATCTCTTTGTGCCCGCCGTTGCAGGAACAACGTGAACGGTTCCCTCCGGATTGAGTGCAAATGTTGTTTCCTCGCCGTTGAACATTTCTGTTACATACTGAACATTCTCAACAACCTTGTCGCCCTTAACCTGCTTTGATCTGTAATAAACGTGGTCGTGACCTGCCTGAACCATATCAATGTCAAGCTCATCGAAGAGCGGGAGAAGTACATCTCTCATAATAATTGTGTCAGGCTTATTGATGTTCTTGCCCTCAGAGTATGACGCTCTGTGCATAAGAACGATCTTCCAGTCGGCGTCCGTCTTGCTCATATCGTTAACAAGCCAGTTTCTCTGCGACTGAGTCATCGGGTACATATCGTTCGTGTTAATAACCGCAAAATGAGCATTGCCGTAGTCAAATGAATAGTAAACGCCGTTAACCCAGTTTGTGTTTGACTCGGTGTTCGGGTTGCCGAGGTTGAACATTGAGTTGAAAACGTTGATGTTGAGCTTATTTGTGATGTTGCCGTCGTGGTTACCTGCAACGGGAGCGATTGTGGTATTCATATTTGCAAAAGCAAAGTTCTTGAAGTACCAGTTCCACTCGTCATTTGTGTCGTCGTTGACGAAATCGCCGAGGTTAACCATAAACTCGTAATTCGGAAGAGTTTTGATAGCGCCGATCATTGTCTGAGCTGCGTGTGCAAAGTTTTCGTCACTGCTTGCCTGAACGTCGGCGATTGAAATGAACGAGAACTTGCTGTCACCGTCATCGGTTGTGAATGTGCCGTTATCGCTCCAAAGATTGAGAGATCTGTCACCGACACGGTATGTATAGCTTGTGCCCGGCTCAAGATCCGAAACCGTTACCTTGTGGCAATAGAGATCACGGAACTTGTAGACGTTGCCTGCCGAATATTCAGCCGCATTTGCAAAACTGCCCTTAAAGTCGGAAGTCTTGACGATCTGAACGTCGCTCCTTGTGTAGGTCTCAGTATACCAACAGAAGCCTCTTGATGTCTGGGAGTCACCGTTGAAAGCACAGCTTACTCTTGTTACGGTATCCGTTGTTTCCTCTGCGGATGATACCATAGCCGAACAGCCGAAGATCATACATACGCAAAGAATCACGGAAATGATTTTTGTTGAAATCTTTTTCATTAATAAACCTCCAGTTTAAAAATGTTTTTGAGGATAGGGGATACCAATCCTTATTTTAATGTATTATACATCAAAACCGAACTCCCGTCAACGTACAAAGTAATCGCCCTTTTTTGTGCAAAGTGCGCAAGAAAAAGCCCGACCGAAGTCGGGCTGAAATACTGATAATTTACTTTGAAAACATTTTTGAAACTCTGATAAAGAAATTTATTGTCGGGAGAAGTGCCGCACTGATTCGAATTGCTCCGTCATCAGAAGCTGTATGAACAAGCGAAATCAGAATATTATACATCAATCTCTGACCGAAATTATAATCGCCGATCTTTACAACTCTCTTAAGTGCGGCCGTGTTCTCTTTTGTTGCAAGTTCACTATGAGCATATCTTATAAACACGATAAATGCGTCTCTTGCGTTACCGTCAATGCTTACATACCAGTTTTCGCCTCTTGCAACGCTCTGATTTGCCGTGTACTTTCCGCAGCCGGCAAGATCGTGGATGGCCTTTGTAAACTTTTCCTTGTCGAGTTTCAGTCCGAGAAGAACTGCCGGAACAGTTTCGTTGCCCTGCTCATCAGTTTCTGCGGCTTTGATCTCGATTTTTTCAATCAGCGGAGCAACAAGATCAAAGAGACCCGAGGTTGTAAGATCAAGATCAACCTTTGAGCTGAGACCCATACCGAGCTTACCTATAACCGCCTGAACCTGGGTATTGACAAGACCGGAGTCAACCGCATATGCAACCTTAGGAAGAAACTCCATAAGAGCATTGAGCGGAGCCTTTGCGTTTGCCACGCTGTCGACAAGCTCAAATATCGGGGCGAGAATCGGTCGGATTCTGCGATCCATCTTATCATCGCTTGATGAAACAGCTTCAATCGCCTTTGTATATTCGTCGGAGGACATAACGTTCTCTATTTCGAGGGCTTCAAATATGGGAATCAAGTCCTCGTATGCGCCATAGGTATATGTGCCCTTTGTCTTGTCCGCCTTATTTTCAAATGTAATTACCATTGTAACAAGTGAAAGCGGTCGGAAAAGTGATGCAGCCGCATCAAGGAAGCCTTCCTTGTCACCGTCCTTGAAACCGAAATCACCGTCCTTAACCTCAACATATTCCCATGCGGTTACGGAATCAACCTTTTTACCGTCTTCATCAAGTGTATTTGCGGCAGCATTGAGAGCTTCGATTGCACCTGCGCAGGATTCCTTGTCGAGCTTAGCTGCAAGTTTTTCCGGTCCCATTGCGAGCATTGAGGATATTCCGCCAATGAGAGGATAAAGTTTCTTGGCAAGAAGAGCTACCGTGTAGTTGGTATAAACACCCTCGCTGACAAGCTGAGACATTCCGCCGGACGGCACGTCAAGAAGCTGATAAAGAAGAGTCTGAACATTGTCGATTGTTTTATCAATCTTTTTACCCGAAACAGCTGCGGGATATTTCACCTTTGTTGTTTCCATTCTCTCAACATTTGGTCTTTCGCCTGTCGGCTCATCGGGAGCAATACTTGCAAGAATTGCATTATATTTTTCCATTGTGTCAACAGAAATTTTAGACTTAAGAGACTGAGGAACTTTTTCATATGCCGCCTTAGCAGCCTCGATATCAGCACGGTTGTACGGTTCTGTTATATTTTCTATGACAACCGTGAAATAGTCTACATATCTTGCATTTCCTATATCGACGCAAGCGTCATAAAGCCCTTTCGGGGTATAGGATTTATATGTCCAGCTTGTTATATTGTCAACTGCGGTTGCATAAAGATAATATCCGCATTCATTGTAGAATGCCTTTTCTCTTTCGCTCAGAGCTTCATAGAACTTTGCCGCCGCAGCCGCCTTAGCTGTTGCGCCGGAACCGCCGTTATCATAGGCTTCCTTTGCCTCTTTGGCATCCTTTATAGCTTCAATGACGGGTTTGTATGCCGAATCAACGGACACAATCCAGCCAAATGCCTCCAAATAAAGCTCACCCTTGTGATTAAACTCAACGGCATAAGCCTTGTTATATGCTTCCGCCTTGGCAAGCCATTCTGCAAAGTCAGCTTTATATTGAGGATCATTCTCGCCCTGTTCATATTTTGAAGCCTTAGGCGCCGAACCCGGGCTCTTCGGCTTTGTCGGAGCGGGGTTGGCCTTGAGAAGATCATTATAGATAAGATCAACAATGAGCTTTACGCCCTTGAATGTGCTACCCTTGAGAGCGGTTGAAAGAATACCGTTTGACGAGCTGTAACCGCCGACCATAATTCTGGCATTCGCATCCGCCTCGGTCCATGCGGCTTTTTTATCGTCAAGAGAAAGTGCCTTGTTGTTCAGCTTTTTGCCGAGATCAACCGCTTTGTCGACATAAGCAGGGATAAACCCGAGCGTTGTGACCGCCTGAGCGGCGGCATTTGCATAATGGCGTTTATCATACGCTTTTATGTCAGGATTATTTTTGATAGAGATCTGACGTTCTCTGTCAAGAACAAGATGATAGAAAATATCAAATGTGAGAACATCAATACTTTCGATCTCGTTCTGTGACAACTTCTTGTAGTCCGTAACGAGCTTCTCGTAGGCTGCAAGGTCTTCTTCGGTTGGGTCGGCAACGCTCAGCTTACCGCTGTAAGCGGTTACCGCATCTGAAAATTTGGTTACTGCTTCTGTTTTATCTGCCGCAATTGCAGTAAATCCGGTTGCCACAACCGAAAGCATCAAGCACAGACAGAGTAAAACGCTTAGGGTTTTTTTGATTGTTCTCATATTTGGTTTCTCCTTTTCAAATATTTGTTTCGTTAGCCAGGTGAAACATCCTGTAAATAGATTATACCACTTTAAAATTTTTTGCTCAATTTGCAAAATTACCAAAATATACCACCTGAAATTATGCACGATGATAAAAACTCGGGCCTTTATTTCTTGAATGTAATTATACAGTAATTATACGTGATTGTGGAGATTATAAGTGCATTATGCACAAATAAGAGCAAAAAAACACGGCACAGCAAGATTTTTGCCGTACCGTGTAATAAAACATAATTTATGCTTTTTTGAAAAGATTTGCAAAACTGAAGTTTATATATGCCTTGTTGAGCTTGTGCTCGTCGTGCTTATAGAACCAATTGACGAGAAGTCCGCCGATAACGCCGCCGATTGCGCCGATGATCAGTCCGCCGATAACGTCGGTCGGATAGTGAACGCAAAGGTAAATTCGGGACATTCCCATAAATATTGCAAAAAGGAATGCAAGCCAGCTTACTTTCTTGTTCGTCACGCAGAAAAGACCTGTAACCATCGCCATTGCCGAGGTCGTGTGACCCGAGGGGAACGATCTGTCACTTTCAACCTGCGCTCCCGCATTCAGCCACCACTGATAAACCGGACTGTCCGTAAAGGTGTAAGGCCTCGGGCGGGAAACGAGTGGTTTGATCGTCAGATTTGTGAAAACTGCGCCGACGATAATACCTGCAAGCATTGCCGAGCCTGCTTTTCTTGTCTTTTTGAAAAGCATAAGAACGAGTGAAATGATAATGAGAGCGATTCCGTCGTGGCCGAGGGTTGTTACCGCATTGAAAAAGACATCGAGGAATCCGCCTGCCGCCGAGTCGTGCAATCTGTGAAAGAAATCAAAAATTGCAAGATCGAAATCGGCAAAAGTTGAGTTGAGCCATGCGGCTGCCGCCGTGATCTCCATAATTTAAACCTCCGAAAATTTTGATAACTTATATTAGCATTTTTTCGGAAATAAATCAACGTCCTTGAAAAAGAATTTATATTTTGTTATAATTGTTTTACATTTATTTTACATCTTTATCGGGAGGATAAAACGATGAACCTTATTGCGAAAATCTTTTCCCTGATTATGTCGGTTATAATGACAATTTTGCCGATGGGCGGCGCTGTGGCAAAAACCTCGGACACACCCGCTTCGGATAACTACCCTTATACGCTTGAGGATATGTCCGTCGTTTATGACAATGTTGACGAAAACGGAAATTATTATCCGCTGGTTGTTGTGCCCGGAATTTCACATTCGATAACATATGTTGTTGACGAGAATTACGACAGCTCGACCGCCGAAGATCCGTCACGTCCGCCGATTAAAAAAGATGCTTTCGGCAACGATCTTCAGAGCGGCACAATGATTTTCGACGTGCCAGAAATTCTCAAGGCGGTTGCCCGCTGCCTGATTGCTCCGCTCGTTAAATCGGTTATCGCTCAGAAAGACTGCGGAATTGTCGATGCAGTCGGCAAGGTTGCCGATGTTGCTTTCTCGGCGCAGAAAACCCTGCCCGACGGCAGTTTTGCAAATAATGAAATCGGACTTTTGGAGTTTAACGGTTCGTTTGCGGATTTTGCAACACCCGACGATGCAGATACGCAGAATTATATGCAGTACCAGTGTGCATACCTTTATAAAATTCTTCCGCTCAGAACAGTTTCCGATATAATCGGTGAGGAGAATCTTTTCTTTTTCTCGTTTTCTCTTTTCGGCGATCCGATGACATCGGCACAAAGGCTTGACAAATACATAGATTTTGTCCTCGAAAAGACGGGTGCCAAAAAAGTAAATCTCCTGCCGATCAGTCTCGGCGGCACGGTATTCACCGCTTTCTGCGAACAGTTCACAAACACGGACAAGGTCAATACTATTGTCAATGTTGTGCCCGTACTCAACGGCACGCAGGCTGTTACGGATATGATGAACCGTGACTTTGATATTTCGGCAGAGTTCTGGTATAACGAGGGAATCCCGATGATGATCTCCGAGTTCACCGAGTACGGAGAGCTGATCGGTCATACGGTTAATTTTCTGCTCCGTGCACTCCCGGCAGAAGTCAACGCCGCAATGCTGACAAAAATTTATGATAATCTGTTTAACAACCTGCTTGTAAACACGCCGCAGATTTGGGCGATGGTCAATAGGGAGGCTTATCCCGAGCTTGCGAAAAAATATCTCGGTGACGAGGCACACGCACCCGTCAGAGCAAAGACCGACGCTTTCTATCACGCACAGCTAAACCTTGAAAGCAACATAAAAAAGATGACTGCAAACGGAATTAAAATTAATATAATCGCAGGCTACGGACTTCATGCGGGCGACGCACGGTATAATTTCTTCCGTGTGATGGAGAACTCTTCAAAGGTCAACAGTGACGGAGTTATTAATGTTGAATCTACAACGCTCGGTGCAACGGCGGCTCTTCCGGGTGAAAAGCTCAGAAGCGGCGGCAGACTTTCTCCGGACGGAGAGGTCGATGCATCGACGGGTGTTCTTCCCGACAACACATGGTATTTTTACAATATGCATCACGAGGATGCGGCGAACAATTCGCCCGTTATTAATCTGGCGGTTGCGCTGATGTACTCCCACGATGTTGAAAATGTCAATTCAAAGCCTGAAAAATATCCGCAGTTCAACGGTAATTCCGACAACTGGTTTATCCGCCGCTGGAGATACAGGGATATGAAAAATCTCTACACCGATTACACGGCAGGCAAGCTCGACTGGACGCTGGAGACGGCGGACGAGTGCAGGGCGATAATGTACGACTGCGAGCGTGTGATGAGAGCGACGGTAGCCGATGCAGAGTTCTGCAAGGAGACGACGAAGAGAGTTAATGACTTCTGCGTAAAATACGGAAATCTCAGCGAAGAAAACGCAAAGCTCCTCACTCAGAAACAGCTTGCCGAGCTGCCCGAGTGGGCAGAGGTGCTGACAAAAATTATCAGGTTTGCCGACGACACGATTTTTAAACTCTACGGTGACAAAGCATACTCCGAGTTTTGGAAAGTTTATTTTGAGTAATTTGGGAGAAAAATTATGTACCACTTTTTTGTACCTGCCGAAAATATTTCGGAAAAGCAGGTTGTTGTCACAGGCGGCGACGTCAATCATATAAAAAATGTTCTGCGAATGAAGCCCGGCGAAAAATTCGTTGCCAATGACGGAAACGGCGCAAGCTACTGCTGTTCGATCCGTGAATTTTCGGGCGACTGCGTTATTGCCGACATCGAAAAGGGACAGCTCGAGAATACGGAACTGCCCGTTCGGCTCGTCCTTTTTCAGGGACTTCCGAAAGCGGATAAAATGGAGCTGATAATTCAGAAAGCCGTTGAGCTCGGTGCGGCGGAAATCGTTCCCGTTGAAATGGCAAGATGCGTCGTCAGGCTCGATGAAAAGAAGAAAAAAAATAAGATAGCAAGATGGCAGTCAATTGCCGAAAGTGCGGCAAAGCAGTCGGGCAGGACGGTGATCCCCGAGGTGAAAAACGTTATGACATTCGGCGAGGCACTGAAATATTCCGAAAGCCTCGATATGCTCCTTGTCCCGTATGAGTGCGCCGACAGCGTGAAGATTCTGCGCAACAAAATTGACGAGCTGAAAGACGGAATGAGTGCGGGAATCTTTATCGGACCCGAGGGCGGATACGAGGAAAAAGAAATTGAAAAAGTGAAAGAACACGGCGGCGAAATCGTGTCGCTCGGCAAAAGGATCCTCAGAACCGAGACAGCCGCAATTGCCGCTCTCTCAATTTGTATGTTCAACATTGAAGCGAATTTATAAGGAAAATTTTTATGTTACCGATTGATTTTAAAAACAGAATGAAAGTTTTGCTCGGTGAGGAATATGAAAAATTTGAAGCGTCATCTTCTGAAAATCACGTGCGTTCTTTTCGAGTAAATACAAATAAAATAAGCGAAGAAAATTTTGAAGAAATTAATCCTTTCGGCGGTAAAAAAATTCCGTATGCAGAAAACGGTTTTTATTTTTCCTGCGACGGGATCGGAAATCATCCGTATCATCACGCAGGAATAATTTACATTCAGGAACCGTCGGCGATGGCTCCCGTTGCGGGAATCGAGATACAAAGCGACTGGAACATTCTTGACCTCTGCGCTTCCCCCGGAGGAAAGTCAACTCAGGCGGCGGCGAAAAATAAAGACGGAATCCTTGTCTCAAATGAAATTGTTCCGTCACGCTGTAAGACGCTGACGGGCAACATTGAGCGAATGGGTTTCCGGAATGTGATTACAACCTGTGCCGACGCAAAAAAAATCGCCTCACTCTATGGCGAAGCGTTTGATCTTGTGATTGTCGACGCACCGTGTTCGGGCGAGGGAATGTTTCGCAAGGATGAAAATGCTCAGAAAGAATGGAGCGTTGAAAACGTTCTGCATTGTGCAGAAAGACAGCGTGAAATCCTCGATGAAATAAAAAGCACCGTAAAGCCCGGCGGATATCTTCTCTATTCGACCTGCACATTTTCTCTTGAAGAAAACGAAAAAAATGTTGATTGGTTTCTCACGGAAAATGAAAATTTTGAGTTGATAAACGTTGACGAAAAGGTTGTGAATGCAACCTCGGACGGAATAAATTTTGATGGCTGCAAAACGGAAAATATTTCACGATGCAGAAGATTTTATCCGCACATTGCAAAGGGCGAGGGACAGTTTCTTGCGCTGATGAAAAAGAATGACGGAATCGGTTTTGAAGAACTGCCGCAGTCGGCACTTTGTGAAATTCCGAAAAATGAGCAGAAAATTATTTTTGATTTTCTTGATGAAACGCTTACCGATTACAACAAAAAAGCGGTAAAAAAATACAAGGATAATTTTGTCTATTTTGATTCGGATTTTCCTGTTCCGAACGGTGCATTTTCCTGCGGTGTGACGATAGGAAGTCTGCAAAAAAATTATATCAAACCGCATCATCAGTTTTTCTCCGCAATGGGAACTTTATTCAGGCAAAGAATCGAGCTTGATCTTGATACGGCAAAAAAATACATCCACGGCGAGACGGTACCGTGTGAATTTGACAAAGGATGGTGTGCGGTGATGATTGACGGCTGTCCGATCGGCGGTGCAAAAGCGGTCGCAGGAACCGCAAAAAATCATTATCCCAAGGGATTACGAACATTATAAAAGACAGGGCTGTTTGCACACAAATGCGACAGCCCTGTAACTTTATTTCTGCTCCTTTGGAAACTTGACCTTTGGGAGATCCAACTTGAAAATCGTTGCGAGGATTCTCACGACGAACACTACGATAACGGCGATAACGGAAGAAATTCTGACATTTACGCCGTGAATATACATCAAATGATATGCCGTTCCGCCGAGAATCGAAGCGACGGCGTATATTCTCTTTTTGAGCACAAACGGAATTTCCATCAGCATAACGTCACGGATAAGACCGCCGCCGACCCCCGTAACAACGGCGAGGCAAACGACCAAAATTCCGTTGACCGTGAAGCCTGATTCAATCGCAACCTTTGCACCCATAACCGTGAAAACGCCGAGACCGAGAGCGTCAAAAATATTGTTGACCGCATCGACCGTTTTTTCACTCTTCTGATACGATTCACGGAAAATATATGCAACTATAAATACGATAACCGATGTGATAACCGCAACCATAACGTATCGATAATCGGAAAACATCGTGGGCGGCAGGTGACCGATAAGAATGTCACGCACGATTCCGCCGCCGAGCGCTGTCATTGCACTGAGCACAACGACTCCGAAAACATCTACCCTTTTTTTGATGGCGACCATTGCTCCCGATATCGCAAAAGCAACAGTTCCGACCATTTCAAATATTAATCCAACAAGCTCCTCAACCGACATATTAAACCTCTGCAATCAAATAATTTTCTGAATCGTCCAAGCACATTGCCCTCAGCGTGGTGTATGGGATTCCGTTTATAATGTTCTCCGCACCATAATGGTAGTGACCCTGGAAAACGTGCGAAACACCGTAGTCCGCAAGGATGCCGTTAATCTCATCCGCATTTGAGATTATGTGATCCTCGTTGATGTTTGTATCAATGTTCTGATGGGTGAAAACAACCGTCCTTTTTTCGGTGTCGAGCTGTTTTTTCAGCCAATCAAGCTCGTGCTCCGGCACAAGGCTCTGCGTCCAGTCGACATTCGGTGCCTCGTAGGGTTTTCCGTTCGGCCAATATGAAGCGTCAACGAAAATCAGTCTGACCTCGTCGTCCTCAAAAACGGCGGGCGCAACGTTGAATCCCGAAATCTCGGCGTATTCCTTGCCGCTGACAATCTCGCTGTCGTGATTCCCCATACAGTGATAGATCGGGATCCCGTAGGAGTTCATCATCTCGGAAATCTCCTTAAGGTGCTTTAAACTCTCATCCTTGCCGTCGTTATAATGCGCCATATCGCCGAGACTGGCAACAACCTGCACTCCCTGTTTCTTAAATTCCTCAAAAGCCGCCTTGACTGCCGAAAAAGCGTAACGTGGCTTTCTGTCGCCGCCGAGCAACTCAAGGTCGCAGTAATGTGCGTCAGTGACAATTCCTATCTTCATAATAATACCGTCCTCATTTTATTGTGATACCGAGAATTTCAAGACCTCAAGGGCGTCAAGCGAATTGACCTTGCCGTCGCCGTTCCAGTCTGCGCTTATCAACGGATATCCCGAGAGTGTTTTTGAACCGACCGAATGTTGGAGAATCAAAAGCGCATCGTTTGAATTGATCTTTGAATCCGAGCTTGTGTCGCCGAGCAAACAAATTGTATACGGTCCGAAGCTCTTTCCGTTGCCCGAGGCTGAGATTTTGGATCCTGTCGCAACCTTTCCGCCGACAAGAGCCGACATACTGACGTTTACGTCCTTGTATGAAACGTATTTTGAAATAAACTGACTTTGCGTAAGTCCCGGAGATTTTTTCAAAACGACCGTCTTGCTATTCTGATTAACGGTGAGGTTCGCTCCCGTCTTAAAGCTGAACTGCGGATTAACAACCGGCTGAGGCTTTGAAAAACCGTTTAAACCGTTTGCCTTGATATAAGTCGGGTAATCGTAGTAGCAGTAGTTCTTGTCGCACACTCCGTTGAGCCCCGAAATTCTTCCCGATTCGGTGTACTGCCACATTCCGTATTCGCCGTTGTACGTGCAGCTTGAATTATATTCGGCAATCCAGAAATCGAAATCACTGAGCTGTGAGGCGTAAAGCTCATCCCTTGCAAAATATTTGTTGCAGTAAATTCCGACATAATATCCCGCCGCACTGACCTTGTCGCAGAAAGTACGTGCAACCGCAGTACATTCCTCCTGCGTCAGATCAACCTGATCCTCTGTTTCCAGATCGTAATAGACGGGCATCTCCAGCTTGCAATCGTATTTATCCAAAAGGTCGAGGACAAAATCAGCTTCCCTGTCTGCCTCGCTTACCGTAGTTGCCGCACCGAAATAGTAGATTCCGACCGGAATGTTGTTCCTCTTTGCGGCGGCGTAATAGTCCGCAAAGCTGTCGTCCTCTTCCATCTTTTTGCTTGCCGTGTAAGCAAATCCGAGCCTGAGAATAATTGCGTCAAGCTCGCTTGCCATATCCGACCACGAGTCGATGGCATTTCTGTTCCAATACGATATGTCAATAACATCCCAGTTGACCTCGTTCAGGTCACCCGTCGAGCTTCCGCCCGAAATAACACGGAACATTTTTTCCATCAGCACAACATTTGACTGACGTGAATCGCTTGCCATTATCTTATATGTATACGTTCCGACACTGAGCTTTGAAAAGGTGAGATAATAGTCAACGTCGCTGATATCAAAGCTCTTTGAGTTCGGATATCCGACATATTCAAAGCCCTTGGCGCCGCTTGATGTGTATGCGCCGATGACAACCTTTGTGATATTGTAGTCAGACGTCACGGTGCCCTTGACAGAATATCCTTCGCCGTAATTTACGTTTGAGGGATAAGTTGCGTTGTTCAGCTTGAGGCTGCTTGCCGAAGATCCCGACGTTGTAACATTAAACGTCTTTTGCATCAGCACGACATTCGACGAATTTGTGTCGCTCGCTACAACCTTGTATGTATAGGTTCCCGCTTTCAGTTTGGAGAACGGGAGACTGTAATCAACGTCACGGATATCAAAGCTCTTTGTGTACGGTGTATCGGAAAATTCAAATCCGACTGTTCCGTTTGTATTGTATGCGCCGATGACGACCTTTGTTATATTGTAGTTCGACGAGATAACACCCTTAACGCTGTAACCCTCACCCTGAGTAAAATCGGCGGGGTAGGTTCCGTCGGTGAGCTTCAGTGTGCTTGCGACCGTTCCCGAGGATCTGACGGTAAATGTTTTCTGCATCAGCACAACATCCGAGACCTCGGTGTCGCTTGCCGTAATCTTATATGTATAGGTTCCCGCTTTCAGCTTGGAGAACGGAAGACTGTAATCAACGTCACGGATGTCAAAGCTCTTCGTGTACGGTGTGTCGGAAAATTCAAATCCGACCGTTCCGTTCGTGTTGTAAGCACCGATAATTACCTCGGTCAGGTTATAATTTGATGAAATGACGCCCTTAACGCTGTAACCCTCACCCTGAGTGAAATCGGCAGGGGAGGTTCCGTCGGTGAGCTTTATTGTGCTCACCTTACCGGTGGTGTTGACGGTAAAGCTCCTGTTCAGCAGAACAACCTTTGAGCTCTTTTCGTCCGTCGCAACGATTTTATATGTAAATGTTCCCGTCGGCAGCTTTGAAAACGACAGAAGATAGTCGACATTATTTATATCATAGCTTTTCTCGCCGGGTAGTCCCGTATATTCAAATTCCGCCTTGCCGCTCGAATTGTAAACTCCGATAACGACCTCGAGAATATCGCAGTCCGAGGTGATAACTCCTCTTGCGACAAAAGGATCGCCCTTTTTGAGCACCGTCGGGTACGTAGCACCCGTCAGTTTCATCGCCGTAGCCGCAAAAGAGGGCAGAGAAAAGCTGACCGTCAGCAAAACGACGATCATAAGGACTGAAAGCAAACGTTTTTTCATCTTAACTCTCCTTTTCGGAATCTTTTTTCATTATAACACATAAGACTGCGGATGTATACTTGAAATCCGCTAAAAAATACAATTAAACCGAATTTCTCTTTTTTTACAAAAAGTTTTGCAAATTTTTAAAGGAGCTGCCGCCGAAATGTGCGACAACTCCTCAGATTTTATATTTTTTTGCGGCGGTCAAAATGTTTCTCAGCATAAATGAAAAATAGCCGATGAATACAAGGTCGATTCCCGCAAGCCCGAATGTCCACGGGTAGGTAAATTTCCTGCCGCCGAGGGTTATGGGATTGCCCGAAATGTTCGCCGCCAGTGCGATAATAACCAGAACCGTGAAAATCACAATGCCGATTCCGATCGGGAAAAAGGCGTTTTTCAGTTGCTTTTTCATAAACTTTTTCTTTTCGCCCTGTCCTGCAAAGCTCTGCCTTGACCCGATCGTTTTCCCGCCGCTTATCTCAATATCACAACCCGAAAAAAGTGCGTCAACTCCGACCTTTTCAACAAGCGTCGGCTTGTTCCTGACTGTCAGAACCGCTTTTGACGAATTTGTTTCAATCTCAAATTCGCTGTCGAGCAGAATATACTGACTTTCATCGTCCGACGGCAGCTTCGGCACATCGCTTTCGGAATGTTCGTCATTCCTGCCGATACGCCTTGACTTAGATACGGTGAGCATATGCCGCCCCTTTTGGGCGTTTTGTATCGTCAGGCTTTCGTCCTCGGGAAGTGAATATTCGTTCCCGTCAAGCCGAATGTTCAACAGATCACCGGATGCGTTGTCTATTCTGATATTTGCCATATCAGCCCTCCGAAAAGAAAGAACCGTGGCAGAAAAACTCTGCCGACGGTTCCGAAAATTAATAATTATTCAACGATAACTGTTCCGTCCTCTTTAACGGTGATCTTGTCGCCGTCCTTTACAGCGTTAAGGAACTCGTCGCCGAGAGAGTCAACGGCAACGATTGTGTTATCCGTCCAAACGTCGGAGAGGATAACGCCTGCGGCTGCAAGCGAGTCGATCGGCAGTGAGAAAAGCATTGCCGCCGGAGCCATATTAAGTGCACAAACGGTGTAGAGAACCATACCGCCCGTTGTCGAACCGATGGTCTGAGGCAGGCAAAGTACCTTGCCTGTGAGATTCTTGCCGAATACGTCGGGGTTGTTCTGGTCGGAGCCGATAACCTCGTCCTTGCCGATGATCGGAATATCGTGCATAAGAGCGGTTTTCTGGAATGTCGCAAGGGTGTTTACACCGTTATGAGAAACAACAGCCTCGCCCTTATTGATTGTGCCTGCTACAACAGGACGTCCTTTGAATGTCTTGCTCATAATCAAAAACCTCCCTTGACAGCGATCTTGGTGATATCGTCAGTTGTGAAATAACGTGCGGTTGTATATGTACGGAGCTTGTTTGAGCAGGTGATGACGTTGCTTGTGTCACCGCCGCAAAGCGGGTTGTTCATATACATAAGCGGGCAGATGCAGGAAATGTTGATTCCGAAGCCGATGAGCTTGTTATAAGCGGCAGAGTTCTCTTTCTTGAATCTGTCGAGAACCTCGGGAGCTGTTGTCATAACAGTGCGAAGTCCAACCTTTGTCTTGCCCTGCTTCTTGAGCTCTTTCTCAAATCTGTCGGTCCACTCGCCGAGCTGAGCATATGAAAGGTGAGGACAGCCGATAAAGCAAAGTTTCGGAGCTGCGCCCTTGTCTTTCCACATAACGGGATAATTCTTGTAAACTCTCTCAAGCTCTGCATCGTCGATAACGTAAGTCTGAGCACCCTCGGCGATAAGGCTTTCGCCCTGTTCAACAGCCTCGGGAGTGAGATTTTCAATGTGATAAAGTCCGACTGCACCGTTTGAAGCGGTTGCTGCGCCGAAATCCTTGAGGTATGCCTTAGCGTCATCCGTAAGCTCTGTGCCGATCCACTTGTCAAGACCCTTGACGTAAGGAACGTCCTCCATAACCTTCATACCGATTGCCGAACCGAGAACCTGAGCCTCGGGAATCTTTGTGGTCTTAACCTCGATGATCCACTTTGCCTTTCTTCCCTCATCTGTGAGAAGATCGAACTCGGGAACCTTGCCGAGAATCGAACCGAACAGCTCGATAATACCTGAGTTACGGTTACATCTTGCGCCGAGAACGGAGTTTGCAAATACAACAGCCGAGCTCTCTGCCCATGAAAGAATATCGCCCTTCTTCGGGGTGTTGCCTACCTCGTCAAAATAGCAGGCGCAGGTGAACGACTTGTCGCTCTTAAGACCGAGCTTGTTAAGCTGAACCTCGTAGGAATCCTGCATACCGTAAAGGATCTTGTTGAAGATCAGTTTCTGGAGCGGATTGCATTTAACGTTTGCATAGTCGATAGGTCTCGGGTCAACGGTGAATCCCTCGTCAACCTTGAGGCCGCCCTTAATAAGCTCATCCATAATGGAGAACACGGGTTTGAGAACCGAAATACCGAAGCTCGTAACGAGATGTCCCTTTCCGTTAACGGGAACAAACTTCTCGGCTCCGAAAGCGTCACCGTAAAGAACAAGGGTTTTCATAACCTTTGCCATTACTTCGCCTTTTGAGCCGTGAAGAATATCTTTTTCCTCGTCGGTCAGCTTCATTTTGTAGCTGAAGTTTTCATTCATAAGGTTTATCCTCCTTTTATCCTCATAAGCCTCCGTCACAGGCAGACTTATTGTTTCCGAACCTGCTCCCGACGCTTGCGTATTCGGAAGCCGTACATTCTAATTATAATTATATATGAAACTTTGTCACATTTCAAGAGTTTGTTAAAGATTTGACTAAATATTTTGTCGAATATTTTACATACAAAAACAGAGACAAGAGGGCGTTACCTTTTGTCTCTGTTTGAATTATTTATGCAGCAAAAAATTTGCTGTAAATGCCGAAGCCGAAGATAAAGAGGATTATAATCGGGAGGACATACGTGAGATATCCTCTCATCCAATCCTTGATTTTCATACCCTTACCTGCGTTCGCCTCCGCTTTGAAATTATTCCAGCCCCAGCCGTAACGTGAAACGCAGAACAGAAGATAAACAAGCGAGCCGAGCGGCAAAAGAATGTTGCTGACGAGGAAGTCCTCAAAATCCATAATTCCGCCGCCGAGAATATTAACTCCGCTGAGAAGATTAAATCCGAGGACGCACGGAAGCGACAGCACAAGAATCAGAACCAGATTAATAAATCCGGACTTCTTTCTGCTCCATCCGAACAGCTCCATACCGCAGCTTATAATGTTCTCAAACACGGCAAGAACCGTTGAAAGAGCGGCGAAAGACATAAACAGGAAGAAAAGACTTCCCCAAAGGCGGCCGAGCGGCATATTTGCAAAAATATTCGGGAGAGTAACGAAAATCAGGCTCGGTCCTGCCGCTTGATCTACGTTATATGTAAAGCACGCAGGGAAAATTATAAGTCCCGCCGTGATCGCAACAAATGTATCAAGAACAACAACTCTTACCGATTCGCCGAGGAGCGAATGGGTTTTGTCAATATAACTGCCGAAGATCGCCATTGCACCGATGCCGAGGCTGAGGGTGAAGAAAGCCTGATTCATTGCGCTGACAATGACATTTATAATTCCGACCTGCTTCATTCTTTCAAGGTTCGGAACAAGGTAGAAGCTGAGACCCTCCTTTGCTCCGTCCATAAAGACACTGTTAACCGCAAGCGCAAGCATAATTACAAGCAGAGCGATCATCATAACCTTTGTGACCTTTTCAAGACCCTTTTGCAGTCCGATAATGCAAACGGCGATGCAAGTAACCACAACGATTGCCATCCACATTGTCATTATGCCGGGCTGACCGAGCATTTCATCAAACTGACCGCTGACTGCCGTCGAATCCAATCCGACAAACTTGCCCGAGGCGTTCAGATAAAAATAGTGAAGCATCCAGCCCGTGACAGTTGTATAGAACATCATAAGGAGGTAACAGCCTGCGAGTGCGAAACCGCCGTGGATGTGCCATTTCTGACCTTTTTTCTCAAGTGCCTGATACGCTTTGACGGGACATCTCTGACTTGCACGTCCGATCGCAAATTCCATTGTCATAACGGGCAAGCCGAGGATAATAAGGAACAATATGTAGATCAGAACGAACGCACCGCCGCCGCTTTGTCCGACGACATAGGGAAATTTCCAAACATTTCCGACGCCGATCGCACAGCCTGCGGAAAGCAGGATAAAGCCAAGCCTTGATTTCAAGGTTTCTCTTGCCATAATAAATCCTCCGAAAATTGTTATTATTGTTTGTTTAAAAACTTTTGCTTTCACAAAAGGTGAAATGAAATAAATCACTCGCCGCAGGATATTCGCAAATCCCTCAGGAATTTATCTCGTTGAAAAAAGCACTTGCAAAAAGCAAGTGCTTTTCTGGTGCAGGAGAAGGGACTTGAACCCTCATGAACTTGCATTCACTAGAACCTGAATCTAGCGCGTCTGCCGATTCCGCCACTCCTGCAAAAAAATAAAAGGCTCTAAATTTTACACGGTGAGCCTGCCGAGGCGGGGCAATCTGCCTGATCCGCATTTATGATTATACCATATAAAGATGAATTGTCAAGAAATATCTTTCATTTTTCTTCCGAGGTTATCATAGGGAAGAAATATGAAACAAAATAGACAGCACTTTAAAGCAGAGAGCTCAATTAAATGTTCGCAGGAATCTTCCCGCTTCTCATAAAAAAGCTGTAATTCACTTCTTTCAAAAAGTTTGTGAATTACAGCTTTTAGTTGGTTATGGATTTTTATAAAACCTTAAAAAGGTATTTGAAGAACGAAACGAGGTTCTCATAAAACTTTCTGACGAGCGACGTTGGTTTTTCTTCTGTCGGTTCATCGGTCTTCGGTTCTTCAGCGGGCACGTCCTGCGATATTATCTCACTGTACGCGGCAAATACCGATGAGGTCTGAATATTCTCTAGCTGATCAACCTGTGAAAGCAGGATTCCTGCCTCTTCAAGAAGAGTAAGATCTGCGGAATTGATTACACCGTCGTGATTACAGTCAGCCGCAAGTCTCGTTGCCGCATCGGGTCTGATCATTCCGCCGATTATCATTGAAACTACCGTTGCGTCCTGTCCGTCATAGATTCCGTCTCCGTTGACATCTCCGAAAACGACAACGGTATATGTTTTCAGCGTGTTGCCCGTTTTATCGTCCACAATCTTAATCGTGTCGCCGGTTTTCGGCTTTGACGCATCTTCCATTTCAAAATGAGTTCCGAGCTTTATTCCGATCGAGTTGTTTACCGAATCCGTTATATTCTGTAAAATATTGAATCCGTAAACAAGTCCGTTCGAATCATTGACCGTAACTGGTCCTCCGTTTTTCTTAAGCGTAACATCAACCTTGATCTGCAAGCCTGCGTCAACCGTTGCCTGAGAAACATTGACCGATCCGACCTTTGTTTCATAGCCGGCTTTCGTTACAGTGTAAGTATAGTTACCTGCCGTCACGAGGAAGTAATATTCATTATTAAGCGGATCAACAACATTGCCCTGCTCGTCCTTAACCGTAAGGGTTACGTCTGTATAAGGAATGTTGAACTGGATCGTGCACTTCGCATACTCGGTCTTTGTTACAAGGAACGGCTGTGCATAACAGATTCCGCCTTTACCGAGAACATAGATACGGACATAAGAATTGATCTCGCTCTCGTAATCATTGAGATCAAATGTAATCTCCTCGTTATCCGCACTGACTGCCTTCTCGGCAATAACCTTGCCGTCGGCTACCATTTTAACGGTGTGAGCGTTGTAGGGATTGACGCTGATCTGATTTTTATCATCGTCAACATTAACCCTGCTGATCATCGGGAACGGTCCCTCGGCCTCGAATCCGTCGCCGAGCTCCCAATCGTTCTTTGAAGTCTTTGAGCAGGCAAAGAATGTGCCGTTTTCCATACTTGTACGGATATTTGCCTGTGTATTTTTCGGCATTACGAAATACTGGGCGTTGTTTTCAACATCACCGAAATCGTGTGCGTCGTCCTCGCAGAAGCCCCAGATATTTCTGCCTTTCGGAGCAGTAATTTTCAGAGTTTCATCATAAAGATAACGGTCATTGTGAGTTCTGTTATCCTTTGTATTAACAAGCTCCATACCGATACAAGCGGAATAATTTAGGAAGAGCTTTGAAAACTTTTCAACAAACTCTGTATTATAGGTGTTGATATCGTGTCTGCCCTCTGTCCACTCACCGACGTGGTTGATATGACAGATGCCGCCCGCCGCCTGGCTTTTCTTAACCGCATCCTCAGGCCACTTTGAGTCAAGCTCAAGATCGCCGTGACCGCAGTCCGCATAGTAGCTGTTGACGTGGCACTTTGCAGTTGACGAACCGTTAAGCTCAATACCGAGCGGAACCTCTGTCATTCCGTCACCGCCACGGTCGGAGCCAGTCGTAATCTGCTGATATCTCTCCTCGGAAATTTCATCGACATTTCCGTGTTTAAAATACTGATAGCCAAAAATCGGAAGTCTCGCCTGATCCTTGGTCCACGAATAGTTGACTGTACCGTGATCGGTCAGGGCAAGAGCCTGAAAGCCGAGAGAATAATACTTCTCGATCATATCGTCAAGCTCGATATCGCCGTCACTTCTTACCGTGTGGACGTGAGTTGCGCCCTTATACGCTTTCCACGTATCCCAATCAACGGTTTCATACGGATTTGTTATCTTGAAATCATAATCGCCCACCGTGTCGTTTGCAACGGCAAAGACGGGGCAGGCAAGCGCAATCGCACTTGAGAGAGCAATAACAATGCTCATAATTATCGACACTGCTTTTTTCACTTGATTACCTCCGAAACAAAATTTTCCTTTTATACTATAACAAAAAATTTTTTATTAGTCAATATTTTCTTATTTCTTGTGCAAATTGCTTCTTTAGACGAATACTTATTAATCAAATTTTACAATTCTGTTTGTGGAATTTCATTGATTTGTTCAATTCGGATGCTATTATATAAAGGTAAAGGAGGTAGGTTTAATGAAAATAAAAAAATTAATCGCATTTACTCTGTGTTTACAGATTACTTTTGCCTGCCTTTTTGAAACGGCATCGGCTTATAATAACGAAAACGATTCAAATTTTACAAACCTCATCATCTTTGCAAAATTCAGCGATGAGGACGAATTTATCGACGACAATTACGGCGAATCCGTCCGCAAAATAACCGACAATTCTTATAACTCGGCGCAGTATAATGTTTCCGATTATTTTCGCTCCGTCTCCAACGGCAAGGTGCAAATGAACAGTGTTTACCTCTTCGACAACGGCGGGTCGGTCACTCTCAGCCGCAAGCGTGCCTACTACGCTTCGGGCAGTGACGAAAACCCCGACGGATATTTTGACAGCGGAGAACGAGCCGAGCGAATGTATCAGCTCAAGGAAGACTGGGCGCAGGCGGTCAATCGTGCAATCGGCAACGGCATCACCGATTACAGCGGCAAGAAGAAATATGATCTTTCGGAGCTTGATAAAAATCACGACGGTTATATTGACCTTATAACGATAATTTACAAGCCGACGGTGCAGACAAATATTTCCGTTGAATGGGCTTCGCCGTTATGGAACTATCAGGATCAGACAAGTCTTGTTGAAATTAATTCAAACGGAACGCCGCTTCACAGCCGATCATATGTTCAGATGACAAAGGATTATAAATATCTTTACACAGACGCAAACGGAAATAAAATCACGGCGATCGGAGTTAATTCACACGAGACGGCTCACGGATTCGGACTTTACGATCTGTATCAGTCGCCGTATCAGCCCGTCGGATATATGTCGGCAATGGGCAAGCACACCACGGAGGTTGCACAGTTTATTTCTGTCAAAGAGCGTGAGGCTCTCGGCTGGCTCGGCATTAAAAATATTAATTATATTCTCAGCGGCGGCAATTACACCTTAAAGGTTATACGTGACGAAAAAACCGACGGCGTTGTCGGATACAAAATGGATATTCCCGAGATCGGTAAAACGCTTTACCTTGAATACAGACGCTTCGACGGAAAGGGAAGTAAATATGATTCACAGAAAAAGGATCTTTATCTTGCCGATGGGTCGAAAATCAAGGGTCTGTCACTGAAAAGCGGTCTTGTGTGCTATCTGCTGACAACGGGAATCAAAATTCCGAACAATCTTCAGTCGAGTGTGAATAACTGGAATTACAGTGTGCTCGGCGGTCAGTACAACAACAAGCCCGACGCCGCCCTTGCAGTTGGTGAGTACATTGAAATAACCGATGACCTTTTCCTCGAGGTTACGAAAATGACCGATGATGAATTGACGTTCAACATTGAGGGATCGTTTTTTGATTCTTCCGATCTGCCGTCAGTCAGCGGAATTGAAATCACAAAATTTTCGGATGAAATTGCACCGGGCGAAAGCTGTTCGTTTGCGGCACATGTACTCGGCACAAACAATCCGCCGCAGTCCGTGATCTGGAGCGTTGAAAACAATACAGACAGCGAAACGAATATAAGCGAAAGCGGAGTTTTGAGAGTAGGCAAAAATGAAACCGCCGCCGAACTTAAAATTACTGCAAGCTATGAAAATAAATTTTTCGTCAGTAAAGAAATTAAGATTGTTCGCAAGGCTCACGATTTTGAATATCACAAGGCAACGGCGGCAACCTGCGAAAGCGACGGAAATTTTGAATATTATTTCTGCCGAGACTGCGGAAAATATTTTGTCGACATGGGCGAGTCCTTTGAAGAAACTACTCTTGAAAATATGACAATCAAAGCTCCCGGTCATATTGCCGGTGAGTGGAAAATCGTCAAAATCGCAACCGAAACCGAGAGAGGAATAATGCAGCGCAAATGCGTCGGCTGTGGTCTTGTTATGGAAACAAAGGAATATGACCTTGATTCCACAACCTCCAACGCCGATTTCATCCTTGCCAAACTCCGTGCCACTTTAAAAAGATTTTTTGACCTGATCAGGAAAATTATTTTGAGGTAATTTTCGATTGTGAAATTAAGTCTGTAAACAAGGTATACATAAACCCAATATTCACAAGGATTTACGTAGGCTCCCTTGCAGGGCACTGCCGGCTGAGGTGTTTGTTAAAGACTAAAAATTTCCTTTTACCCCTTTCCGCAGTCTGATTTCATTAAAAAAAGCACTTGCGAAAGCAAGTGCTTTTTCTGGCGTCCCCGGCGGGATTCGAACCCACGGCCTTTCGCTTAGGAGGCGAACGCTCTATCCTGCTGAGCTACGGAGACTTATTGCCTAATTATTCTATCAAAATAAGCTGTAATTGTCAACCGTAATTTGCATTATTTAGATTGACTTTTGACATATGAAATGATATACTTTTATATTGAATAAAATTGTAAAGTAGGCGATTTGTTTGAAAAAATCTCTTATTATAATTTCTGCATTTTTACTTGTTTTTTCCGTTGCGATGACCGCCTGCGGAAAGGACAATTCAATTGTTGACAAGGACGGCGTTTCCTTTACCCTTGCCACGGATAAGGACGGCAAGACCATACAAGATAAATGGGGCCGTCTCATCATTGAAAAAACCGATAAGGACGGAAATAAGGTCACCGAGCCATATGAATTTCCCGACAAAATCACCAACAAGAGGAACTCAAAGATTGAAAATGCGGTTGTCAGCATTGATGTGCCGAGCAGCTGGTCGGTTTCTCAGGAGGTCTCGTATGTAAGGCTCCGTCATTCGGGCAAATGTACAAAGTCGGGCGTTTCCGCCTGCCAGATGGAGTTCACTTACAGTATGAACAAGACCTTGCAGGAGACATATAACAGCTATCTCACCAACATCGTTAAGCTGAACTCACTCGGCGACGAGATATCCGACATCACAGAGGGTGAAACAACTCTTCTCGGAAAAAATGCCAAGACAATAACCTACAAGGTTGCCTCCGAGAACACGGACGTTTATTATTTCTGCATTGACGACGGCGAGCCGATGATCGAGATCACGGTTTCCGTTTACGATAAATGCTACGACAAGGATTCGGTAATTGAGCTGATCAATTCGTGTGCAACGATCAAGGAGCTTCCGACGGACAATGTAAGCACACATCCGACGGAGCGTTTCACAAAGCTCAACGAAAACACCACGGCAGCAAATAATCAGTAAGGAGAAATTATTATGTTATTTTCACAGGATATTGGAATTGATCTCGGAACTTCAAATACACTCGTTTTTGTAAAAGGCAAGGGAATTATAATCCGTGAGCCGTCGGTCGTTGCGGTCGATCAGAGATTCACTCCGGTTAAGGTTGTCGCGGTCGGTTCAGAGGCAAAGGATATGATCGGCAGAACTCCGGGTTCAATCGTAGCTCTCCGTCCTCTTCGTGACGGCGTTATTGCCGACTTTGACGCAACCGCAGAGATGCTCAAAAAATTTATCCGCAAGGCGATCACCGCATCTCCGCTCAGCAAAACCCGAGTTATGATCTGTGTTCCGTCGGGTGTTACCGAGGTTGAGCGCAGAGCTGTAAACGACGCCGCCAAATCGGCGGGAGCGAGATATGTAAGCCTCATTGAGGAGCCTATGGCTGCTGCAATCGGTGCGGGAATCGACGTTGAAAAGCCCGAAGGCTCAATGATCGTCGATATCGGCGGCGGAACTGCCGAGGTTGCCGTAGTTGCACTCAGCGATATTGTTACTTCACGCTCTGTCAAGGGTGCGGGCGACAGCTATGACGAGGCAATAATCAACTATGTCAGAAAGAAATACAATCTTCTTATCGGTGAAAGAACCGCAGAGGACATAAAAATTCAGATCGGTTCCGCATTTGAATACGAAGGAGAAGGCGCAATCAACGTTAAGGGAAGGAACCTCATTGACGGACTTCCGAAAGACGTTGAGGTAACTGCTGCTGAAATTCGTGACGCCCTCAAGGAAGCGGTTTATCAGATCATCGACGCTATTAAAATCACTCTCGAGAACACACCGCCCGAGCTTGCCGCAGATATTATCGACAGCGGAATCACACTCACAGGCGGCGGAGCTCTCCTCAGAGGTCTTGACAAGCTCATTGAGCAAGAGGTCAAGATTCCCGTCAGAGTTGCGGACAATCCGCTTGACTGCGTTGTTGAGGGAACAGGCATCTGCCTTGAAAAACGCCGCTGATAAAAACTTTTACATACCAAGGAGGTGAAGAGGAATGAAAAAAATATTCAGAAACCGTGCTTTTAAGGCGCTCATATGTGTGATCGTCGCACTTTCGCTCGGCGCAGTTATCGCCGCATATACTCATAACAATTCCACGCCGCTTTCATCGGCAACAAGCACCGTGCTTCATCCTCTTCAGCGCTTTTCTTCATACCTCAGTTATAAATTTTCAAACTTCAACGACAGCTTCAAATCATCGTCAAAGCTCGCTGAGGAAAACCGCAAGCTCAAGGAGCAAATCGGCGAATATCAGAACGAGATCATCGACTACAATAATTTAAAAAAGAAACTCAAGACATATGAAGATTTTCTTGGAGTTAAGGAAGAAAATCCCGATTTTAAATTTGAAAACGCAAAGATAATCTCAAACGATTTTGAAAATCCGTTTGCATCATTCACTCTCAATAAAGGAACGGCAAACGGAATAAAAATCAACGATCCTGTTATCTACGGTAAAAATTTGGTTGGCGTTGTTGCAAGCGTCAGCCCGACTTCCTGCACCGTTTATACAATTTCAAACCCGAAAACAAATGTCAGCGTTTACGAAACCTATACAGGCGAGATCGGCTATGTTACGGGTACGGGAGAGACCGAGGACAGAGTTTACTGCAAGCTGCCGGGTCTCAAATCCGATTCGTCCGTTTCACCGAGCGGAATTATCTGCACAACGGGCAACGGCGGAATTTATCCCAAGGATCTCATTGTCGGAACGGTTGTTAAAATTGAAAACTCCAAGGAGGACGGCACTTCCTTTGCGACTGTCAGATCGGCGGTCAATATCGAAGAGCTTTCCGAGGTTTTCATCATCACCGAGTTTGAGGGTCAGGGCGTTATAACCATTACGGGTGACTGATATGAATTACATTGAAGAGCTGAGCAAAAAAGACAGTATAAAAAGGCGAATCCTTCTCGCCGTAATAGTGCTCATAACATTTATTATCCAGACAACGGGCGGATTCTTTCCCGCACCGTTCGGCATACACGCCTGTCTGATGATTCCGATAACGGTTTGTGTCGCAATGTTTGAGCGTGAGTTCAGCGGACTTTTTTACGGACTTGCGGCGGGAATGATGCTTGAGACCGTCAGCCCCGACAGCGTTTGTTTCTATTCGGTTATGCTCACGCTCATCGGATTCACAACGGGAATGTTGATAACCTATCTGATGCGAAACAATCTTGTAACAGCGATGATTTTCACTCTCGCATTTTCATTGATTCTCAATTCGCTTTACTGTCTTTTCTTTTTCGTTTTTGACGGTATAAATATTACGTTTGTTTTCTATCTTAAATATTACTTTTTGTCCGCAATTTATACGACAATTTTCACCCCGATTTTCTATTTAATCGTCCGTGTGATTGTGAAAAAATTTAATTGAATTTTTCTCGTTTTATATTTGCAGTTTTATAAATTTTTAAAGCAAAGGAGTGAAAACATTGAGGCTTGCACGTGAAGAAAAAAAGGGAAGATTCATTGCAATGATTGCAATATTTTTCTGCCTGATTGCCGTCTTTGTTTTTACCCTTGCAAAGAATCAGCTTATCAGTACAAAGAAAGAAATTTCTTCCAACACCGCTTCCGTTGAATCAACCGAGGTCAAGGCGACAAGAGGTCAGATTTTTGACCGCAACGGTAATGTTATTGTCGGCAACAGACAGGGTAACGACGTTGTTTTCAACGCCGCAGAATTTCCGGAATATTCAAAGCAGGAGGAGCGTAACAAGCTCATCAAATCCTTGATTGATCTCTTTGAAAAAAATAATGTTAAATGGAACGACGATATGCCGATTGTCCTTGACTCAAACGGCAATTATCAATTCGCCGCCGATAGGGACAAGGATATCGAAACGATGAAATCCCGTGACATTCTCCGTCTCAACAAATACGCAACGGCGGACGACTGTATGCGTGAGCTTGTTGAAAGATATAAGCTCGAAAGCTATTCAAAAGCAGACGCAAGAAAAATTGCTTCTGTGTGCTATGAGATGAAAATCAATAATTTCAACTCGGCAAATCCCTATACATTTGCAACCGACGTCAGCGATCTCGTCGCCTCGGTAATTAAAGAAAACAGCAGCTTTTATAAGGGTGTTGACGTACAGGTTGTAAGCTACCGTGAGTACACCGACGGAACTCTTGCGCCGCACATTATCGGTGTTACCGGAGTTATCAGCGCCGAGGAATATGCCCAGCTTAAGAACGACGGCTACGATATGGATGATATTGTCGGCAAGACGGGCATTGAACAGCTCTATGAAAAGCAACTCAAGGGCAAAAACGGAAAGAAAATCGTTACTACCTCACTTGACGGAAAGCAGACGACCGTGACGGAGGGGCTTGAAAACGGCGAAAACGTTTTTCTTACTCTCGATGCAGGGCTCCAAAAGGTCACTCAGGACGCACTTGCCGCAAAGATCAATTCTCTTGACAGTGTTAACAAGGGCGGCGGAGCAGCTGTTGTAATGAACTGTAAAACAGGTGAGGTTCTCGCCTGCGCAACTTATCCGTCCTATGATCTTAAAACCTACTATAAGGACTATTCAAAGCTCGCAAAGGACGCCAATTCTCCGCTTTATAACCGTGCGCTTCTCAGCACATATGCTCCCGGTTCAACCGCAAAGGTTTCAACGGCAATCGGCATTCTTGAAGAGGGCGTTGCGGACGAAAATTCAACAATTGAATGTACCGGAACATATAAATACGGCCTTGTTTGTAACAACAACCCTGAGACCACAACAATTGATATACGAACCGCCATCCAGGATTCCTGCAATATTTATTTTTATCACTTCGGCGGAGAGCTTCTCGGAATTGAAAAGATGAATATGTACCGTGAGATGCTCGGTCTCGGTCAGCCGACGGGCATTGAGCTTGAAGAGAACACAGGTGTACTTGATTCTCCGAGCTACCGTGCCTCAATCGGACAGAGATGGGAAACAGGTTTCTCCCTCCAGTCGGCGATCGGACAAGCGGGTAACCTCTTTACTCCGCTTCAGCTTTGCAATTATGTTTCAACGATTGCAAACGGAGGCACACGTTACAGCGCACACATAGTTAAAGCGATCTATTCCTCGGATAATTCAACCGTAATTGAAGAGAAAAAGCCCGTGGTTGTGTGCGAAACGGGATTCAAAAAGAAAAATATCCAAATTATAAAAGAGGGTATGCGCAGAGTTGCGACTGTTACTCTTGAGGGCAGCTTTGATGATGCTATTGTGCCCGTTGCCTGCAAGACAGGTACTTCAACCCTTGAAAAAACCATAAACGGCAAAACAGGAATTTATACAAACGGATTTCTTATTACTTTTGCACCGTATGACGATCCTGAAATTTGCGTTGCGGTCGCCGTCGAGGGTGCATATTCGGGCGGCAGCCTTGCTCCGATTGCCTCATCAATCTACAACTATTATTATAAAAATCAAACTACCGTCGACGGCAACAGTGATGAGCAGGAAGAGAATAGCACGAATGAATATTCGGATCTTTTAAGATAAAACGGACAGGAAGTGAGCTGAATGGCAAGAAAAATTGTATTGGCTTCCGGCAAGGGAGGAGTCGGAAAATCCTCTCTGACTGCGGGAATAGCAATTGAGCTTTGCAATATGGGGCAGAATGTTCTTGTAATTGATTTTGATATCGGAATGGGCTGTCTTGATCTCATTCTTGCCTCGGACGATACGGGAATTTTTAACTGGGGCGACGTTGTCAAGGGCTCCTGTGAGCCTATGCAGGCGATCAGATCAACTGTCGGTCCGTCGCTTCTGACCGCTCCGACACGCTTTGACTGCGACTATACCGAGGACTCCGTCAGAGATATGATTGCGGAATACGACGATCTTTTTGACTACATTCTTATGGACGCTCCTGCCGGAGTAAGCGGTGGATTCTTGCTTGCCGCAGCCTGCGCCGATGAGGGAATCATTGTCTCAACCGCAGACGAGGTTTGCGTTCGTGTCGGTGCATTTGCAGGCGAAAAGCTCAGCGAGCTTGGAGTTACGGATATTCGGCTTATTATCAACCGATTTAATAAAAAGCTGACTTCACAGGGTCATTATCTCAATATCGACGAAGTGATCGACGCCACTGTTTTGCAGCTTATCGGAGTTGTTCCCGAGGACAAGAAGATTTCATATTGCTCCGTTGTGGGTATGACAACTCTTGATTCATCGAAAGCAAAGGAAGCATTTAAACGTATTGCAATGAGGCTTGAGGGCTTCAACGTTAATCTCAAACTATAAAGGAAGGTCAATTAATGACTGATTTATCGACTATCGCCGCCATATCCACTCCACTGGGTACCGGCGGCGTTGGAATTATAAGAATATCGGGAAAATGTGCAACTGAAATTGCGGATAAAATTTTTGTCTCGGTTTCGGGTAAAAAATTAGCCGACTCAAAGGGATACAGAGCACATTTTGGCAAAATTTTTGACGGAGAAAATGCAGTCGACGAGGCAGTCTGCCTTGTTTTTCGTGCTCCGCACAGCTATACCGGCGAGGATGTCGTTGAAATCAACTGCCACGGCGGAGTTTTTTTGATGAAAAAAATACTTCGTCTCGCTCTGCAAAACGGAGCGCAAGCCGCCGCACCCGGTGAGTTTACCAAAAGAGCATTTCTCAACGGCAAACTTGATCTTTCCGAGGCGGAAAGCGTTATGACCCTAATTTCCGCTCAGGGCGAACAGGGCGCAAACGCAGCTTTTAATCAGCTTGAGGGCAGGCTCAGCAAAAAAATTGAGAAAATCAATTTATCTTTACTCTCCGTTGCCGCTCATATCGCCGCCTGGGTCGATTATCCCGATGATGAAATTGAAGAACTCGGTGAAAATGAACTGAGAAACACAATTGTTAATGCTAATTTAGAAATTAGAAAATTACTTTCGAGCTTTGACAGCGGAATGGCGGTCACAAGCGGAGTTGAAGCCGCAATCGTCGGCAAGCCGAATGTTGGCAAATCAACTCTGATGAATCTCTTAACGGGCTATGACCGTTCGATTGTAACGGAAATTGAGGGTACAACGAGGGATGTTGTTGAGGAAACGGTTGATCTCAACGGCTGTCTGCTCAGAATTTCAGATACAGCAGGAATGAGAGAAACCGGAGATCTCGTTGAAAAACTCGGCGTTGAACGCAGTCGAAAAAAACTCGAGCGTGCAGCAATTGTTTTTGCCGTTTTTGATTCATCAAAACCGCTTTCAGACGAAGATATGGAGCTTATTGATGAGTGCAAAAGCAAAAATGTTATACCGATTATAAATAAAACAGATCTTGATCAGATTCTTGATGTTGATTATATTAAAAATCAGCTCGGCGAACCGATTTATATCTCCGCAAAAAACGGTGACGGCTACGATCTGCTGTGCGACAGAGTATCGGATTTGCTCGGAACAAAGAATTTTGACACAACATCGGCAATCCTGATTAATGAGCGTCAGCGTATTTGCTGTCAAAAAGCTGAAAGTGCCCTTTCGGATGCCGAAAATGCCCTAAATATAGGACTGACACCCGACGCAATTGGCGTTTGCATTGATGATGCAATTGCCGCACTATTGGAATTGACGGGACAGAAAGCAAGCGAAGCTGTTGTTGACGAGGTATTCAAACAGTTCTGTGTAGGAAAATAAACGAAAAGAGAAGTTGTATGGAATATTTTGCAAAGGATTATCAGGTAATAGTTATCGGCGCAGGCCACGCAGGAATTGAGGCGGGGCTTGCCTCGGCACGTCTCGGCTGTCAGACCTGCGTTTTTACTATAAACCTTGACTGGGTCGGTAATATGGCGTGTAATCCGTCAATAGGCGGCACGTCAAAGGGTCATCTTGTGCGTGAAATTGACGCTATCGGCGGTGAAATGGGTAAGGCGGCCGACGCTAATACACTGCAAAGCCGTATTCTCAACCTCGGAAAAGGTCCTGCCGTACACAGTCTCCGAGCTCAGATTGACCGCAGACTCTACTCCGATTATATGAAGCACGCCCTTGAAATGCAGGACAATCTCGATCTTCGTCAGGGCGAAATTGTCGATATTAAGAAACTTGATAACGGGAAATGGCAGTTAAGAACCCATCTTGAGGCGGTTTACACTGCGGACTGCGTTATTCTTGCAACAGGAACATTCCTCAGCGGTAAGGTTTATGTCGGCGATGTTTCATACGAGAGCGGTCCCGACGGTATGTTTCCGGCAAAAAAACTCGGTGAGGCTCTTAAAAGAATCGGTATACCGACAAGAAGATTCAAAACAGGAACTCCCTCACGTGTTAACAGAAAAACAGTCGACTGTGACTCTCTTGAAATTCAGAATGGTGACAAGCGTATTGTCCCGTTTTCTTTTGACAACAAATCAGATATAAAAAACAAGCTCCCCTGCTATGTAACATACACTAATCTTGAAACCAAAGATGTTATTTTAAAGAATCTGCACCGTTCTCCGCTTTACAGCGGCAAAATCGACGGTAAAGGACCACGTTATTGCCCCAGCATTGAAGATAAAATAGTCAGGTTTGCCGAAAAAGACAGGCATCAGATATTTATTGAGCCTTGCGGAGAGCATACCGAGGAAATGTATCTTCAGGGTCTTTCATCATCATTGCCCGAGGATGTTCAGCTTAAATTTATCAGAACAATTCCGGGACTTGAGCACGCCGAGCTTATGAGAACCGCATATGCGATTGAATATGACTGCGTTGATCCGCTCGCGCTGAAAGCAAGCCTTGAATTTCTTGACTATGACGGTCTTTTCGGCGCAGGTCAATTTAACGGGTCTTCAGGCTATGAAGAGGCTGCGGCACAGGGTCTTGTAGCAGGAATCAATGCCGCACGTAAGGTAAAGGGACAAAAACCGCTTATTTTGGAACGCTCGGGATCATATATCGGAACTCTTATTGACGATCTTGTAACAAAGGGCTGTTCTGATCCGTACAGAATGATGACTTCACGCTCCGAATATCGGCTTTTGCTCCGTCAAGACAATGCCGACCGCCGTCTTACACCGATCGGTCACGAGATCGGATTAATCAGTGACAAAAGATACTCTGCTTTTCTTAAAAAGCTCGAGCTTATTGCACAGGAAAAGGAAAGAACAAAGAAAACGGTTTTTGCACCCTCGGATGAGATAAACAAAATACTTGTTTCACGTGAAACAACGCCGCTCACCACGGGAATACATCTTTGTGATCTCCTTAAAAGACCTCAGATTGGCTATGATGATCTTGTTTCAGTTGATAAAGATCGTCCCGATCTGCCGTATGAAATATTTGAACAGGTTGAAATCGACACAAAATATGAGGGATATATCAAGCGCCAACAGGCTCAGGTTGATGAAATGCATCGTCTTGAGGTTCAAACTCTTTCCGATAATATCGATTATAACTCAATTTTAGGTCTCAGACTTGAAGCGAGAGAAAAACTCTCAAAAATTCGCCCCCACAGTATCGGTCAGGCGTCGAGAATTTCAGGCGTAAGCCCGTCAGACATCTCGGTTTTGCTCATCTATCTTGAAAAGGAGCGCAGAAATGATAAATAAAGCACTTTTAAAAAGTGAAGCAGATAAAATAGGAGTTATACTCGATGAAACGGCGCTCAGCAGACTTGATGAATATGCTGAAATGCTTGTTGAAACAAATAAAACTCTCAATCTAACCGCAATAACAGATCCTGATGAAATTGTCTATAAGCATTTTGTTGATTCTCTTTCACTTTTGACTTGCGTTGAGCTTAAAGAAAACGCTAAAGTAATTGACGTCGGCACGGGAGCGGGTTTTCCGGGTGTTGTTTTGCTTATTGCACGTCCCGATCTTAAAATAACTCTTCTTGACGGAACAAATAAAAGACTTGTGTTCATTTCAAATGTTCTTGAAAAAATCGGACTTGATGCGGAAATTGTTCATATGCGAGCTGAACTTGCAGGAAGAGATCCTTATTTTCGTGAAAAATATGATCTTGTCACAGCAAGAGCCGTTGCAAATCTGAATACATTGAGTGAATATTGTATGCCGTTTGTTAAAGTCGGCGGTGTTTTTGCTCCGATGAAATCAGCAAAAACCGATGAAGAGGTAACTGCCGCCAAGGGTGCAATTAATCGCCTCGGCGGAAAAATTAATGAAATCAAAGAGCTTAACATTGAGAATTGCGGTGAAAGATATGTAATTATCACAAAAAAAATATCGCAAACTCCGCCAAAATATCCACGTGCTTCGGCACAAATATCAAAAAAACCGCTCTCATAAGCGAAAAACAGATAGAAATATAAAATATACGGTCAATGAAAAACATTGGACAACCTTCTTTTGTCGTGTTACAGTATTTTTGTGGTACGCATAAGGAGGTCTTTTTATGCTCAAAAGCCAAACTAAATATAAGAAAAGCAACGAGGTTTTGCTGATTCCTGCAAGGCTGATTCAGCCGAATCCTCATCAGCCGAGAAAGAGCTTTAACTGGGATGATCTTGAGGGATTGGCAGAAAGTATACACTATAATGGATTACTTCAGCCAATTACCGTCCGAAAAAAGGATAACGGCAAATATGAGCTGATTTCCGGTGAACGCAGACTTAGAGCCTGTAAAATGGCAGGATTGTCGGCGATTCCGTCCATTGTGGTTGATGTTGACGAGGAAAGGTCGGCAATGCTCGCTGTTATTGAAAATCTTCAGCGTGAAAATCTGCATTTTTTTGAGGAAGCAATGGCAATTGAACGATTAATTAAGGGTTTCGGTTTCAGCCAGGAAGAGGTTGCACGAAAGCTCGGCAAATCACAGTCCGCTTTGTCAAATAAGCTGAGAATACTTCGTTTGCCCGACGAGATACGTTACAGTGTTATGCTTTACGGTTTAACAGAACGTCACGCACGTGCACTTTTAAGGTTGCCGAGTGTTTCAATGATGGAACAGGCGCTTGATTCAATTGTTGAACAGGGACTGACCGTCAATGCAACGGAGCAATTAATTACGGATATGCTCAGCAAAGAGCCTGAAAAAGAGAAAAAGGGCAAAAAAGTTATGGTATTTAAAGATGTAAGAATTTTTATTAACACACTTAATCACGCAGTCAGTACAATGCGAAAAAGCGGTATAAATGCTTCTGCGACTAAGAATGAAACCGAAAATTACATAGAATATGTTGTTAAGATAAATAAACCTAATAATATTGAAAACAAATGAGGCGGGGAGACCCGTCTTTCTTTGTTTCACGTGAAACATTGATTGTAAAACAAAAGATATTTTTTATTTACCACTTTTCTTTTATACACAGTTGTGATATAATTTACAGAGAAAATAAGAGGAAGTGAATATATGGCAAAAGTAATTGCGGTTGTTAACCAAAAAGGAGGCGTCGGAAAGACAACTTCAACGGTTAATCTTGCCGCATCGGTAGCTTTAAAAGGGCAGCGAGTCCTGCTTATGGATATAGACCCACAGGGCAATGCAACAAGCGGTCTCGGAGTTAATAAAAGAGAGCTTGAAACATCATCATACGATGTAATTGTCAATTCATTGCCGATTGAAAAGGCAATGATAAAAACAAAGTTTGATAATCTTTGGGTTTTGCCCTCAAATATGAATCTTGCAGGCGCTGAACTTGAACTTGTTGATATGCAGCGTCGTGAGAGTAAAATTAAGAATGCAATTGCCCCGATAAAGGCAGATTTTGATTTTATTTTTCTTGATTGTCCGCCATCGCTCGGTCTTATAACTCTTAATGCTCTTTGTTCGGCTGATACTGTTCTTGTCCCGATTCAATGCGAATACTATGCGCTCGAGGGTCTTTCACAGCTTATGTCTACAATCCGTCAGGTTAAAAGGCTCTATAATCCGCACATTGATATGGAGGGCGTACTCCTTACAATGTATGACGGCAGGTTAAACCTTACTCAGCAGGTTGTCGGGGAGCTGAAAAGGTTCTTCCCTAAAAAGGTATATTCAACGGCTATTCCGAGAAATGTTAAGCTCTCCGAGGCGCCGAGCTACGGATTACCGATACACTATTATGATAAAAGTTCAAAGGGTGCAATTGCTTATGACGCACTTGCCGATGAATTTTTAAAATTAAACGGTAAGGAGGTAATGTAAATGGCAAAAAAATTAGGAGGTCTCGGCAGGGGGCTTGATTCACTTTTTGCCGACAACTCCGTTGATGAGATAAATCCGTCTGTAAATAAGCTCCGCATAATGGAGATTGAGCCTAACCACGATCAACCGAGAAAGGATTTTGACGAAAAGGCTTTATCGGAGCTTGCCGAAAGCATTGAACAGCACGGTGTTCTTCAGCCTCTTGTTGTTCGTCCGCTTGCAAACGGTGCATATCAGCTTGTCGCAGGTGAAAGACGCTGGAGAGCCGCAAGAATTGCAGGATTGACTGAGGTTCCCGTTGTAATTAAGGAGCTCAGCGACGAAGAAGTTATTGAAATAGCGATGATTGAAAACCTCCAGCGCGAGGACTTGAATCCGCTCGAAGAGGCACTCGGATACCGCTATATGATGGATGAGCTCGGCATTACGCAGGAGCAAGCGGCAGAAAAGGTTGGAAAATCACGTCCAGCCGTCGCAAATGCACTCAGACTTCTGAAACTTCCAGATGAAGTTCAAGAGATGGTAAAAAATAATCTCATTTCTCCAGGTCACGCAAGAGCTTTGCTCGGATTTGACAGTGAAGATATGATTATTCAAACAGCAAAGCTGATTGTTAAAGAGGATCTTTCTGTTCGTGAAGTTGAAACAATGGTTAAAAATTCCAAGAAAACTCCTAAAATTCCAAAGCAACAAAAAAGAGATAAGTTTTTTAGCGAGGTTGAGCTTGCTCTTGTTGAAAACCTTGGCAGAAAGGTTAAAATAAAAGAATCAAAGAGGGACGCAGGCTTGCTAGAAATTGAATTTTTTGACAAGGACGATCTTGAAAGTCTTGCGATGAAACTCGAAAATTACGGTAAATAATAATATTGGAGTGATATAAATGTTAGATATCAAACTTATCCGTGAAAATCCCGATATGGTTAAGGCGGCAATGAAAACAAGAAATAAGGATATGGACGCAATTGTTGACGAGGTTCTCGCAATTGATGCAGAACGCCGTGAGCTTATGAAAGCAACCGACGCTCTCAAGCAGGAGCAGAACGCCGCAAGTAAAAAAATACCTCAGATTAAGAAAGAGGGCGGCGACATCTCTGAAATAATGGCAAGAATGAATGAAATCAAGGCTAAAATCAAGGCTGACGACGCTAAAATTTCAGAGCTTGACGCAAAGCAGAAAAATTTGATCTATGAATTTCCGAATATTCCGCATAAGAGCGTTCCTATCGGTAAAGATGACAGTGAAAACGTTGAAATTCGTCGCTGGGGCGAGCCGAGAAAGTTTGATTTTGATTATAAGGCTCATTGGGACATCGGCGCAGATCTCGGAATCCTTGATCCCGAAACCGCTGCAAAGGTAACAGGAACACGTTTTCATTTCTATAAGGGACTCGGTGCAAGACTTGAAAGAGCGATAATCAGCTTCTATCTCAATACCCATACCGAGCACGGCTATACGGAAATTCTTCCGCCGTTCCTTGTTAACAGAGCGTCAATGACAGGTACAGGTCAGCTTCCGAAGTTTGAGGATGACGCATTCAAAACAACGGATGATCTTTTCCTTATTCCGACAGCAGAGGTTCCCGTAACAAATATGCACAGAGATGAAATTCTCGACGGCAGTAAGCTCCCGATCAAATACTGCGCATATTCAGCTTGTTTCCGTGCCGAGGCAGGATCTGCAGGCCGTGACACAAGAGGACTTATTCGTCAGCATCAGTTTAATAAGGTTGAGCTTGTTAAATTTGTTGATCCCGAAACATCCTATGATGAGCTTGAAAAACTCACAAATGATGCTGAAAGAGTTCTTCAGCTTCTCGGACTTCCTTACCGTGTAGTATGTCTCTCAACCGGAGATATCGGATTTTCATCCGCAAAAACCTATGATATTGAGGTTTGGATGCCGTCATACAACAGATATGTTGAAATTTCCTCGTGCTCCAATTTTGAGGACTTCCAGGCTCGCCGCGCCGCAATTCGATTCAAAAAAGATCCTAAGAGCAAGGCTCAGCTTGTTCATACTCTTAACGGTTCGGGCGTTGCGATCGGCAGAACAACCGCCGCAATCCTCGAAAATTATCAGAATGAGGACGGAACTGTTACTGTTCCCGACGTTCTTGTACCGTATATGGGCACAGATATTATCAAATAATTAACGAACGTTAAAAAAATATCAAATCACATTGACAAAAAGGATAAAAATGATATAATTATCCTGTAATAAAATAAAGGAGTGTTTTTTATGCCACTTGTAACAACTACAAAAATGTTCAAAGACGCTTATGAAGGCGGTTACGCTGTCGGCGCATTCAACGTAAACAATATGGAGATCATCCAGGGTATCGTTGCAGCAGGAAAGAAGCTCAATGCTCCCCTTATTCTCCAGGTTTCAAAGGGCGCACGCGCATATGCTAATCATCTTTATCTTGTTAAACTTGTTGAGGCTGCTGTTGAGGAGTCAGGTCTCCCGATCGCACTTCATCTTGATCACGGTCCGGATTTTGAGACCTGTAAGGCTTGTATTGACGGCGGATTTACTTCCGTTATGATCGACGGTTCTTCACTTCCTTATGAAGAGAACGTTGCACTTACAAAGAAGGTTGTTGACTACGCACACGCTCACGGCGTTGTTGTTGAGGGTGAGCTTGGACAGCTTGCAGGCGTTGAGGATGAAGTCAGCGTTAATGCTGAGGACGCATCTTATACAAATCCCGATCAGGTTGAGGATTTCGTAAAGCGTACAGGTGTTGATTCACTTGCTATCGCTATCGGCACAAGCCACGGTGCATACAAGTTCAAGCCCGGTCAGAAGCCGCAGCTTCGTTTTGATATTCTTGAAGAAGTATCAAAGAGACTTCCGGGATTCCCGATCGTTCTCCACGGTGCATCTTCGGTCATCCCCGAGTTTGTTGAGGAAATCAATAAGTACGGCGGAAGTATGCCGGACGCAATCGGTATTCCTGAGGATATGCTCCGTCAGGCAGCAACAATGGCAGTCTGCAAGATCAACATCGACTCCGATCTTCGTCTTGCAATGACAGCAGCTATCAGAAAGCACTTTGTTGAGCATCCGAGCGATTTCGATCCCCGTCAGTATCTTAAGCCCGCTCGTGACGCAATTGAAGGAATGGTTGAGCATAAGATCAACACAGTTCTCGGCTGCGCAGGCAAGGCATAATCGAATTATAAAAATTACAGCTCTTTACATTTCAGTAAAGGGCTGTTTTTTTATTATTTACTAATTTTTATACTTGCGGATTTGTTAAAATTAAATAATTTAAAATTTCAATGGAGATTATTCTTGCCTCCCTTGCAGGGGAGGTGTTGAGCGGAGCGAAACGGAGGGGTTAAAGTCTGATAAATCCTTACTCCCTCAATCGGCTTCGCCGACAGCTCCCCCGGAGGAGGAGCCCACGCTCAAAGCAAGATTTATTAGACATTTAACAAAACACCTCAGTCACGACACAAGATCGTGCCAGCTCCTCTAAAGGGGCGCCAAAATTAATTCTGCAAATTTTATTTCAAAAAATCTTTTATTTTTCTTGCATCGGAATAACCTATTTTATAAAGTCTGTCCAAGGCATCTTTATCCTTTGTAAGAGTGCTCATTTTTCCGATTGTCTCCGGGCTGATAATCAAAACCTTTCCGTCTCTGCTGAGCTGTTTTGCATAGTTCAAAGAGTCTTCAACTTTTTTCTTTCTGTTAATAAGTTTCTTTGAAACATTCGGAAATTTATTTTTCATCGCCTGTCCTGCAAATTCATCAAGTTTAAAACTGCCGATATCTTCAATAGGCTTTGTCCAAATAATTATAATTTTTTCACATCCCTTTTCAATTGCAAAATCAATCGGAATCGGGTCGCTTATTCCGCCGTCAAAATATCTTTGATTATCTTCAATAGCAGGAGAACAAACAACCGGAATACAGGACGATGCTTTTAAGAACCAATAATTATTTTTATCCATTTTATTTGCGTCGAAATATTTTGCTTCTCCCGTTTGTGCATCGGTTGCAATGATATATTTTTCAGACTTATTTTTTTTAAAATTATCAAAATCAAACGGATTTTCTCCATCGCTGTTGCTGAGCTTTCCGTAAACATAATCAAGATCAAGATAATACTTTTTCTTTAGTAAATTATCAACGCTCATATACTCTTTTCTGAAAGGATAATCGTGATAAAAATAATAATTTCTTCCGCGCTGCCCCGAAGAAAAAGAAGCAAGATTTGCACTGCCGGCAGAAATTCCGATTATAACATCAAATGAAATATTATTGTCAAGGCAGTAATCAAAAACTCCGGCGCCGTAAATACCTCTGAGCCCGCCGCCGCAGTCTATAATACCTGTTTTCAATTAATACATCTCCTTTTGTTACTTTATATCTTTAAGATAATTGACATTTTCCGATCGTTTTAACAACGTTGCGGTTGAAATAGGAGAAATATACATAGTCTTTTTCTTAGAATTTTTTTTACAGGTTATAACAAAGGATTTTGGCAAATCGTAGCTGACATTGACAACATTTCCGCCATTTTGCATTGTTTTCAAATAGTCTCTTGTTGGCTTTGAAACCGTTGTTGTATCAAGATCAAAAATGCCTATTATGTCGTCCTCAATAATAACCGTATCCTGTCCGAGATGAAGAAACATAATTATTTTATCCTTCCGTCGCAAATTTCAAAAACTTTGTCCGAATTAATTTTACTTTTGTGTGACGGATCGCAACAGGTAACAAATACCTGCCATCCGTCAAAAAATTTCATCAAATATTTCTGTCTGTTTTCGTCAAGTTCACTCATTACATCATCCATTAAAGCAATCGGCTGTTCACCGGATACATTTTTTAATATTGTTGCTTCACAGATTTTTAATGAGAGTGCACAGGATCGCTGCTGACCCTGAGATCCGTAATTTCTGACATTCATATCATCAAGAAAAATTTCCAGATCATCCTTATGCGGACCGAAAGATGTCGCCTGACGCATAATATCCTTTTCGTGATTTTCCGAAAGATTTTTATATAAAATCTCCGACCATTCAACATTATTTTTTCCGATTTCTTTCATTGAGTTAACATATGAAATTTTCATTTTTTCTCTGCCGTTTGAAATTTCGGAATAAATCTTCGGAGCGTCACTGCTTAAATCTTTCAAATATTTAAGACGGTAATCAATAATTTTTCCGCCGCATCTTGCAAGCTCTTCATCAAAAACAAAAAGAAGATCTTCACCTTTTTTTTCGGTGCCGATCTGCTTTAATAACGAATTTCGCTGAATAATCGTTTTATTATATTTTGAAAGCAAAGCGGCATAATTCGGTTTAATCAAACTTATTGCAATGTCAATAAATTTTCTTTTTTCTGACGGACCGTCTCTTATAACCGAGAGTACGGACGGAGAAAATACAACAGCTTGAAATTCACCGAGAAATTTCCTCGGTGAAACCTGTTTTATGCCGTTTAAATATGCTTCCTTTTTATCTTTTATAATGAGCTTTGCGTCCTGTTCCCTGCTGTTTGAAAAAAATTGAATAAAAAGCTCTGAAAAATCCGAATCTTTATTTATAAGCTCAATATTTTTCCTTGTTCTGAAGCTGTTACATCCTGTAAAAAGCCAAAAACTTTCAATAATATTTGTTTTTCCGTGACCGTTTTCGCCGTAGATAACATTAATTCCGTTACTCGGCTCAAGCTCCATATTTTCAATATTACGGAAATTTTTTATAACAGCTTTTTCAATGTTCATATTGCATTTCTCAGATTATCTCATAAATTTTATTTTCAAACTCGACTTTATCTCCGATGCGAAGTTTTTTTCCTCTCTGCTCGCAGATTTCACCGTTAACCTTAATTTCTCCGTCCTGAATCACAATCTTTGCGTGACCGCCCGACTGTACCGCATCGCACAGCTTTAAAAAGGCGTCAAGACGGATAAATTCGGTTGCTATATGTTTTTGAATAATCTCTTTTTCTTTAATTTTAAGTTTTATTTTTCTGTTGTTAAGCATTTTTCTTCAACCTCACGGGAAGTACAAGGAATGTGAAGCTGTCGCCCTCTGTCGGCAGAATCAATATCGGAGAGACCGCACCGTTAAGAATAATTTTTACCCTGTCGGTGTTACAGGCTCTCAGAGCCTCTATAAAGTAACGATTGTTAAAGCCTATTTCTACCCTGCTGCCGTCAACATCTGCGCTCACCTTGTCACTGGCTGTACCGAGAGAGGTTATACTTGAAATTCTGATGAAATCCGTATCGAAAACGCAGTTAATCAGACTCTTCGTTCTGTCGGTGATAATAAGAGAAGTACGTTCAATACTCTCTATAAGGCTTCTTGTGTCAACCTCAACGGTTGTCTGGGCGGTAGTCGGGATAGTTGACTTATAATTCAAAAACTCGCCCTCAAGCAAGCGTGAGATAACGCTGTAACCGTTTACTTCAAAAACAATATGACGCTTTCCGACGCCGATTGAAATTTCAGTCTCTTCTTCATTTTCCTCTTCGACTGAAATCTTGATAATTTCATTCATCGTTTTTGCAGGAACGATAAATGTCATATCCTCGCCCTTGTAATCTATAAACTCTTTTCTGATTGCCATTCTAAAACCGTCGACAGCAATCAGTTTAAGCTCATTATCGGAAATTTCAAATTTGATACCCGTATAAACAACCTTTGTATCTGTAACGGCAACTGCAAAAATTGTCTGCTTAACCATTTCCTCAAGCTGCTTTTTATTAAGATTGATTGAAAATCCTCCCTGAACAGTCGGAAGCTCGGGATATTCGTCGGCAGAAATGCCCATAATCTCATATTTAATATCTCCGCTTCTGATAACGGCAAGGTTTCTTTCATCGGAATCAAATGAAACAGTCTGGTTAGGAATTTTACGAAGAATTTCACAAAGAATCTTTGCGTTAATGATAATCGCACCCTCTTCCTCAACCTTTGCATAAATGTTTGTATTTATGCCGATTTCAAGATCGTATCCTGTAAGAGAAAGTCCGTTCACGGTTGTCTTGATAAGAATACCCTCTGCGCCGGGAATAGATGACTTTGAAGATACCGCTCTCTGAACATTCTGACATGCAAGTGAGAGAGTTGATGTTTCACATACAAATTTCATTAAAATTCCTCCAATACGGGTTTAAGATAAATAAATAATATAAATATTATAGTATTAGTAGTAGGGGCTGTTAAAAGTGTGGAAAACAAGAAAATTTATTGAAACAGCGTGGATTCGGATAAATTTTACTTGTTAAAAAGCAGTGGATAAAATTGTTGAAAATTTTGTTAATTATTTATCAGTGTGGAAATGTTGAAAGCTGTTGAAAGAATGTTGAAGAAAGTGTGGAAAATTTTAAAGAATCTGTCTTCCTTCAAGCGCTCTTGTAAGCGTGATTTCATCTGCGTATTCGAGATCCGCACCGACGGGTACGCCGTATGCAAGACGAGAAACCTTGATGCCCATCGGCTTGATAAGACGTGAAATATACATCGCCGTGGCTTCTCCCTCAACAGTCGGGTTTGTTGCCATAATAATTTCCTTTATGCCGTCATCACCGAGGCGGGAAATAAGCTCTTTGATTGTAATTTCGTCCGGACCGATTCCATTCATAGGTGAGATTGAACCGTGAAGAACGTGGTAAAGACCGTTGTATTCACGGGTTCTTTCAATTGCTATAACATCCTTTGAAGATTCAACAACACAGATAACCGATCTGTCTCTTTTTTCGTCACTGCATATTGAACAAACGTCACTGTCGGTAAGATCACAGCAGATCTTACAGCGATGAATTTTTTCTTTTGCAAGAAGAATATTTTCTGCAAATTTTTTTGCATCGGCATCCGACATTCCGAGAATGTAGAAAGCGAGCTTTTGGGCGCTTTTATGTCCGATACCGGGCATACGTTCAAACTGCTCAATTAACTTGGTAAGCGGAATTACGTTGCGTGCCATTAGAAAAGCCCCGGAATTGAAAGACCGCCTTTAGCCTTTTCCATACCCTGATCCATTGCGTCATTTGCTTTTTTGATGCTCTCATTAAGTGCTGAGATAAGAAGATCCTCAAGCATTTCAATATCTTCCGGATCAACTACATCGGGTTGCATCTTTATTGAGAGAACCTCGTGAGAACCGTTAACTGTAACCTCAACGGCACCGCCGCCTACGGAAGAGGTATACTCTGTTGCTTCAATCTCTTCCTGGATTCTTGTCATATCCTCTTGCATCTGCTGAATTTTTTTCATCATATTGCCCTGATTCTGGGCGCCGGGAATTCTTGCTTTCATTGTAATTATCCTTTCATATTTAAAGTGTTTTATCAGTCATTTTTCTGAACGCAGTATAAAACGGCGGGATCAGAAGAAATAATGTAATTGAAATTTTATTTTTAAAAGAAATATTTTTACATTTAAAAAATGAAATAAAATATTCTTTAAAATATTTATTTATTTGATTTCTAAATTTATTTTTATTCGGCGAATTTTTTGTATTAAAACGGTAAGAAAGAATTGATTTCATTCCACGTTCAAGATAAAAAGCCGAAAGTATTTCATTTTTATTTTTTAAAATGTCATATGAAATAAATCTTGTTTCGAGAAGATCAAACCATTTTTCATTCCAAAGCTTGGTAAATGAAACGCTTTGAGTATTGGTAAAATAATTATAAAGCTCAATATCAATAAAAATGTTATTGTCACTCTTTGAATAAATTTCGGAATTAAATACAGTATCCTCACCAATTTTATAATTTTTAAATCTTATATCACCGAGAAAATTTTTTGAAATTAATTTTGTGCAAGCCGAAGAAAAAACAAGTTCGTTATTAATTGTATAATCGGTGTCATCAAAGCTGATAAATTTTTCGGGCTGAAATTTTTCAGTCTTATATTCAAATGCCTTAAACTCAACTTCAGAAGTTTTTTTATAACGGCAAACGGAAAAATCACAATTATTTTCAGTAACGGCTCTATACAAAAATTCATACATCTGAGGCTGAATGAAATCGTCGGAATCAACAAATCCGATATATTCTCCGCTTGCATTTTTAATACCGAAATTTCTTGCGGAAGATACGCCTTTATCGGGATTTTTCAGCGGAATAATTCTGCTGTCTTTTTCCGAATAGTTTTTTATAATTTCAAATGTATTGTCTTTACTTCCGTCATCGACGCATAAAACCTCAAAATCAGTAAATGTCTGATTCAAAACTGAGTCAAGACAGCGGGAAATATTTTTTTCTTCATTATAAGACGGAATGATAATACTAATTTTCGGAGCCATATTTTTCACCCGTTAATTTTATTGATCAGATCGGCAAGCGGGTCCTTGACATTTGTTTCCGCTTCGCTTGATTTATATATGCCGAGTCTGTATTTTCTGCCTGTTACGTCAAAAACTGCCTTGCGGATTGCCATTGAATGATTGCTTTGACGAATAAATTGAGAAAATACGGGATTGTCGCACTTAATAAGAATAAAATCCCCTCTTATATAGGCTGAAGAAGTTCCGAGAATGCCCGTCAAAGGCTTGTCCGAAACATCGAGAAGAGAAAGCACCTCACCCCATTGAGTAAAAAGTATATCCTCATTGGTGTCATTGTGAGATTCATTTGCCGGGAGCTCATTATGAATTTCAGGCGTAGGCGGCGGAAGCTCTGAGTCATTTTCCTGCATAACAGGCTGAGACGGTTTAACTTCTTCCTTAACATTATCCGTCGGTTTTTCGGCGACGAATTTTACACTCTTGATAATTCTTTCAAGATTTTCAATTCTACCCATAATGGCAGTATTGTCGCTTGAAATATTCGGTACAGTCATTTTAACTGCGGTAAGCTCCATTTCCGTTCGCTTACTTGAGCTGTTTTTAAGAATTGCGGAAGCCTCTTCAAGTGAAGAAATACAATTAAGAATTTTATAAAGATTCGTTTTATCTGCTTGTTTTTTGTAAAGCTCAAGGTCGTGATCTGTACAGACAATCAGCTTTTGCGGTTCTTTTACCGTTTTAATGAGCATCAGATTTCGATAATGATTTATAAGCTCTGAGCAAAGTCTTTCCATATCGCAGGACTCTCTGTGGAGCTCGTCAATTATCGAAAGAACCTCCGAAGAATTGTTTTCATTTATATTGTCAACAAGATCAAAAAGATGACCCTTGCCTGCAAGTCCTGCGGCGTTGCTGACTGTTTCGGCTGTCACGTGGTCGCTTATTCCGGCGCAGCGGTCGAGAATCGAAAGAGCATCACGCATTGCGCCGTCGGCAATTCTCGCAATAAGCAGAGATGCGTCATCGTCAAGCCCAATTTTTTCTTCACCTGCGACATATTTCAGTCTTGTGCTGATATTTTCGGGAGTAATTCTGTGAAAATCAAAACGCTGACATCTCGAAAGAATCGTTGCAGGGAGCTTGTGAACCTCGGTTGTTGCAAGGACAAATTTAACGTGCTCGGGCGGCTCTTCAAGGGTTTTGAGAAGAGCATTGAATGCACCGATTGAAAGCATATGAACCTCGTCAATTATATACACACGGTATTTTGTGTGGACGGGGGTATAATTTGCTTCCTCACGAAGATCACGGATATTGTCAACGCCGTTGTTACTGGCGGCGTCAATTTCAATAACATCAAGAATTGAGCCGTCGTCAATACCCTTGCATATTGCACATTCATTGCATGGATTTCCGTTGTGAGTATGCGGACAGTTAACCGCCTTTGCAAAAATCTTTGCACAGGTTGTTTTTCCGGTTCCTCTTGAGCCTGTGAAAAGATAAGCGTGCGAAACTTTGCCGGATTCAATTTCATGAGCAAGGGTTGAGGTAATATGCTCCTGACCGACAACGTCGGAAAAGGTCTGAGGTCTCCATTTTCTGTAAAGCACTCTGTACACGGCATATCCCTCCTATTGTAATAATAAAAAGCATTATCTCAGTCACATGGTGTGCAGGCCGTACTGTGTCGCACGGTGTTAACCGCTTAATGCTGCTCGGTTCCCCGCCTGACATGGTTCGCGGCACCCCGTCGCACAGGACCAACACACCACATGACTGAAATAATGCTTCAGAATTAATCTCCTGCAATATCTTAGTTATTATAATATATTTCAAGTATTTTAGCAAGAGATTTTATAAAAAATTATTGATTTTCCTCGGACTTTTTCTTTTTACCGACGTATTTTTTAATCAGCAGAACCGCAATTACTATCGGAATTGCGCAAATTGCCGCAAGGACGATATATTTCATCGGAATAAGGTCATAAATTCCGTCGCCGAGAATCGTAAAGGCAATAACTCTCGGTGCAATTCCGAGAACGGAAAGCAAAAGATAAGGCAGAAATTTGAAATCAAAAGCACCCATAAAAAGCGATGAAAAATCTATCGGAAAAGCCGGAATAAGGCGCATCAGAAAAATCGCGGCATTTCGGTTTTTATCAAGCATTGAGAAAAATTTGTCGCCCGCTTTTGTGTTGCGGATTTTCTTTTCAACGGCATTCTTACCGAGAAATTTACCCATAAAAAATGTAACCGTGACTTCAATAGCAATACCTATCAGGTTAACAATAACCGCTCGCTTCGTATCAAAAGCCATTCCGACTGAAATATAGATCAATGACGCAGGAATAACCATCAGTACAGCCTTAACCGCATAAACACCGAGAATAATAAGCTCGGCAATAAAGATTGACGACGCACCTGCAATCAGAACACGGACGTCAAGATTTGAAAGATAATCATAGTTGACAATTGCCGTGACAAAAACAGCGGCGGCAAATATGATTTTTATTATATTTTTTACGGTTTCTTTTTTCATTGGTTTCTCCGAAAAATAGATTTATAATATTATACCACAAATAATGCAAAAAGAAAACGAAAGCCGAAAAAATTCCGACTTTCGTTTAAGGCAATATCACACAATTGAAATGCACGCCTTGTTTGAATCTATTTTCGCCATGCTATACAAAAATTTTTTGACTTGCGTTAGCAAGCCTGCAGAATTTTTGCACACCTTGACGAAAAATCTTGCTACACAATTCGCACATTTAAATTGTGCGTTATTGCCTTAGTATTTTATTTTCAGCCCATCTTTTCCTTGATGTGTGAAAGTCTCTCGAGAGCTTCGTTGAGGGTTTCGTCTTTCTTTGCAAAGTGAACACGAACAATGTTGTTAATTCCCTTTTCATTGAAGAATGATGTACCCGGAACACAGGCTACGCCGACCTTCTGAGCCATTTCAAGGCAGAAATCAACATCCGACTGACCCGGCTTGAGGAACGGAGCGATGTCTGCAAGAACAAAGTATGCGCCCTGCGGATCCGTGTACGGAATACCGATTCTGTCAAGTCCCTCTGTGAAGAGCTTCTTCATATGAGCGTAATGTGCGCCGAACTCCTCATAGTAGCTGTCTGGCATATTAAGACCCACACAAGCTGCTTCCATAAGCGGAGATGCCGCACCGACCGCATTGAAGTCGTGATACTGCTTGATTCTGTCCATAAGGTGCTTCGGAGCGATCGCATAACCGAGACGCCAGCCTGTTACGGAATATGTCTTTGAAAGAGACGAACAACTAACTGTTCTCTCCCACATTCCGTCAAGACTGTTCATATAGATGTGCTTATGTCCCTCATAGATGATGTGCTCATAAACCTCATCCATAATTGCATAAACGTCGTATTTGATACAAAGATCTGCAACTGTTCTCAGCTCATCATAGGTGAAAACCTTACCGCTCGGATTTGAGGGGTTGCAGATAAGAATCGCCTTTGCGCCCTTTTTGAACTCAGCCTCGATAATATCGGGATCAAAGTTGAACTCGGGCGGTACAAGCGGGATGAAAACCGGCTCACAGTCCGCCATAATAGCCTGTGCTCTGTAATTTTCAAAGTAGGGTGAGAACATAACGATTCTGTCGCCCGGATTTGTGAGGGCAAAGATCGTGTCTACCATTGCTTCGGTTGAACCGATCGTTACAACCATATCTGTGTTGGGGTCAAGCTCACGACCCATAAAACGTCCGCACTTTCTTGCGAGTGCCTCACGGAAATTCGGAGCACCCATTGTGATCGGATACTGATGAGGGCCTGTGTGAGCGACCTCGGCAAGACGATCCGTCATAGCTTTCGGAGGATCAAAATCCGGGAATCCCTGAGCAAGGTTGATCGCACCGCAGTCAAGAGCAACACGTGTCATTCTTCTGATAACGGAATCGGTGAAAAGTGCATTTTTTCTGCTTAATTCCTGCATTGTTATATGTTCCTTTCTTAACAAACCGACCGAAAGGAAAGTCGATTTATTTTATTTGCTTAGCTTTTTATTTAACGGCATATAAATAATACTCCGTCAATCGGAAAAAATCAACAGTTATTTAATTCCGAGGTCGTTTTCATTTGCAACGACAACAAAGTATTTTTTGAGAACAGATGTAAAAATATCAACATCTTTAACCTTGAAAATCATATATGCAAGTCCGTCCTTCTGTCCGAAAACGGAATACATATATTCAATGTCAATATCCTCATTTGAAATGATGTTAAGAAGCTCGTTGAGTCCGCCCGCCTTGTTGGGAACAGCGGCGGCAACAACGGGAGTTTCCGTAACGATAAAGCCGTTGTTTCTGAGGAGCTTTGCCGCCTCGTTGCAGTCATCGGAAATAATTCTGAGTATTCCGTAGTCGGCTGTTTCCGCAATGTTCAGCGCCTTGAGGTCAATGTTGTTATCGGACAGAATTTTCGTGATCTCCGAAAGCTGTCCTGCTCTGTTTTCCAAAAATACCGAAATCTGAGTAATAGCCATTGTCCTGCCTCCTTATATCTTTCTCTTATCAATTACACGGACTGCCTTGCCCTCGCTTCTGGTGATTGACTTCGGAGCAACAAGGCGAACCTTGGTGTAAATTCCGAGCATAGCCTTCAAAGCGGCAACAAGTGATTTCTCCATTTCGGTGATTTTACCGAGATTGTCGGAGAAGTTGTCCTGAGTCATTTCAACCATAACCTCGAGCGTATCGCTGTTGTTTACACGGTCAACTATGATCTGATAGTTAGCCTGATAGCCCTGCTCAATGAGAACGGTCTCAATCTGTGACGGGAATACATTAACACCCTTAACGATAAGCATATCGTCGCTTCTGCCCATCGGCTTGCACATTTTAACAAGTGTTCTGCCGCAGGAGCATTTCTCTCTTGTGAGAACGCAGATGTCACGGGTTCTGTATCTGAGAAGCGGGAACGCTTCCTTTGTGATTGATGTAAAAACAAGCTCACCCTGAGTTCCGTCGGGAAGAACCTCGCCTGTGTCGGGGTCGATGATCTCGGCGATAAAGTGATCCTCGTTGATGTGCATACCTGTCTGCTCCGAACATTCAAATGCAACACCCGGACCGCTGATCTCGGTCAGACCGTAGATATCATATGCCTTAATGCCGAGCTGATTTTGAATTTCCTGACGCATCTTTTCGCTCCATGCCTCAGCGCCGAAGATACCTGCCTTGAGCTTGATCTTGTCACGGAGTCCACGCTCGTGGATGCTCTCTGCAAGGTATGCCGCATAGGACGGAGTACAGCAAAGAATTGTTGACTCAAGGTCGGTCATAAACTGAAGCTGTCTGTCCGTATTGCCGGAGGACATCGGAAGAGTAAGACTGCCGACCTTGTGGCTGCCGCCGTGAAGTCCTGCGCCGCCTGTGAAAAGGCCGTAGCCGTATGCGACCTGAACAACGTCCTCATCTGTTCCGCCTGCCGCAACGATTGCACGTGCACAGCAGTCCTCCCAGAGGTCGATATCGTGCTGAGTATAAAAAGCGACAACACGTCTGCCTGTTGTGCCTGAGGTTGACTGGATTCTTACGCAGTCCTTTAACGGGGCTGCAAGAAGTCCGTAGGGATAAGCATCACGAAGATCCGCCTTTGAAAGGAACGGGAGCTTGTGAAGATCATCAACTCCCTTGATATCGTCGGGAGTAACGCCCTTTTCTTCCATCTTTTTTCTGTAATAGGGAACATTGTCCCAAACGTGCTTGACCTGCTTTACAAGTCTTTCGTCCTGAAGCTCACGGATTTTTTCCGGTGAAGCACATTCAAATTCTTTCTGATAATATCTTTCCATAGCGAGCACTCCTATTTATGCGTCCTTACCGAGTAAAAATGCCTTTTTGTTTATTTCAAGGAACTTTGCGGGAACGCTCTTTTCGATCGCCGCCATCCATTCCTCTGTTGTAAAGTCAAAGTATTTTGAAAGTCTGCCCATCAGCACAAGGTTAACCGCCTTTGACGTGCCTGCCTCCTCGGCAAGTGAGAGAGCGTCAATTGCGTCGAGATTAACGCCGAGAGCTTTAATTTTTTCAACAAGCTCGGTCGGATATTCCGCCGCACCTGTGATAACGGGCATGGGGTTAATCTCCTGAGTGTTGGTGATTATTGTTCCGTCGGGCTTGAGAAATTCCGTCCAGCGAGCCGCTTCAAGAAGTTCAAAGGAAATAATAATGTCAGCCTCGCCCTTGTCAATTATCGGTGAATAAACCTTGTCACCGTAACGGACATATGTAACAACACTGCCGCCGCGCTGGCTCATTCCGTGAACCTCGCTGACCTTTACGTCATAGTTTTTTTCGAGAAGAAGTCTGCCGAGGAGCTTACTCGCAAGCAGTGTTCCCTGTCCGCCGACTCCGACAATCATAATGTTTTTAGTCTGCATAATCAGGACTCCTTTCCGTTCGGAAGTGCGCCGAGCTTGCAGAGCTGACCGCAAACGCCGCATCCCGTACAAAGTGTTGCGTCGATCTTAACCTTACCTTCAACAATGCTGATGGCGGGACAGCCAATCTTCATACACGACTTACATCCGATACATTTATCCGCATCAGCAGTGATCGGTCCGTTATGCTTAACGTATTTAAGAAGTGCGCACGGTCTTCTTGAAATGATGACCGACGGCTCGTCTGCCGCAAGCTCTTCCTTAACTGCGTCGTCGCACTGCTTGAGGTTATACGGATCAACAACTCTTACCCTCTTGATGCCGACAGAACGGCAAAGGGTTTCAAGGTCAATCTTTGTGCACGGATCACCCTTGAGGTTAAAGCCTGTTGTCGGGTTCTGCTGATGACCCGTCATACCCGTAATTGAGTTGTCAAGAATAATAACCGTTGAATTTGATTCGTTGTATGCAATGTTGATAAGTCCCGTTACGCCGGAGTGCATAAATGTTGAATCACCGATGACGGCAACCGTTTTTCCGTCACTCTTGCCCTCGTTAGCCTTGTTGAAGCCATGAATGCCGGAAACAGAAGCACCCATACAAATGGTTGTGTCGATTGCGGCAAGCGGCGGAACCGCGCCAAGCGTGTAGCAGCCGATATCGCCGAAAACGGTGAGCTTATTCTTTTTAAGTGTATAGAAAAGTCCTCTGTGCGGACAGCCTGCGCACATAACCGGAGGTCTTGCCGGAATGTTTTCGTCGAGCTTCTTTCCGCAGTCGGGAGTAAATCCGAGCTTTTCGGCAACGATGTTCTGACTCAGCTCGTCAATACAGCTGAACAGCTCCTTGCCTGTTACCTCAACGCCGATGTTGCGGCAGTGAGTTTCGATTATGCTGTCAAGCTCCTCAATAACAATTACCTTGTCAACGGACTTTGCAAACTCCTGAATCTTCTTGATCGGCAGAGGATTGATCATACCGATTTTGAGAACGGGATATTTGTCGCCGCAGACTTCCTTTGCGTACTGGTAGCTTGTGCTTGATGTGATGATACCGATCGAATGGTCGCTGCCGTCCTCAATGCGGTTGAACGGGGCAGTTTCCGCATACTCTGTGAGAGCGGCGGTTCTTGCCTCAACAATCGGGTGGCGGCGCTTTGCATTGCCTGGCATCATAATATATTTTGCACCGTCTTTTTCATATGTCTTTGAGGTCTCAACCCTGTCCGAGGTTTCAATAACGCTCTGAGAGTGAGCAACTCGTGTGCACATTTTAATGAAAACGGGTGTGTCATATTTCTCTGAAATTTCATATGCAAGCTTTGTAAAGCTGAGCGATTCGCCTGCGTCTGCCGGCTCAAGCATCGGGAGCTTTGCGGCAATTGCATAGTGACGTGAATCCTGCTCGTTCTGTGAGCTGTGCATACCTGCGTCGTCTGCAACACCGATAATCATACCTGCGTTAACGCCCGTGTATGAAATTGTGAAAACGGGGTCGGCGGCAACATTCAGACCGACGTGCTTCATCGAACAGAAGCTCCTCTTGCCTGCAACGCACGCACCGAAAGCCGCCTCAACAGCTACCTTTTCATTGGGCGCCCACTCCGCATAGATCTCTTTGTACTTTGCGGCATATTCGGTAATTTCCGTACTCGGGGTACCCGGATAACTGGAAACAAAGGAACAGCCTGCTTCGTAAAGTCCTCTGGCAACCGCTTCGTTGCCGAGCATCAACTGCTTCATTATATAACCTCCGTTTGCTGTTTAGCCTGTAATCTGGCTCTCGACAAGTCTGCCCTTGCAGTACTTTGCCCTGAGTACAGGTTTTTCTATCTTTCCCGTCGGGTTACGGGGAACTTTTTCAAATATAATCCTCTTCGGACGCTTGTATCTCGGAAGCTCCTCGCAGAATTCGTTGATCTCTTCCTCGGTACAGGTCATACCGTCCTTGATTTCAATAATTGCGGCTGTAATTTCGCCGAGTCTGTGATCGGGAATACCGATAACGGCAACGTCCTTGATTTTATCGTTTCTGCGCAGGAAGTCCTCGATCTGAACGGGATAAATATTCTCGCCGCCCGAGATAACAACGTCCTTTTTACGGTCAACGAGGTAGATAAATCCGTCCTCATCCTCACGTGCCATATCGCCCGTGTAGAGCCAGTCGCCCTTGAGAATTTCCTCGGTCGCTTTCGGGTTGTTGTAGTATTCGAGCATAACGCCCGGTCCTTTAACCGCAAGCTCACCGACTTCACCCTGCTTGACGGGTTCGCCGTGGTCGTCGATAATTTTCGTCTCCCAAAGATAGCCTGCCTTGCCGATTGCGCCGACCTTGTCAATATTCTCAACGCCGAGGTGAACGCAGCCCGGTCCGAGTGACTCGCTGAGTCCGTAGTTTGTGTCGTACTGATGATGCGGAAAAATTTTCTTCCATCTGTGGATAAGGCTCGGCGGAACAGGCTGTGCACCGATGTGCATAAGTCTCCACTGATCGAGCAGATAATGGTCAAGATTGATCCTGCCCGAATCTATTGCGTCCAGAATGTCCTGCGCCCACGGAACGAGAAGCCAAACGATAGTGCACTTCTCCTCCGTAATCGTGCGAAGAATCCATTCGGGTTTGATTCCTCTGAGAATAACGGTTTTGCTGCCCGAGAGCAGACTGCCGAACCAGTGCATTTTTGCGCCCGTGTGATAAAGCGGCGGAATGCAAAGGAAAACGTCGTCTTTAGTCTGCCCGTGATGCTTTTGCTCCGTCAGACACGAGCAGTAGAGCGCCTTATGGCGATGAAGAATCGCCTTAGGAAATCCCGTTGTGCCCGATGAAAAATAAATTGCGGCGTGGTCGTTCTCGTCCAAAGCGATCGGCGGAAGCGACGACGAACAATAGCGAATAAGCGTCATACAGTTCTCCGCATATTCGGGTGTATCACTGCCGACGAAAAGAGTGATTTTGATATTTTTAAGATCATTATGTATCGGGTCAACTCGGCTGATAAATTCGGGTCCGAAGATAAAGACTTCAACGTCTGCCAGCTCAAGACAGTATTTTATTTCATCGCTTGAATAGCGGTAGTTCATCGGCACGGCAATACAGCCCGCCTTGAGGATTCCAAAATAAATCGGCAGCCATTCAATGCAGTTCATCATAAGAATTGCAACCTTGGTTCCTCTTTTTATGTTTCTGCTGAGCAGAAGATTTGCAAATCTGTTTGCCCTGCGGTCAAAGTCTTTCCAGGAAAGCTCACGGCGGTACGGAGCTCCGGGACTTGCACTTTCGATAAGACTTGCCTCACGCCAGGTTACGGCGTTGTCACGCTCAACGGAGGGATTGACCTCAACGAGAGCTGTGTCCGAGGGATAAAGACGAGCGTTTCTTTCAAGAAGCTCGGTAATAACCATTTTTAACACCTCTGAATATTGTAACTTCCTGCTGTATCGGGAAATTTAATTATAATTGTATTATAGAATACTTTACCACTTTTAACCGATGAAGTCAATGCGTTTTAAGAAAATGTTGTCGGATAAAAGGATATACCGAATATAAAATATTATAACACATATGATACGGCAATGTCTATATCATTTGTTGGGTATATATTGAGCATTACAGATGGGCTTTACAAGACTTCTGCCTAGAGGAAAAACAAGATAAAATATCAGCAGAATTTATCTTTGAGCGTGGGCTCCTCCTCCGGGGGAGCTGTCACGGCGTATCCGTGACTGAGGGAGTAAGGTTTTATCAAGCCTCATTTGAACACAAACTGAACAAGGAGCATATAGCAAACCGTGCCGCCTGCGATTGAGAGGAGCATCTGCTTCTTCCAAAGGTGAAGAAGAATGACAACTATAATCGCTATCAGTTCGGGCAATCCGTGTGTTCCGGAAAGAATTTCAACATTTCTGAGGCAATAAACGACAAGCATTGCAAACACCGCCGCAGGCAATGCCTTGCCGAGGTATTCAATGAATTTCGGAGTTTCTCTTTTCTTCGACTGAAAAACGGCGAACGGAAGAAATCTTGTAATAATCGTTGCAACCGCCGTAATTGCTATCGTTATAATCTGCTGAGTAACTGTCATTCCAGTCCGCCCCCTCTCTCAATCGGCTTACGCAGTAATCCAAGAAGCAAAAGTATCAAAATCATTGTCGGAATCATAAACGAATCGGCGCCGAAGATGAGCAGACATACAACCGATGCGAAAAGTCCGATCAGCGATGTGTAATGCTTCTTTTCTTTCATCAATTGGTCAAGGAAAATTACAACAAACATAGCCGTCATAACAAAATCAAGACCCTTTGTGTCAAATGGGATGAGCGATCCGACAAGTCCGCCGATCAGTGAACCGTTGATCCAGTAGAGATGGTCGAGCAGAGTTACCGCCGTCATAAACCAGCCCTTGTCAATTCCCTCGGGAATCTGTGCAGAGCAGTTGATTGAGAATGTTTCGTCGCACATTCCGAAAATCAGATAATATTTTTTAATGCCGACATTTTTGTACTTGTCGAGCATTGACAGACCGTAAAAAAGATGTCTCGCCTGAATCATCAATGACATAATAAATGTCTGGATCGGAGCGAACGGGCTAAGAAGCATTGACACGGCAACAAATTCAATTGATCCGCCGAAAACAACAATGCTCATTACAAACGGATACCAAAAGCTGAATCCCGAAACATTCATCAAAACACCGAATGAAAATCCGAGAAACGAAAAGCCCGCAAGAATGGGTATTGTGTGTGGAAATGCGGCCTTAAAAGCGTCAATAATTACTTTCTTTTTTTTCATAATGTCCCTTCTCAAACGTATAATTATTCACAGTAATAAATATTGTAGTAATTTGTCGCTTTTTTGTCAATGTCAAAGAATTTCAAACTTTACCGCTTAATTTTGATATTATTATCTATTTAGCTTTTAAATTGCAACAATTATTGTGAATGAATTATTATACAGAAAAAAGACCGGCGATGATGTGACATATATAAAAAAGCGACTGCATCAGCTTTTAACAGATGCAGTCGTTTTTTAAAATTTGATTATTCAACCGTGATTGTTGCTTTAAGGGTTTTGCCGCCCTTGGCATACGGGCTGTACGGCTTGATGCGAACGGTGTATGTGCCTGCCTCCAGATTGCCGATGTCGACATTCATTCCGTCGGAAACGGTGCGGACATAGTTTGAAACAACGGTCTGTGACCAAACGTCCTTAACCAATCCCTTTGTGACGGAAATCTTGTAGTTTTCCGCTCCCCAATAAGCTGTTGCGTCGGGGAAGCTGAGAACAACATTACCCTCGGCGTTTCTCTTTGCCGTAATCGTTGCTCCCTCGGGGAACTGCGGAGCGGTATCAAGAGATTTGAGGTTGCCCCATGTATATTTATGGGTTGTCGGTTTGGTGCTGTTAACAAAATAATATTCGTTCTTCTCAAAGAACTGATGATTTGCAAGATCCCAAAGCTGAAGTCTCGTGTTGCCGCTTGCGTCGACCTCAACGATCCAGCATGCGCCGCTGTCACCGGGTGCGTCCTCATCGTGACCGAAGTAGTTAAGGTTGCTCATAAGAGCGCAGGTCGAACCTGTTCCGATTGCTGTGAATGAGCCCTGCCATACACAGCGGGGATCGGTCGAGGTGTAATGTGAGTGACCCGAGAAGTCGATGACCTGCGGATATTTTGTAAGAACCGCTCTGATATCAACATCGCTCCAGTTGATGCTGCCGTAAACCGTAGCTGTCGGATGAGGATGCTGATAAACGAAGATCGGCTTGTCGGGAGTGTCCTTTGACGCCTCTTTAAGCTGAGCGTCAAGCCATTCGGTCTTACCCTTGAATGTCTTGCCGTTGTCATCATAGGAAACGCCGATGAAATGATAGCCGTTGATCACAACGTGAGTATCAATGTTCTCATTGATGAGAGCCTTGTATCTTTCATATGCGATTGTTGCGTCGTAGTCACGGTAGCTGATAAATTCGTGGTTGCCGAGGCAGGTCAAAAGCTGAGTTTCCGGCTTAATATTCTTGTTGACAAGCTCGTTGAAACGGATATATTCCTCGTCACGACCTCTGTTTGCAAAGTCACCGGCGACGATTACGGCGTCAACCTTTTTGTAGCTGCTCTTTGCGGCATACTTGTATGAGTCGGTGAAAACAGCCTGGAATTTTGTTTCTCTGTTCTGGTCGTTTGTGCAGTCGAGATGAACGTCACTGCAAACGACAAAACGAAGAACGGGTGTGAAATCCTCGGGAGTTTTCGGAAGCTCCTGCTTGATTCCGCCGAGAAGCGACGAAAGGCTGAACAGAGCCGTGAAAACGATGGTCAGAAATCCGCTGAGGAGCTGACCGATACAGTTCATAAAGGAAAACATTTTAACACTCCTTAATCAATTTTAAAGCATTTATTATATCCCTCGACCCACGACTGCACACGCTTGCGGTCGTATCGAACGGGCATAGCCTTTGTTATCGCCATAACGGCGGCGATTCTCGTATTCATTCCGAGAACCTTTTTTGAAAGCACGAAGTCGCTCATTACACCCTTTACCTTGAGCTTGAGCGAATTGAAATTCATCAGCTTTTCAATAAAGCACATTATGCTGTTCGTGTCTGCTCCGATCGTCATATCCTCGGAATTGAGGATGTCGTTATCGAAGAAATAGTCGAGATCCTTTGGAGAGAAGCGTGCAACCATCAGCTTGATGATCGCAATCGGAGCAAGTCCCGAACCGAGCTTTTTATAAAAATCTCGCTGATATTTCCACAGTGTGTCGGCGCTGAAAAGCTCATCGGTATCGGCAAGCACTGCGTCAGCAAGAAGTCTTGCCGCCTTAAAGCTGTTTGCGATTCCCGAACCGATGATCGGAACGGTCATAAACGCACTGTCGCCGATCGCCGCATATCCGTCCGCAACGAGAAGTCCGAGCGGCTGACGGACGGGGATTGTGACATACTGTCCGCCTCTGAGACGCTCCGTGCCGAGGTCGTCGTTAAGCTCACGGAGCTTTCCGAGAGTTTTCTCAACCTCTTCGTCGGTCAGCGGAGTAAATCTGCCGATCAGGACATCGGTATATTCCTCATCGTCGGCAACCCAGCAAATCTGCTGTTCGTTGTCAAAGAGAAGATAAACCCTGTATTTATCGTCCTCGACGGGTGCTGTTTTGTTATAAAATGCGCGGTAGACGTAGAAAGTATCGTATTTATCGGGCTCTTTCTGGATTCCGAGCGCATCGGGAAGATTTTTGCGGATAGGTGAATTGATTCCTGCGGCGTCGATTACAAGGTCGGCATAGACAGTCTCATCCTCGGTTTTTATGCCCGCAACTCTGCCGCCGAGCATAACGGGGGCGAGAATTTCGGTTTCATAAACAAATTTGACTCCGCATTTTTCGGCGTGAGCGATGATGTGGTCGTAAATATCCTTGCGCTCCATCTGGATCTCAAGCTGATCCTCGGGAACATGCTGTTTTATCTTTTTCTTGCGTGACGGACTGAAGAAAGTCATATCGTTTTTCAGACGGTATTTATCCTCGGTCGGCATTTCCATTCCGCAGACCAAAAGACCCTTGCGGTCGAAAATATCCGTCCAGTCATAGCCCATATCCTCACGCTTGTTTCTCTCGTAAACCGTGACGTCGAAGCCTTGCTCGGCAAGGATGGCTGCGGCGGCGATTCCGCCGTGACCTCCTCCGGCAACAATAATCTTTTTCCCCATTTCATTCACTCCTTATTCGCAGTCCTCAATAAGACCGTAATATCTTGCAAACCAGTAAGGATGAGTAAAGTTTGTGCAGGTTTTCAGTACAAGTCCCTTGTCGTTGCCTGTTCCCGGGAACATCGTGTAAGCTGTCGGCTCGTCGGATTTTTTGAATATCTCCTGAGCGACGTCCTCCGCACCGCTATCAACGGTGAAGCGGTTGCTGTCGTTGCTTGTTATTCTTCTCTCGTGAGCCGGAAGCGGTTCAAAGAGCTGAGGCGGCATACCGATATCCGCCGGAGCCATATCCCATTTCAGATCCTTGCGATAGCTGTTGTAAAGCTGCCACATAACCTGATCTGTCGGCATATCCATAAGCTCATCAATGCAATCATCCGCATTGTACCACTCGCCCGTTACTGCGCCGTAGACAAAGTTGAAAAATGCGTTTCTTTCGACTTTTTCGTCCTCCCAGTGATGGGCCAGTCCCATTGCGAAGATTGAACGGAGGTTCGGATCATCCGTATATTTCATCAGAAGCGAAATCATCAGAAAATCGTGGTTGTCGTCAATGTGCAGAAGATGTCCGTCGGGAATCTTATACTGCATAAGATTCATTGCAAAGTGCTTTTTGCCGGCGAGCTCAACAAAGAGCTTTTCGTACTTTTCGTCGCCCGTGATATGGTATCCGATCTTCAGAAATGTGAGCATCTGGAGTGAGTTCGTGCCCTTTTCATAGACCCACTTGTGATCGTTGTTGAGCAGGTCGGGATCCCAGTTTGCCCATGTGGTCGGCAGTCCGTCGGTGTCGACAAGATGGAAATTGTGGTCGATTATATGGTCGAGTATCTTCCTTACCGTGTCGGCAATGAGCTTCTTTTCCTCATCGTCGGCAACAAGGTCGAAATAGTTAGCATAGCAGTAAAAATGACCGACAACCTCGTCCGAGGAGGTCTCTCCGAGCCATTCGCACTCCCTGCCCTCGGCATCCTTTGTGACGTGCCATTCGTGGCGTGCGCCTGTGCCGTAGTCAACTGCGTCGGCATATCTTATCGCACGTGCAAAAAATCCCTCAATGCCCGTAATCTCGGTCAGGCGGATCATCGCAAGCAGGCTTCTGTGAGCGTCCTTGCGAACCTCGGGATCCTTTGTGCAGGCATATTCAAAGCAAAGCGCCGCAACATAAAGTCCTGTCCAAAGTCCCTCGTTGTCGGAGGCGAGGATGTGACCCTCGTCCGTTGAGAGAACTCCCTCGTGCTCAAGGTCACGGTCAATAACATAGCCGTAACGAACGTTATATTTCTCCGTCTGAGCACGGAGTATTGCTGCCTTTTCTCTAAGTGATATCATCTTAGTCTCAAAGAGGCTGATGCCCTTGTCGGTCGAAACGCAGACGGAGCCGTCGGGAGAAATCGCAACTCCCGTTGCATTTGGGCTCGGAAGCCAGCGCTTGTAGCCGTAGTAGGAAAGTCTGCCGTTGTGCTGATGAATGAGACCTGTTGTTGTCGAAAAATATTTATCTCCGTTTTCGGCGATCGCCATACCCGTAATATGAGCCTCGGGCAGACCGTCGATTTTTGAATGATCGAGCCAATAGCTGCTGTCGTCATATACGCAAACGCCCTTGTCGGTGCCGACCCAGATGCTGCCGACGGGATCTATGTAAAGGCAGGTGATCGTGTTGCTGAGAATACCCGTTACACCCTCCATAAGCTCCGACCAGTGCCAGCGCTTGCCGACGAGAGCGTGAAGTCCGCCGCCCTCTGTTCCGACATAAACCTTGTTGTTTTTATAAACGGCAAGACAGCTTCCCTTTCCGGGAACACCTATTTCGATATCATAGCCGTTTTCACCGAGCTTGTAGAGAACACTCTCGGTAAGAATCCACGTTGCACCGTCAAGATCAACCTTGACGTCAACGAGCTTGGAGCTGAATTTTTTCTCGGATACTTTCTTCTTGCCGTCAAATTCAAGCATCGAGTTGCCTACGCCGACAAACATATGATTTTTTTCGTTGAAATAAATCATTGAAATTGACGGATCCTTTGCGCCGATCGCAACGGGAGAAAATTTCTCACCGTCAAAACGTGCAAGACCCTTATCCGTACCGACGAAAAGAACGCCGTTGTTGTCAAAGCGCATTGCGGTAATGTTATCCGATTTCAGCCCGTCCGCCGTTGTGAAAACCCTGCGTGTGAGCTGAGGAAATTTATTTGTTTTTATAACCGTTCTGTATTTATTCATTTAAACGCTCCTTATTTCTTGAACGAAATATTCTTAATCGTTAATATAATCCTCAACATTGAAGTCGTCATCCGGACCGAAGCTGTCCTTTTCGCCCTCAACCTCGGGAATCTGAGCGATAACCTCAACCTTGCGTCCCTGCGACCAAAGTGAGGGCGTTATTCTTATTGTGTATCCGCATCCGCCGGGAGTCAGCCACTCGTGCATCGGAGCCTGCGGCAGTCCGAACAGTGTCAGAAGAGCCATAATAACTCCGCCGTGGGTGATAATCGCCGTGTGCGTAACGCCCGTCTCGATCAGTCCGTCAACGATCTTTATAAATGCGTTTGCGATTCGGTTTGCAAACTCGTCGTTGCTCTCGCCGAACGGCGGTTCAACGCCCTTTTTGCCTGCCAGCCAGTCGGGAAAAACAGGGTGATCCTGCAATTCCTCCGCCGTTTTACCCTCAAATTCGCCGAAGTTGTATTCAATCAGTCCGTTTATAACGATGGGTTCGCAATTCGGATAGATAATTTTCGCCGTTTGAGTACAGCGTGACAGCGGGCTTGCAAAAACTGCGTCAACAGGAGGATATTTGTAGTCCTTTTTCATCTGCTCGATCTGAGCGATTCCCTCATCGCTGAGCGGCTCGTCAATGTGACCGACATATTTTCCGCTGACGTTGCCCTCGGTCAGTCCGTTGCGGATGAGTTGAATGTAATATGATTTCATATAATATGTATTCCTTTACAACTGCCCCGACGGAGTTCGCCGGGACAGTTTGATTTTTATTCAGCCTTTTAATGTTTCCTTATAAAGTCGGATGTAAGCGTTCGCAGAGCGTCCCCAGCTGAAATCACAGTTGAGCGCACGGAGAACGAGGGTACTCCAATCTCCGTTGTAGTAGAGGGTAAGCGCACGGCGGATAGCGTCGAGCATATCGTGAGCGTTGTAGCTCTTGAAGGTGAAGCCGTTGCCCTTGCCGTCGCCGCAGTCGGTGATTGAATCTCTCAATCCGCCGGTCTCACGAACGATCGGAACCGTGCCGTAACGGAGCGCAACCATCTGGGAAAGTCCGCAGGGCTCACTCTTTGACGGCATAAGGAACATATCCGCTCCTGCATAAATCTTTCTTGCAAGCTCGGGAACAAAACCGATTCTCAAGCCGACCTTGTCGGGATATTTGTCGGCAATCCAACGGAAATAGCTTTCGTATTCATAGTCGCCCGAACCGAGAACAACCAGCTGCATCTCGGATGTTGCAAGCAGTTCATCAAGAATACCCTTGACAAGATCAAGTCCCTTATGGGAAACAAGTCTTGTAACCATTCCGATTACGGGAACGCCCGGCTTAACAGGAAGTCCCATTTCTTTCTGAAGCTCCTCTTTGTCAATCTTCTTGCCCGAAACATCGTCGGCGGAGAAATTAGCCTTGATGCATTTGTCTGTTGCGGGATCGTATCCTACCGTGTCAATACCGTTAAGTATTCCGCTGAGCTTATAGCGGCGGTCATTGAGGATTGAATCAAGACCGTGCGAATACCACGGGTCAAGAATTTCATCGGCATAGGACGGGCTGACGGTCGTAACCTTGTCGGCGCATTCAATAGCGCCCTTCATAAAGTTTACGCATCCGTCATATTCGAGCAGGGAAGCCTTGTTGGCAGGGATTCCGAGAACATCCTCAAGAAGCTCCTTGCCGTAAATTCCCTGATACTGAATGTTGTGAATTGTGAAAATCGTTTTGATGTTTTCATAACCCGGTGAGTTTGCATACATTGCAGAGTAGTAAACGGGAGTAAGAGCCGTCTGCCAGTCATTGCAATGGATAATGTCGGGTTTGAAATCAATGTAGGGAATTATCTCAAGAACGGCACGTGAGAAAAATGCAAATCTCTCCGCATCATCATAGTGACCGTAGATTGTGTCACGCTTGAAATAATACTGATTATCAAGAAGATAATATATAACGCCGTTGTACTTTGCCTCAAAAATTCCGCAGTACTGACGTCTCCAGGCAACGGGGACGGAGATGTGAGTGATGAACTTCATCTTGTCCTTGAGCTCCTGCTTGATCGTATCATACATCGGCATAACTACACGGCAGCCGATAAGCCTTTTTCTCAGCGCATGCGGCAGTGAGCCCGCAACATCGCCGAGTCCGCCGCTCGCCATAAACGGGAGAGCTTCGGAGGAAGCATATAAAACTTTCATCTATCTCATCCTTTCTCAGATTACTATTCCCTTTCCGATGAATACAGGGAACTTGACATCGCCCGAAAGATTTTTGTTGGGCTTGATAACTACATTCTTGTCGGCGATTACGCAGTTGAGCTTGACGTCGTCGCTGATATATGCGTTCTGCATAAGCACGCAGTTTTTGACAACCGCACCCTTGCCGATATGAACGCCTCTGAACAGAACGCTGTTCTCAACCGTGCCCTCGACCACACAGCCGTCCGCAATAAGCGAATTTGAAGCGTGCGAATCGAGACCGTAGATAGCGGGAACATCGTCCTTGACCTTTGTGAATACAGGCTTTTCCTTTGAGAAGAGCGATTTGCGGTTCTCCTTTTTGAGAAGATCCATATTCGCCTCAAAGTAGCTTTGAATACCGTCGATCGTCCTGACATAGCCGTCAAACTCACAGCCGTAAATCTTCAGCGACTTGATATTCTTCTGAAGAACGTCCTCGGTGAACGAATGATATCCGAGACCGATCGCCTCCGAGATAAGTCTCTCAAGAAGAGATTTTCTCATAAAGATAACGTTCAGCGAATAGTTTGCCTCGTCGTCAGTTCTGCGGCTTATTGATGTGATTCTGCCGTCGCCCGCAAGCTCGAATTTTGTAAGCTCACGGATTGCGGGAGCGGCGGTGTGCTTGTAGGCGATCGTTATATCTGCGCCCGTCTTTAAGTGACGGTCAAACATATCCCTGAAATCTACGTTGTAAATCGTATTGCAGTCGGACATAAGGACGTACTCCTCCTCCGAATTGCGCAGGAAGTTCATCGCGCTCGAGATAGCCTCGATCTTGTTGGAGTAGATACCCGTTGTGCCGATATTGAAAGGCGGAAGAAGATAAAGTCCGCCGTTTTTCCTTGAAAGATCCCAGGCTCTGCCGTGTCCGACGTGATCCATAAGGGACTGATAGTTGCTCTTTGTGATGATACCGACCTTGCCGATGCCGCTGTTAACCATAGCGGAAAGCTGGAAGTCGATCAAACGGTAGCGACAGCCGTAAGGCACGGAACCCATGGAGCGAACCGACGTTATCTCACTGAGATAATTATCGTATGTATTTGAAAATATAAGTCCGAGTACATTATTTGCTCTCATTGTTTACGCCTCCTTTACATCTTCGCCGATCATTGCTTTCGGCTCAACCGTTGCGCCCTTGCCGATGTTGACGCCCATTCCGACGACCGAAACGCCCCAATCCTCGAGGTTCTCCATCTCCTCGGGACGTTTGCCGACCTTAGCGCCCTCCTCAACGGTGACATTCTCGGCAACGATCGCATACTGAACGACCGCACCCTTTTTGATCACACTGCCGGGCATAACGATCGAATCCTTGACGATTGCGCCCTCCTCGACAGTGACGTTTGCAAAGAGAACGGAGAAATCAACCTCGCCCTCAATCTCACAGCCCTCGGCAACCATAGAGTTCTGAACCTTAGCGGTGTCGGAAACATAATGCGGTCCCGTGATCGGATCCTTGGCATAGATTTTCCAGCTTGTGTCCGTAAGATCGAGATCAACCTTCGGATTCAGCAGGTCAAGGTTAGCCTCCCAAAGGCTGTCGATTGTTCCGACATCTTTCCAGTAGCCGTCAAATTCATAGGCGAAAAGTCTCTCGTGAGCGGCGTGCATTGCAGGGATAAGATCCTTGCCGAAGTCGTTGCTGGAGTTCGGATTTGCCTCGTCGTCAAGCAGGTACTGTCTGAGCTTTTTCCACGAGAAAACGTAAACGCCCATCGATGCCTTGTTTGAACGTGGATTTTTCGGCTTCTCCTCAAACTCGGCGATTGAGCCGTCGTCGTTGACGAGCATAAGTCCGAAACGGGAAGCCTCCTCCCACGGAACCTCAAGCATAGCGATTGTGCAGTCCGCATTCTTCTCCTTGTGGAAAGAAATCATCTTGGAATAATCCATCTTATAGATATGGTCGCCCGAGAGAACGAGCACATACTCCGGATCATATCTGTCGATGAAGTTGATGTTCTGATAAATTGCGTTGGCGGTTCCCTTATACCACTCGGTACCCGATATCTGCTGATAGGGGGAGAGAATGTGAACGCCGCCGTCGGCACGGTCAAGATCCCATGCCTGTCCGTTGCCGATGTAGTCGTTTAATTCAAGCGGCTGGTACTGGGTGAGAACGCCGACAGTATATATGCCGGAGTTTACGCAGTTTGAAAGCGGGAAATCAATAATTCGGTATTTACCGCCGTAGGGAACGGCGGGCTTTGCAATGTTCTTTGTAAGAATACCGAGGCGGCTTCCCTGTCCGCCTGCGAGGAGCATTGCGATACATTCATGTTTTCGGGACATTACTATTCCTCCTTTATTTGCTGACTTTTTCAGTCGTATTTTTCTTTGTTGTTTTTCTCTTTGCCGGCGGCGTCAGGTAGATAACACTCAGTCCCGCAAGGTCAAGCGCTATGCTGTTGTCGAAGCCGTGCATCGGAATTTTTTCACTCTTTACTTTAACTGCGGTGCCCTTGCCGCTGCCGCCGAACTCCTCGGCGTCGGTGTTGAGAATAACCTTGTAGGTTCCCGCCCTCGGTACGCCGATTCGGTAGCCGCTGCGCTCAACATTGGTGAAGTTGCAGACCGCAATAATTTCCTTTTTATCCCTGTCGATTCTTCTGAAAGAAATGACGGAATTGTCAACATCATCGTTGCTGATCCAGTTGAATCCCTCCCAGTCGTAGTCGATCTGCCAGAGGGGACTGTTCTTTTGATAGAGCTTGTTCAGCGTGCGCACATATGACTGCATCTTTGCGTGCTTTTCATAGTCGAGCAGCAGCCAGTCAAGTCCCTGCTTGTAATTCCACTCGATGAACTGGGCAAATTCCTGACCCATAAACAGGAGCTTTTTGCCCGGATGAGCAGCCATATAAGCGTAGAACGCTCTGAGTCCTGCAAATTTTTCGTCATATTCGCCCGGCATTTTACCGATCATCGAGCATTTGCCGTGAACAACCTCGTCATGTGAAATCGGAAGCACAAAGTTTTCCGAAAAGGCATAGAAGAACGAGAACGTCAGGCAGTTGTGGTTAAACTTTCTGAAGATGCCGTCCATAGAAAAATATTTCAGGCAGTCATTCATCCAACCCATATTCCATTTGAAGTTGAATCCGAGTCCTCCGTCGCAGACGGGCTTTGAAACCAGCGGCCACGATGTGCTCTCCTCGGCGATCATCATAACGTCGGGATGCTCACGGAAGATTGAGATGTTGAGATTCTGTAAAAACTCCACAGCCTCAAGGTTCTCTCTGCCACCGTTTTTATTGGCAATCCACTCGCCGTCGTTCCTGCCGTAATCAAGGTAGAGCATTGAGGCAACGGCGTCAACACGCAGTCCGTCGACGTGATATTTTTCAAGCCAGAACATCGCCGATGAGGTGAGAAAGCTCCTGACTTCATTACGTCCGTAGTCAAAAATCTTTGTGCCCCACTGCAAATGCTCGCCCTTGCGGATATCGTCGTATTCGTAACAGCTCTGGCCATCAAATTCATAAAGTCCGTGTGCGTCTTTCGGAAAATGGGCGGGCACCCAGTCGAGAATAACGCCGATGCCCTCACGGTGGCACTTATCAACGAAGTACATAAAGTCCTTCGGCTCGCCGTAACGTGACGTCGGTGCAAAATAACCCGTTACCTGATATCCCCACGATCCGTCAAACGGATGCTCGCATATCGGAAGCAACTCAATATGAGTATATCCCATATCCTTGACATATTTTGTCAATTCGTCTGCTAATTGACGGTAAGAAAGAAAATTTCCGTCCTCGTGCTGTTTCCAGGAGCCTGCGTGCACCTCATAGATGTTTACAGGGCTTTCATAGACGTTGGTTGTCTTTCTTTTTGCCATCCATTTTTCATCTTTCCAAGCGTAGCCGTCAATATCGTAAAACTTTGAGGCAGTCTCGGGACGGGTCTCGGCGTGAAAACCGTAGGGATCTGCCTTGTAGCGAAGCTCGCCCGTTTGCGTGGTTATACAGTATTTATAGTTGTCAAACTGCTTTATTCCTTTGATTTTACACTCCCAAACAGCGTTGTCCTCGAGCTTTTTCATAGGATTTTTTTCGGGATCCCATTCGTTGAAATCGCCTACCACGCTGACCGCCGCCGCATGGGGTGCCCAGACACGGAACACAACCCCGTCCTTGCCCGAACGGTGTGAACCGAGAAATTCATATGTCTTGGCGTTCTGCCCCTTATGGAAGAGATAAAGAGGAACGTCGTTTATATTTGTTTTATTCTTTTTCATTGAGTCACCTCTGGTAACTTTATTATTATACATTATATATTGTATCAAAAAGAAAGATAAAATTCAAGCAGTCTTTGATTAATATATTCAAACTGAATGTAGAATTTTACTATGCAGTTTGTGTACTTTGTTACAAAAAATACTCCGTTAACCGTCTCAATCGTCGGTTAATCTCATCGTTGCGACAGAAAAATACGCTTTTTGATTCGATGCGGCAAAAAAGTCTGATCGGACAGAAAATCTGTCGGAATCGACCTTTTTTGACCTTTTTCGTATTATGTAAGGCAAAAACATAAAAAATAATTCCTTAAATAAGAAAAATTTTTGAAAAAGGTATGGAAAAAGCTGAAAACATCTGCTATAATACAAAAGTTAATAGGTATTTGTGGGAGTATGTATGCTCCCGAGTACCACACAGGAGGAAGTTTTTAATGTTAAAATCAGCTAACAAGACAGAAACAAACATCTACACTCTTGAAGTCAGCGTAAGCGGCGAGGACTTCAACAAGGCAATTCTTCAGGCTTATAACAAGCAGAAGAACAAGATTCAGCTTCCCGGTTTCCGTAAGGGTAAGGCTCCGCTTAAAATGATTGAAAAGTTCTACGGCGAGGGCGTATTCTTCGAGGATGCGCTTGATATCGTATATCCCGGCGTTGTCAGCGACGCTATCAAAGAGGCAGGCATTGAGCCTGTTGCCGCTCCCCACGACCTTGACGTTACAAAGATCGGCAAGGACGGCGTTGAGATGACAATGAAGGTTACCGTTAAGCCGGAAATCTCGATTGCAAACTATAAGGGCATCGAGGCGGACAAGGGTGACGCTTCAGTCTGCGCAGACGACGTTAAGAAAGAGCTTGCTTCCATGCAGGAGAGAAACGCACGTGTTGTTACCGTTGACGACAGAAAGGCTAAGAAGAACGATATCGCAGTTATCGACTTTGAGGGCTTTGTTGACGGCGTTGCATTCGACGGCGGCAAGGGCGAGAATTATGAGCTTACACTCGGATCGGGTCAGTTCATCCCCGGCTTCGAGGATCAGATCATCGGTCACAAGACAGGCGATGAGTTTGACGTAAACGTTACATTCCCGACCGAGTACACTCCCGAGCTTGCAGGTAAGGAAGCAGTGTTCAAGGTTGTTCTTCACGAGATCAAGATGAAGGAGCTTCCGGCTCTTGACGACGATTTCGCAAAGGACGTTGACGATGAGGTTGATACACTCGCCGAACTCAAGAAGAAGATCAAGGCAGAGCTTTCCGATAAGAAGAAAGAGGATGTCGAGAAGGACTTCGAGAGCGCAGTTCTTGAAAAGGTCGTTGATCTCGTTGAGGGCGAGATCCCCGAGGTTATGTATGACAACAAGCTCGAGGACGATGTTAAGGACTACGAGAACAGACTTGCTCAGCAGGGTATTCCGCTTGACACATATCTCCAGTATATGGGTATGGACAGAGACAAGTTTAAGGCAAGTATGAGGGACAATGCCGTTAAGCAGGTTAAGCTCCAGCTTGCAGTTGAGAAGATCGCCGAGCTTGAGAAGATCGAGGCAACCGATGAGGAGGCTGAGGCACAGCTCAAGGAAATGGCAGATATGTATCAGCTTGACGTTGAGCAGGTTAAGAAGTGGGTTAACGTTGAGGATGTTAAGAAAGACGTTGTCGGCAAGAAGACAGTCGATTTCCTTGTTGCAAACGCTAAGGCTATCGTAGCAGAGAAGCCGAAGAAGACAACAAAGAAAGCTGCCGCAAAGAAAGAAGAAGAAAAGCCGGCAGACGCTGAATAATTTTGCTTATAAATGATTATAATTAATGCGGATGGATGGCTCTTTGCCATTCATTTGCACTATTATGACACCAAAACACTAAGAACGGAGGAATAAATATGGCACTGGTACCTTATGTTATCGAACAGACAAACAGAGGCGAACGTTCATACGATATTTTTTCAAGACTTCTCAGCGACAGAATTATAGTTCTTTCCGATGAAGTCAATGATGCAACCGCAAGCCTTGTTGTTGCTCAGATGCTTTTCCTCGAGGGACAGGATCCCGATAAGGACATCAGCCTTTACATCAACAGCCCGGGCGGATCGGTTACCGCAGGCTTTGCGATTTATGACACGATGCAGTACATCAAATGCGATGTTTCAACAATCTGTATGGGTATGGCGGCTTCGATGGGCGCATTTCTGCTTTCATCGGGCGCAAAGGGCAAGAGAATTGCTCTCCCGAACAGCACAATTATGATTCATCAGCCGCTCGGCGGCGCTCAGGGTCAGGCAACCGAGATCAAGATCGTTGCCGATCAGATCCTCAAGACAAGAGAAAAGCTCAATCAGATCCTTGCCGAGAATACAGGCAAGCCGATCGAGCAGATCGCAATTGATACTGAGCGTGACAACTACCTTACGGCTCAGGAGGCCATGGACTACGGCCTTGTTGATAAGGTTCTTTACAAAAGATAAATCAGGGGTGTAACGATGCCAAGAGATGATGAAAGACGTGAAAAAAGCGTTCGCTGTTCTTTTTGCGGCAAGACGGACGGACAGGTCGATAAAATAATCGCAGGTCCGGGCGTTTACATCTGCAATGAGTGCATTGATCTTTGCAGTGCGATTATGGCAGAGGAACAGGCGGCGGCAGGCAGAGCCAGGAAGAAACAGGCTAAGGACTTCCGACTTCCGACACCGATGGAGATCAAAAAGGGTCTCGATGAATACGTTATCGGACAGGACGAAGCTAAGGTCACTCTCAGCGTCGCAGTTTACAATCACTATAAGAGAGTTTTCAAGCGTGAGGAATCCGATGTCGAGATACAGAAGAGCAACATTCTTCTCCTCGGACCGACGGGTGTAGGAAAGACGATGCTTGCGCAGACTCTTGCGAAGATAATTGACGTTCCGTTTGCTATTGCGGACGCAACAACGCTCACCGAGGCGGGCTATGTCGGCGAGGATGTTGAAAACATTCTTCTCAGACTGATTCAAGCCGCCGATTTCGACATTGAAAAGGCTGAGCGTGGCATAATCTATGTCGACGAGATCGACAAGATTGCGAGAAAGTCGGAAAATCCGTCAATTACACGTGATGTAAGCGGCGAGGGAGTTCAGCAGGCTTTGCTGAAAATCGTTGAGGGCACTGTTGCAAACGTACCTCCACAGGGCGGCAGGAAGCATCCCCAGCAGGAGTGCATACAGGTCAACACCTCAAACATTCTCTTCATTTGCGGCGGAGCATTTGACGGAATTGAGAAAATCGTCGAGAAGCGAATCGGCGGTTCCGCACTCGGCTTTGAGGCGGATATAAAGGATAAGGAAGCCTTTACCGTTGAAAACGCCATGTCAAAGGTGGTTCAGCAGGACATAACAAAGTTCGGAATCATCCCCGAGCTTGTCGGCAGACTGCCGGTTATCGCAACGCTCAAGGAGCTTGATGAGACAGCTCTTGTCAAGATCCTCACCGAGCCGAAGAACGCCATTGTTAAGCAGTACAAATCCCTGCTTTCGATGGACGGAGTTGAGCTTGACTTTACTCCCGAAGCTCTCACGGCGATAGCGAAGAAAACCCTTGAGAAGAAAACGGGCGCACGCGGACTGCGATCCATTATGGAAAACCTGCTTATGCCGATTATGTACGCCGTACCGAGCGACAAGTCGATCGTCAGCGTGCAGGTGACTGAGGATTGTGTTGAAAACAGCGCCGCACCTTTGGTTGAACACAAAAAACAGCGAGCCAAGCTCGACGCATAAAAAACAAAAAGAGCCGAAACACAGAAAATCCTGTGTTTTGGCTCTTTTTTGCTTTCCATAGAAAAAATATTTTGCGATGACAGAAAGATAACAGCCTTGAATATTTTTTTCTGTTTTCGCACAAGCTCTTTTCCGAAAAAGCTATAAAATCTTTACTTTTCGATTGAAATGTAAAAACCGAGTTGACAAACTGCATAAAATGCTACATAATAGAGGAAATAATATGTTTATTTTGGGAGGTAAACGAGGTGGCAAAAAAGATTATTGCCGTGGTATTGAGCGTTGTGCTTATGGCTCAGATTTTCGTAATCGGAGCGACGGCAAAAAGTAAGAAATATATAATCACAAATCCGTATGACGCAGTTGATTGGGACGAATGGGGCAGTTATAAATTTCAGCCGCACTGTCAGACAAATGCAAGCGACGGTTACCTGACGATAAAAGAGTTTGTTCAGATGCACTATGACCTCAACTATGACGTTGTTGCACTGACGGATCACGGCACGATCAACAAGGGATGGAATAAGGTGCCCGATCTTGTTCCGCTCATCCGTCTTGTTAAATATGAGCGCACCCATATGGCTCCGATAGATCCGCTCAGCGATGAGGAATATGATTCATATCTCAGCGGTACTGCAGCTTCAACAGAAAGAACGCACAAGAACGGAATGCTGGATGTTCCGCAGGGCATTGAGCTCAATATGGCAACTCCGAAAGCCGACTGCCACCTTACGGGTTATTTCTCCGACTACGGTCAGGGTCTTGCAGGTGTTTACGGCGATTACGAAACTCCGTCAAAGGGCGTAAGAGAGGCGGGCGGTATATCGATGCTCTCTCACGTCGGCGAGTATGTATATACCGATAAAGACAGTGCGGACCACGTCGGTCAAAAGGTTGACGATTACTATGCCAACAAATTTGCACGTCTTTTCCTTGACAATGCAGGTTCAAGCGTAGGTATGGGTATCAACAGCGCAACCGATGCTCACACCCGCTGTGACCGAATCCTCTATGATCAGATTCTTCAAAAGACGATCCCGAACGGTGTTGTTCCGTGGGGCTTCTGTTTCTCCGATTCGCACGATGTAAGGTCGCTCAACGACGCTTATACTATGCTTATGATGAAGGATTTTGATATGGCAAATGTCCGTGCAAGTATGGAAAACGGTTGGAGCTTTGCTGTTTCGCACTATTCAAACGGCGTTGAGCTCAACGGTATGGAGGAAATGCCGGGCTTTGATGAGGATAAGGTTTACGATGAAAAGCTCTATCTTCTCGACAACACACCGATGGTAACCCGAATTGACGTTGATCAGGATAAGGGTACAATCAGGATCGAGGGCACAAACTTCGACCGCATCACGTGGGTATCAAACGGCAATGTTATCAAGCGTGAGGAAAATATCACAAACGGCACTGCAACGCTTAATCTTTACAGCGATGAGCTCCTTAATGATCCGTATCTTTATATAAGATTTTATATCACGGGCGAGAACGGAATCTGCTACGCTCAGCCGTTCGTTCTCAATGTTGAGGGTGAGGAGTTTACTCCCGTTGAGGTTCCCGAAACGCACGATATTTCAACATTCCTCAGAGGACTTGCAACCGTAACGGATTGGCTCTTCTTCCGCTTCAATCCGATTATTTGGCTCTTCAAGTATGTTGCACTCGGATATAATGTATTCGACAGATTCTTCCATCCGTATTCAAACTAAGCATCAACAAAAGCTCCGATCGAAAAGATCGGAGCTTTCATTTATATAGGGGGAAGAAATGAGAAGGAAAATCTTATTTAACTGCATCAAAGCCCTGCTGAAGATCGGCGATGATATCATCAATATGCTCTGTGCCGATCGAAAGACGAACGGTGTTCGGCTTAATTCCGCAGGAGAGAAGCTCCTCTTCGGAAAGCTGTGAATGGGTTGTCGATGCCGGATGAATAACGAGCGATTTAACGTCCGCTACGTTCGCAAGAAGTGAGAACAGCTTGAGGCTCTCTGTGAATTTCTTTGCCGTCTCGGCGTCGCCCTTTATCTCAAAGGTGAAGATTGAAGCTGCACCTTTCTTGAAATATTTGTCATAGAGCTCTTTCTGTTTGCCGGTTGCAAGTGAGGGGTGGTTAACTCTTTCAACCTGAGGATGGTTTTTGAGGAAGTCAACAACTTTGAGAGCATTTTCAACGTGGCGCTCAACTCTGAGTGAAAGGGTCTCAAGTCCCTGAAGAAGCAGGAACGAGTTAAACGGAGAAATTGTTGCGCCTTGGTCTCTCATCAAGGTTGTGCGGAGCTTGAGGATATATGCAAGATTGCCGCAAGCCTCGGTGAATACGACGCCGTGATACGACGGATTCGGCTTTGAAAGTCCCGGGAATTTGTCGTTCTGTGCCCAGTCAAATTTACCCGAATCAACAACAACGCCGCCCATTACTGTGCCGTGACCGCCGATGAATTTGGTTGCCGAGTGAACGACGATGTCTGCGCCGTGCTCAATCGGACGGATGAGGTAAGGCGTTGCAAAAGTGCTGTCAACAATGAACGGAATACCGTGCTTGTGTGCGATTGCGGCGATTGCCTCAAGGTCGATAACATCGGAATTGGGATTGCCGAGGGTCTCCGCATAGAGGAGCTTTGTGTTCGGCTGAATTGCCTTTTCAAAATTCTCGGGTTCCGAGGGATCAACAAAGGTTGTGTTGAGTCCCTGCTCCTTGAGTGTGTTGGCAAAAAGATTATGTGTGCCGCCGTAAAGGTTCGTTGAAGAAACTATATGGTCTCCCGCAACGGCAATATTCTGAATTGCGTATGAGATTGCCGCAGAACCCGAAGCAGTGGCAAGTGCCGCCGCACCGCCCTCAAGAGCGGCGATTCTCTTCTCGAAAACGTCCGAGGTCGGATTCATCAGTCTTGTGTATATGTTGCCGCCCTCGGTAAGACCGAAACGGCCAGCCGCCTGTGCGGAATCCTTGAAAACATATGATGTTGTTGCATAGATGGGAACGGCTCTTGAATCCGTTGCCGGGTCGGGATTCTCCTGACCTACGTGAAGCTGAAGCGTTTCAAATTTATAATCTGACATAATAATTTTCCTTTCTTGTTAAAAATTTTTTTAAAATGTTTTTGTACAAGTAAGAATTACATTCGTCCGAATCTGAAATTTTGTCTCAGCAGCTTTTCAAAAATGTTGTTCATATTATCACCTATTAAAAAACGGAAAGCCTTTGCGACTTTCCGTTAGTTTGTTTATAAATTATCACTATCGGAAGGCACGGCAAAAGAAGTGTATTCGCAAATACACATCACAAAAAGCATTGAAGAAATGTTTTTCATCTTGCTTACCTCCCGCTCATTTATTAGGTTGGATGTATAATAGCACAATTTACCTACCTTGTCAATAGGTTAAATAAAAATTTTTTATTTTTTTACGGGAATTGTGATTTCTGTCACGAATTTCTCCGTGTCATTTGTCAGTCCGTAGTCGATCATTGTAATTTCCCGAGAGGATCCGGCAATTTTCAGGCCCTTATTTTTCATATATTCCGAGAGCTTTTTGTATTGCAATGCCGCCTCGCCGTGACTGCCACGGAAACGTACCGACACACAGGAACTTTCGGGAATTGTTTCAATCTTGCCGCTGTATTTATCCTCATCCTCAATTACAAGAAAAATGTAATCGTATTTATCGTAGTCCCCTCTCAGCAGGTTTTCCTCCGAGATGCCAAATCCGACCTTGCCGAGGAAAACAACGGGCTCGTCCTCCCTCTCGCTGAGCATACTGACGGACGCCTCAATTTCATCCTGATTTCTCAGCTTCAAAGAACCTCTAAACCGTATCAAACGGCTCGGCGGGCAGATAAATTCCCTTATTATATCAAGCTCCGAGCTCTTGGCATCGGCAATTTGCCGCAAACGGTTGTTGATTTTCTTCTCAATATTTTCAAGCTCCTTTTTCTTCTGAATAACCTGTTGTTTTTGGATCAGGAGCTTGTCCTCGATAACATCAATATCTCTGTTCTTGAAAAAATCGGCAATCTGCGGCAGCGGCATATCGAGCGCACGCAGATACCGCACTGTGTTGAGAATCTCAAATTGCCTGGCGCTGTAATATCTGTAATTGCTTTCTGGGTCAACGTATTCGGGAATCAGTATTCCGAGCGTTTCATAGTGACGCAGACTGCCGGGGCTGAGATGAAAAATTTTTGAAATATCGCCGATTGAAAACAGCGAGCTTTTATCCATTTTGAATCGCCTCCGTCTTTTCCTTTTTGTTGATCACAATGTATGCGATAACGCAGATGATAATCGAAAGCAGGGAACCGCACGGTGCGGCGTATCCCATCGGGAAGAGCGTGGTTGGAAATTTAATTGATGCAATATATGAGATCGGAACTCTTGCGCACACAATGGAAATCGAATTGTGCAGGAATGAAATTCCCGATTTTTCAATTGCGCAGAAGTATCCTGACATACAGAAATGGATTCCCGCAAATAGATAGTCCACAACGTAACTGCGCAGATACTGTGTGCCGAGCCGAACAACTTCGGGGCTGTCGTCAAACATAGCGACAAGCTGAGGCGCAATGAGCTGAACGAAGCCGATCACAACCACGCCCGAGCAGAGGATGAGTATAATGGCATATCGCAGTGTGAGCTTCGCTCGGTGCGGCTTGCCTGCGCCGATATTCTGTGCGCCGAGTGCAGAAATTGACGAAAGCATTGACGACGGAATAAGGAAAAGGAAACTGATAATTTTTTCAACAATTCCGACAGCTGCCGCATCGTTGAGACCTCTGCGGTTTGCGATGATCGTTATAATGATAAAAGAAATTTGGATGAATCCGTCCTGCAAAGAGACGGGAATACCGATTTTTAAAACATTGCCGATTGTATCCTTTTTGAGTTTGAAATCTTCTTTGGTGAGCTTAATTCCCGTATTTGTTTTCCTGATAACGATCAGTGAAATAATAACGGAAATTGTCTGAGAGAGTGTTGTTCCGAGCGCCGCACCGGCAGGCCCCATCTTGAGAGCACCGATAAAAAGATAATCAAGACCGATATTGCATACGCAGGCGATCGCTATGAAATACATAGGACTTTTGCTGTCGCCGAGTCCACGGAAAATTGAGCTGATAATGTTATACGCCGTGATGAAAGGAATGCCGATAAAGCAGATAGTCAGGTAGTCGACCGTGCTCTCAACCGCCTGAGCAGGCGTTGACATAACAGAAACAATCGGGCGAACGAAAATCAGAAGAAGTACCGCCAAAGCAACCGAACCGATCATAAAAAGAGTTACGGTGTTGCCGATATAGCGTGATGCGGCTTTGCGTTCATTTGCGCCGATGCTTCTGCCGATAGTAACGGTTGCACCCATCGCAAGTCCGACAATCATCACTGTTATCATATGCATAATCTGACTGCCGATTGAAACGCCCGTAATACTGTCCGTTGCGTTGAACTGACCAACGATGAAAAGATCCGCCATTCCGTAAAGCGTTTGCAGAAAATAAGACAGCAGATACGGTAACGAGAAAAATATTAAGTTTTTAAATACACTGCCTGTTGTAAGATTCTTTTCCATAGTTTTTGTCGTCCGTATACCCACTGTCCGATAACAAAATTTTTTCTCGGGATATACAGCCCTCTCCTTAATGATTATATCATAAACTCTACAATTATTGTAGAGTCAAGATAAATTTATTGAAAATTTATTCTCACAACAAAAAAGGGCTGTCGTTGAGTTGACAGCCTTAAATTATTTGTCAATATTTTTCGGTGTGAATGCTTCGGGGAGGAGGTCGGAAAGGGAATACTTTTTATATGAATCGGTTCCGGTTACGACAAGAATAGCAAAGTCAGGTGAGCAAAATTCCGCCATAACCTGACGGCATACGCCGCAAGGGGGAAATGCGCCCTCGATTTTTCCGTCTTTACCTCCTGCAACGGCAATCGCTTTGAATTTTCTTTCACCCGAGGAGATCGCCTTGAAAAATGCAACTCTTTCCGCACAAACGGTGGGAGAATAAGCGGCATTTTCAATGTTGCATCCGGTGAAAATTTTACCGTCTGCCGTCAGTAACGCCGCACCGACTTTATATCCCGAGTACGGAACATAGGCATTGTCCATAGCTTTTATCGCAGTCGCACAAAGCTCCTTTTCTGTCATATTACCACCTCGTTCGATCTCAATAATCAAACAAAACAGTGCTGAAGTATCTTTCACCGGTATCGGGAAGAACTGTGACAACCGTTTTGCCCTCGCCGAGCTCCTTTGCAAGACGCAGTGCCGCAGTGACATTTGTTCCGCTTGAAATTCCGCAGAGGATTCCCTCTTCACGAATCAGGCGGCGTGAGGTGTTGATTGCCTCCTCGTCCGTTACAATGTCAATGTGCTCATAAATGTGCGTGTTGAGATTCTTCGGAATAAGTCCGTCTCCGATACCCATCTGAAGATGTGTTCCGATGCTTCCGCCGGAAAGAATAGCGGCATTCTTCGGTTCGACTGCCCAGATGTGAATATCAGGATACTTCTCTTTGAGAGTTTCTCCGATTCCGCTGAGGGTGCCGCCCGTGCCTACACCCGAGCAAAATCCGTCAATCGGCTTACCGACCTGCTCAATGATTTCAAGTGCAGTGTGACTTTTGTGAACCATCGGGTTTGCGGGATTCTCAAACTGCTGAGGAATCCATACTTTTTTGTCCTCCTCAGCCATACGCAAAGCTGTTTGCAGACATTCATTTATACATTTTCCTATATCTCCGTCATCGTGAACGAGTACGAGCTCGGCACCATACGCTTTGACGAGCTTGCGGCGTTCTTCACTGACAGAATCGGGCATAATAATGCGGACATGATAGCCCTTGACCGCACCGATAAGAGCAAGTCCGATTCCCTGATTGCCGCTGGTCGGCTCAACAATTATCGTATCGGGTTTGATTATACCCTTTTCCTCAGCGTCACAAATCATATTATATGCAGTTCGTGTCTTGATTGAACCGCCGATATTTACGCCCTCATATTTAACAAGAATCTCCGCACTTCCCTCGGGTACAATTTTTGAAAGTCGGATCATCGGCGTGTGTCCGATCGCTTCAAGAACATTTGAATAAACCAAAATAATTCCTCCGATGTAAAAATATGGTTACACTATTATACTATTAAAATACTTTCCACAAGGGACTATTTTATCACAATAATCGGTATATGGCAACTTGTTTATTTACAAAATTTTTCAGTTGTATTTTTAAAAATAAAGCACAAGATATAATTGCAAACGCAAATGATTTGCGAAGGGGTGAAATGAAAATGGCAAGCAGCAAGAAGAATGTTGTTCCTCAGGCAAGAGAGGCTCTCGATCGTTTTAAGATGGAGGCTGCCGCAGAAGTCGGCGTAAACCTTTCTAACGGTTACAACGGTGATCTCACATCTAAGCAGGCAGGTTCTGTCGGCGGTCAGATGGTTAAGAAGATGATCGAATCTTATGAGAAGAATATGAAATAACATTTCATAAACCACACAAGCAATAAAAATGGGAGCGTTTTCGACTCAGTCGAAGGCGCTCCCGAATTTATCGGTTATTTAACAACAATGTTTACAAGTCTGCCCTTAACGTAGAGCTCCTTGATAATATTCTTTCCGTCGATTGCGGCTGCGATTGCAGGATCTTTCTTCGCAAGAGCGATTGCCTCTGACGAATCAATTTCGGCGGGGATCATCAGCTTTGCACGAACCTTTCCGTTGATCTGTGCAACGATTTCAATCTCGTCATCAACGCACTTTGCCTCGTCGTAGTCGACCCAATGTCCGTCGGCAAGCATTCCGCCGAAGCCCTGAGTCTCCCAGATTTCCTCGGTGATGTGAGGAGCAAACGGGTTGAGAAGAGTTACGTATGTTTTGAGCTCCGCTTTGTTGATCGAGCCCTTGGCATAGATATCGTTGAGCAGGGTCATAAGTGCGGCGATCGCCGTGTTGAACTTCATACCCTCGATATCCTCGGAAACCTTCTTGATCGTCTTGTGGAAAGCGGATTCAAGCTCCTTGGAATATTCGTCGCCGTCGGTCAGGATGTCCTGAAGAGCCCACGTTCTGTCAATAAATCTCTTACAGCCCTTAACCGAGGATTTTGACCACGGAGCGGCTTTCTCGTAGTCGCCCATAAAGAGTACATAGGTACGAAGAACGTCTGCGCCGTATTCGTCAACAACATCATTCGGGTCAACAACGTTGCCCTTGGATTTGCTCATCTTGTCGCCGTCGGGTCCGAGAATAAGTCCCTGAGCGGTACGCTTTGCATAAGGCTCGTCGAACGGAACCTCGCCGATGTCGTAAAGGAACTTGTGCCAGAAACGGGAATAGATCATATGACGTGTAACGTGCTCCATTCCGCCGTTGTACCAGTCAACCTCGCCCCAGTATTTGAGCTTGTCTTTGTCGGCAAAGGCCTTGTCGTTGTGCGGATCAATGTATCTCAGGAAGTACCAGGATGAGCCTGCCCACTGAGGCATTGTGTCGGTCTCACGCTTTGCGTCAGCGCCGCACTTCGGGCATTTGCAGTTGACGAAAGACTCAATCTTTGCAAGAGGACTTTCTCCGTCCGAACCCGGCTCAAAGTTTTCAACCTTGGGCAATTTGAGCGGAAGCTCATCGTAGGGAACGGGAACCATTCCGCAATGCGGACAGTAAACGATAGGAATCGGCTCGCCCCAGTAACGCTGACGGTTGAATGCCCAGTCCTTCATCTTGTACTGAACGCCCTTTTCGCCGATGCCTTTTTCGCTGAGATAATCAGCCATCTTTTCAATTGCTTCTTTTTTATTTTTAATTCCGTCAAGGAATCCGGAGTTTACGCACTCACCCTCGCCTGTGTAGGCTTCTTTTGAGATGTCGCCGCCCTTGATAACCTCGATGATATCAATGCCGAACTTCTTCGCAAATTCGTAGTCACGTGTATCGTGAGCCGGAACAGCCATAATTGCGCCGGTACCGTAGCCCATCATAACGTAGTCGGAAATGTAGATCGGAATCTCCTTGCCGTTAACGGGATTGATGCCCGAAAGTCCGTCTATTTTAACACCTGTCTTATCCTTGACAAGCTGAGTTCTTTCAAATTCTGTTTTCTTTGCGCATTCTTTTCTGTAATCCGTGATCTCGTCCATATTGGCAATGCGATCCGCATACTTGTCAATCATCGGATGCTCGGGAGCCATAACCATAAACGTTACGCCGAAAAGTGTGTCGGGACGGGTTGTGTAAATCTTGAGCTTTTCGTTATCCGAGCCCTTGACGTCGAAGTCAACAAATGCGCCCGTTGACTTACCGATCCAGTTTCTCTGCTGGAGCTTGATGTTCGGAAGATAGTCAACCTCATCAAGACCCTCAAGGAGCTTGTCGGCGTACTTTGTGATACGAAGATACCAAACATCCTTTGATTTCTGAACTATATCGCTGTGGCAGATATCGCACTTGCCGCCCTGCGAATCCTCGTTTGAAAGAACAACCTTGCACGAGGGGCAGTAGTTAACAAGTGTCTTGTCTCTGAAAGCGAGACCGTGCTCAAACATCTTGAGGAAAATCCACTGGGTCCACTTGTAGTAGTCCTCCTGAGTGGTGTCAATTACTCTTGTCCAGTCAAAGGAGAAGCCTACCCTTTTAAGCTGGCTTGAAAACTTTTCGATATTCATATCCGTAACCTTACGGGGATGAATACCTGTTTTTATAGCGTAGTTTTCGGTCGGGAGACCGTATGCGTCGAAGCCGATCGGGAACAGAACGTTATAGCCCTGCATTCTTCTTTTTCTCGAGATAACCTCAAGTCCCGAATAAGCCTTGATATGGCCGACGTGCATACCTGCTCCGCTGGGATACGGGAACTCGACAAGTCCGTAAAACTTCGGCTTGTCGGAGAAATCAACAGCATGGAAAACACCTGTTTCCTCCCATTTATCCTGCCACTTTTTTTCTACCGATTTAAAATCATAACCCATTTCAATAATCCTCCGATGTGTATTGCGATTTGCTGCATAGGTTGCTTACAAACTTACTCCAAAATAATGCAGGTTTTATGTTAAGCCTCACCTTGTTGCAAGGGATAAGTGTTTAACCCCTCAGCCACTTCGTGGCAGCTCCCCTACAAGGGGCGCCCATTAGCGTAAAAACCTATGCAAAATAATAATTAATCCTCCGTCAGGACGTCGGAAAGGTCAATCCTTGCCGCATCGTTCCAAAGGCGTTCGATGTTGTAGTACTGTCTGCTTTCCGGCTGGAAAACGTGAACAAGAACATCGTTGTAGTCAAGCAGAATCCAACCCGTCGCTCTGCCCTCAATGTGATCAACATCAACGCCGAGCTTTTTCATCTCGTCGTCAACCTCATCGGCGAGTGCACGAACGTGCGTGTTTGAAGTACCGCTTGCAATGATGAAATAGTCCGACATTACCGTCAGCTCTTTCGTCTCTATTCCAACGATGTCTATCGCTTTTTTCTTATCCAAAATCTTCGCAATATTCTTTGCTTTTTCGAGTGATGTCATAAACTGTTTCCTCCCTGCTTTTTCATAATAACTTCGTTGTAAAGGTCGATGCTGTCCGGGTGAATGACCTGACCTTTCGTTACAAGATCCGGAATCCCGAACACAAGCGCATACTCAATCGCTTCATCCATATCCTTTTCACAAAGTTTTCGCATATCCTCAACTCCGTTATAATTCCTCTCTGCGGAAATATAATCGGCGAGATAAACGATCTTTTCGAGCAGGCTCATTCCCGCTCTGCCGGTTGTGTGATATCTGACCGCACGGATAATTTCACGGTCGTCGATACCCATAACGAATTTTACATAAGCCGCACCCGCCATAGCGTGCCACAGCTTTTTGTTAGCCCTCTCGACAGGCATCAGCTCGATACCTGCCTCGCTCAATACCCCAAGCTGCTCTTCCTCGGAAGCGTTTTTCATTACGTCGTGCAGAAGCCCCGCAGTGTACGCCTTGTCCGCATCGCCGCCGAATCTGAGCGCAAGCTCTTTTGCGCTCTCGGCAACGTTAAGGCTGTGGTTGAATCTGTAATCGTCAAGACGTGACTTGATAAGCGTAATGATTTTTTCATCTGTCCATGCGCTCAAAGGTATATCTCCTTTATTAAGGTAATCGGTGATTACCTGATATTTACTTTCTTATTCATTACGTAGAACGTTGCATAATAAAGTCCGACGCCGAAAATAAGATAAGTTATAATTGAAACAAGATCCGTGAAGCTCGCTCCTGTTGCGAGATCATCGTAATTTGTGATAACCGAAAGCTCGTTGCCTACAATCGAAAGTCCGAATGTGATGTTGTCGGAAATTACGCCCGAGATTTTCTCGACCGCAAAGAGAATTACGATCGTGAAAATGATTGTCCAAAGAAGATATCTCTTCTGGAAATGGCGAGTGTTTGCAAGTGAAATTGCAAAGTACATTTCAAGCGTAATGACTGCAAAACGCAGGAAATACGATATCATCGAAATTACGATTGATGTAACAATTGTTGAGATCGACTTGCCTTGCAGGAACATCGGAAGAAGAGACTCGATCGTGGAAAATGTCTCGTCGCCGATAACGTCCTCTTTAACAACGAAGTATGTGATCGCCGCCGAGCCCATAAGGCAAAGGAATGCGGCAACGAACCAAACCGTTGAGGCAATGATCTTTGAGAAGAGAAGTGTCGAGCCCTTGACGGGGAGCGTAAAGCTCAGGTATCCCTGCTCGCCGTAAAGCGATCTCTGAAAATTGACGATCATAACGACAGCCGTAAGAATAAAGCTGCATGAGGAGATCAGAAGAAGCACGGTAATTCCGAGCATCTGACCCGTTGTTGCGGTGTCCTTGCTGATGTAATAAGAGCCGAGGACGTACGCCATAATTACTGCGACTACCGCATAAAGCGCACCCATAATTCTGCCCGTTGCGATAAATTCGTGCTTTAAGAGCTTACCCAACATGACTGAACACCTCCCTGAACAAATCCTCGACGGTTTTGCCGTCCGCTGTAATTTTTGAAACATCGGTGTTGACAACGAGCTTACCGTCCTTGACCATCATAACACGGTCAAGCACCTTTTCAATATCATAGATAAGGTGAGTCGAAAGCAAAATCGTTGAATTTTCGGCGTGGTTTTTCATAATTGTATCAAGAATAAACTCTCTTGATACAAGGTCTACGCCGCCGAGCGGTTCGTCGAGAATATAAAGATCGGCTTTTCTGCTCATAACAAGGAGAAGCTGGAGCTTTTCCTGCTGACCCTTTGACATTGTTTTGATCTTCTGCTTCATCGGAAGCTCAAAGGTCGCCGCCATATCGAAGGCTTTCTGTTTGTCAAAGTTGTCGTAGAAATCAGCCATATACTTTATTGCGCTTGTCGGCGTCATCCATGCCGGGAGATAGTTTTTCTCGGGCAGATAAGCAATAATTTTTTTCGATTCAACGCCGGGAGCCTTTCCGTTTATAAGAATCTGACCCTCATAGTCGTTGATAAGACCGACAATGGACTTGATCATTGAGGTCTTGCCGCAGCCGTTAGGACCGAGCAGACCGACAATCTTGCCCTGCGCAATGTCGTAAGAGACGCCTTTGAGAACAGTATGATCACCGTAGCTCTTTTTGAGGTCCCTCACCTTGAGAAGTGTTTCACTCATTGATGTATTCCTCCAATCCCATTCGTGGGAAAATCAGTCGTCAGCCAATCTGGCTTCCTTAATAATATCCTCTGTAATCTCCTCCGACTCACCGTGTTTTACAAAGAGAATGCAAAGCAGAGAGAGGACGAAACAGATCGGGCAGTAATAGAACAGCGAACCGTATGTACCGGTAAGCATACGAACAATACCGTAAACGATCGGTGTTGCAATCTGCGCCGAGAATGTAGCTGTATAATAGTAACCTGTGAATGTGCCGACCTTGTCAAGTCCGCCGATTTCAAGAACAAGCGGGAGCGTGTTAACGGTGATAAGCATATTTGCAAATCCGCCGACAACAAGCGCAACATATACAAGAGTCAAAGCATTGCCGGTTGTTGCGTCAACAACAAGGTAAACGACAAACGCTGTTATAAACATAAGCAGACCCGAAACAATTGTCTTTTTTCTGCCGAATTTTCTTCCGAGGAGACCTGCCGGGATAGCTCCGATTGCAGTTGAAACCGCAAAAATTGTGAGCATTGACGTTGCTTCGCCGCTTGACTTGCCGAGAATCTCAGCCGCAAACAGCGCAAAGAATGTCTGAATTGCATTCGCTCCGCAGAAGAGGAAGAAAAGACCCGCAAGCATACAGATAAGGCTGACTCTTTCTCCCTTGGAAAGTTTAATGGCCTTGAGACGCTCTTTTTCTTTCTTTGCCGCCTCTTTTTCTGCCTTACGCTTTGCTTTGGCGTCGTTTTCCATATTTGCCTGCATCTGAACCTTAAGTCTGCTGTCAGGCTCTTTAACAAAGAACGCAACAACAAGCGTACAGATTATCATAACTATTGAAGCGAAAAGGAAAACATAAGGAATATATTCTTCTTCCTGTGTGCCTTTGTCCCATCCACCGATTGCGCAAACAATGGTCGCTGCCTGTAAGGCAAGGAGACTTCCTACTCCGCCAACAAGGTTAATAACCGAGTTACCCTCACTGCGAAGTGCGGGCGGCGTAAGATCGGGCATCAGCGCAACGCAGGGCGCACGCCAGAATGACATAACAAAAACAAAGAGAATAATGCAAATCATCATTGCGGAAATTCTTCCGTTTTCGTGAAGTGCTACTCTTGGAATTATAGCAAAAATAACTGCTGCCAACGGTGCGCCGATAAGAATAAACGGCTTACGCTTACCGATACGGGTATGGCATCTGTCGGAAATCTTACCGAAAGTCGGCTGGAAAATAACACCGAAAATATTATCAAATGTCATTATAATACCAATGAAAAGGGGAACGAGGGTAAATCCGGTTGCCGCCGAACCGACATCCTCACCCTGAGCCTGCATAAACTCAAGGAGAACAGGGAATTTCTCAACCAGTTTTGCACTCCAGCCGGCAATCAATTCAGATTCGCCGAGAATTTTATTGAGCAATGTTGTGATATAGGGATCATAAACGCCCCAGGCGATCGAAGATGCCATAAAAGCAAAGCCGATCAAAAGAGTCTTGCCGTAGTTAAGCTTCATTTTTTTTGCTTTTTCAGCCATAAAAACAATCCTTTCTCATTGTGGATAACAAGCGAAAAACAATTTCCGATTATTGTCCGTACCATTATATCACGAATCGGCGCAAAAGCAAATGCTTTTATGGTGATTTTTGCATAATTTATGATATTATTTTTTCATCTAAATTTTAAAATTGTATGAATTGGCGGAAAAGAAAGGGTAAACATTAATTTTTACGGGTCGAAATCTTGACAAATCGGAAAAGAAAGAATATAATTTCAGTGTTCAGAAAACACTCGGGGGCGTAGCTCAGCTGGGAGAGCGTACGGTTCGCATCCGTAAGGTCGAGAGTTCGATCCTCTTCGTCTCCACCAAAAAATATCCGCATACAATTTGTTGTATGCGGATATTTTTTTAAAATTGAAAAAATCAAAATTATAAGTTTGAGGTCTATGCGGCTATCGCACTTAGGAAGTTCTGTATATACAGCCCCCGGAACTCCCTAAAGATTTTTACCTCCACTTAAATTCGGCATTGCCTGCGCCGATTTCAAAATGATATTTTACGATTCCGAGATCCATTTTTGAATAAAAGCCACGCAATGCCTTGGCATAAACCGTGTCATTGTCAAGTGTAAGCAGAAATTTCTGCTGGTTTGTTGCCGTCGGCGCAAGCATTGCCGCAGTCATACCGCCGTAAAACCAATTCGGCATATCGCCGTTTACGCTGCAAAGCTCGTTCATACTTTTAGACTTGTGTGCAAATCCTTGCGTTTCGCCGTAGCCGAGAGCAATCACAACATACAGCTTTTCACCTTTCGGTATATTGCAGTGAGCTTTTGATTTTCCGTAGGTCAGTGCGACCCAACAGGTGTTCAGCCCGAGCTGTTGAGCTTTCAAAACGATTTTTTCGCCGTAGTATCCGCATTTTTCATCTTCGCCCTTTGGACCGACGGCGGCGATATAATTTCTGCAATTACGAAAACTGCCGTAGTGCGCCATTCGTGTTGAAAATGCTTCGGGCTCGTTGAGAACAAGCTGAAAGTCAAAGCTGCTCAGTCGGTTACATTCATCAATGTATTCCTGCAAATCGTGTGCAGCGGATTTTTCTATTTCTTTTTCGGTAAAACGCCTGACGGAATGCCTTGCGGCAATTGCTTCGGATAAAGTCATCATACGGGATCACCCTCTCAAAAAAATTGCTTACGGATGCGGCTGACCGTTTCGGTACGCATCCATAACATCACGGAAAATCTCACCATTCGACGGCGGAGTCCACGTTATGGCATTCGCTCCTGCCTCTATCGTCTTTTTTATCGACTCCTCGGTCGGGCCGCCTGTTGCAATAATCGGGATATCGTGGAAATCCCTGCGGATTTTAGCGACGATTTCGGGAGTGCGTGACGCCGCCGATACATTGAGAATCGCCGCACCTGCGTCAATCCTTGCCTGAATGTCATCGTCATCACGGACAACGGTCATAACGGTCGGGATATCGACATTTTCGCTGACATCGTGAACAATTTCATTTGAAACGGGAGCGTTGAGTACAATGCCAGTCGCTCCCTGCATCTCGGCGAAGGTAGAAAGGCTGAGCACTCGTTTTCCGCTCGTCAGACCGCCGCCGACCCCAACGAATACAGGAATATCGGATGCGGAGAGAATCGCCTGAGTTATTATGGGCTGAGGTGTAAACGGATATACCGCAATTATTGCGTCAGCGTTAACGTTTCTTATTATAGCAACATCGGTTGAAAAAACAAGCGATTTTATTCTTTTTCCAAAAACAACAATTCCGCTGCACTCACGGATAACCTCGGGAACACGGAGCGAGAATTTTCTCAGCGTTCCGTCAATCGGCTTCGGCAGGGTTTTCGCCATTTGAACCACTCCTTATTTTTAGTATTCAAATTTTACCAAAAAAATGTGAATTTCCTGTGAATAGAGTTTTAATTGATTTGTTAACTATACAATAGCAACTAATTATATATTATTTTACTTGAAAAAAACGTCGGTTCATAGTAAAATAAATTGATATAGTCAAAAGGAGAAATATATGAATAATCTATCCAAGAACAATGTGCAGTACAATATGATAGATGTAATGCGACTGGTTATGGCATTTGTCGTCATTATGCTGCATAAGCCGTTTATACCGCCCTCAAATCCTTTTCCGAAATTTATTGTGGAAAACATTATCGGATCAACGGCAGTTCCTTTCTTTTTTATGGTTTCCTCTTTCCTGTTTTTTAAAAAAATCGGAAAAGGAAATGATGCCAGAAGAATATTTTTAAACTATGAAAAAAGACTGTTGATTCTTTATACTGCATGGACAATTATTTATATCCCGTCGAATTTAATAAAATTTTACGGGGTTAATTTTAACGGAATGACTTTTAAATTATTTATTTCCGCTTTACTTCAAATAGCGAAGAACTTTTTCCTTTCAACTTCCTTTGTTCATCTTTGGTATGTAAACACTTTAATTGTTGCATTAGCCATAGTATATTTTATGAGAAAAAGGCTTTCACGAAAGTTAACGCTGATTATTTCGTTAATAATTTTCAGTGTTTCAAATTTAATGCCGATACTGTATACATATTTACCGTTTGTTGAAAAGATATGGACAGCTGTTCCTGTAATTGTTCTTAATGTATGCCAAAAAGGTCTGCTCTGCGTGGCTATCGGAATGTTTATGTCGGATTTCCGTGAATGCAGTAAAAGAAGTGAAACACTTTTTGTAATTGTCGGTTTTGCGGCAATGGTAGGATTCTCTGCATTTACATATGAAAGAAGAAACACCTTAGTAGAAACCGTGTCGCTTCTTTTGATTTTTATTTGCTCAGCATCGATTTTTCTTTTGTGCCGTGACATAAAATTAAAGGATTCAAAAAGATACAAAATAATCCGCAATTATAGCTCGATTATTTATTTTTCGCATTTGCTGATGATGGGAGAAATATTTGAATTAATTGCCGAAAAGACGGGTGCAACAGCATTCACGCAAAACCGATTTTTAATATACTTTGCCACAGCGGCAGTGGCGATTATTATTTCAACCTTAATGATTATATTGAGTAAAAAACAAAAGTTTAGATGGTTGAAATATCTCTATTAACAAGAATATAAAGACAAAGTTATAAAATATTATAAACTCAGAGGAACAGACTATGCTTTCAAAAAAACTTGAAAAAATTTTACAGGAGGTTCAGAAGCCGGGACGTTATGTCGGCGGCGAGCTGAACAGCGTAATAAAGGATAAGGACAATGTGGACGTAAGGTATGCGTTCTGCTTCCCCGATACCTACGAAATAGGAATGTCGCACCTCGGTATGAAGATTCTCTATTCCGTTGTCAACAGGCTTGACTATGCATGGTGCGAGCGTGTTTTTGCGCCCGATGTGGATATGGAAGAGAAAATGCGTGAGAACGGAATAAAGCTGTGGGCGCTTGAAAGCGGAGATCCGCTTGATGAGTTCGATATGCTCGGATTTACTCTTCAGTATGAGCTGAGCTATTCCAATATTCTGAATATGCTTGATCTTGCGGGGATTCCTCTTTATTCAAAGGATCGCACCGAGCTTGCTCCTCTTGTTGTCGCAGGAGGTCCCTGCGCCTGCAACGGCGAACCGATTGCCGATTTTATTGACATCTTTATGCTCGGTGACGGCGAGGAGACAACGGTTCAGCTTGTTGATCTTATCCGCAAGCACAAGAAGCTCGGTTCACCGAAGATTGAGCTTCTGCGAGAGGTCGCGCAGCTCAAGGGCTTTTATGTTCCTGCGTTTTATGATGTCGAGTACAAAGAGGACGGTACGATTAAGAGTGTAACTAATAAGGAAACCGCTCCCGAAAAGGCGGTTAAGGCGATTGTTGAGGATATGGACAAGGTCTACTATCCCGAGAGCTTTGTCGTTCCGTCAATTGAGGTTGTTCACGACAGAGTTACGGCGGAAATTTTCCGAGGCTGCATAAGAGGCTGCCGTTTCTGCCAGGCGGGATTCCTTTACAGACCGATCAGAGAAAAATCTCCCGAGGTTGTCGAGGAGCAGTGCAGAACTCTCTGCGAATCAACCGGATATGACGAGATTTCTCTCTGTTCCTTGAGTACAAGTGACTATACGGGACTGCAGCCGCTGCTCACATCAATGCTTAAATGGACAACGGAGGAGAACATAAACGTTGCGCTTCCGTCGCTGAGAGTCGATAATTTCTCTGACGAACTTATGGAAAAGCTGACGGAGGTTCGCCGAAGCAGTCTGACTTTCGCTCCCGAAGCGGGAACTCAGCGCCTGCGAGACGCTATCAATAAAAATGTTACGTATGATGATGTTATGAAGACTGTCAATATGGCGTTCTCGGGAGGATGGACAGCGGTTAAGCTCTATTTTATGATAGGACTGCCGACGGAAACGCTTGAAGATGTCGCAGGAATTGCACAGCTCGGTCAGCAGGTGGTTGACGAGTTTTATCGTAATCCCGACAGACCCAAGGGCAAGGGCGTTCAGGTCAGTATAAGCGCATCGTCGTTTGTGCCGAAGCCGTTTACTCCTTTTCAGTGGGAGCCGCAGGACACAATGGAACAGCTTGAAGAAAAGCAAAAGCATCTGTATGCAAGCGTTACGACGAAAAAGATCAAAATTTCAACTCATCTTACCCCGACCAGCTTCCTTGAGGGAGTCTTTGCAAGGGGTGACCGCCGACTTTCAAAGGTGCTTGAGCTTGCGTGGAAAAAGGGATGCAAATTTGACAGCTGGGACGATCATTTCGATTTTGATAAATGGATGGAAGCATTTGATGAGGCAGGACTTGACCCGAGCTTTTATGCGAACCGGCGCCGTGACTTCGACGAGATTCTTCCGTGGGATCACCTTGATTACGGTATAAGCAAAAAATTTCTTATGAATGAAAACAAAAAGGCGCACGAAAGCGTCACAACTCCGCATTGCAGAATCAAGTGTGCAGGCTGCGGAGCAAACCGACTTAACGGAGGTAAGTGCGATGCGCGCAGTGAGGCTTAATTTTTCAAAAACAGGCAGGGCGATTTATATCTCCCATCTCGATATCAACAGGATGATGACCCGTGCCGTCAGACGTGCAAAGCTCCCGATGTGGTACACCGAGGGATTCAATCCGCATCCGTATCTGACCTTTGCACTGCCGCTTTCTCTCGGTCAGTCGAGCGACTGCGAATATATGGATATCCGTGTTGAGGGCGAAATGAGCGACGAGGAAATAATGAACCGATTGAACGAAACGCTTCCGGAAGGAGTGAAGATTCTTTCTGTCGGTGCCCCCGTCCACGATGCAAAAGAAATTGAAAAGGCTCTCTATTTTGTCAAGCTGATTTTCTCCGACGAACAGACGGCGAAGCTCTTTGCCGAAAAGTCACGTGAACTTGCCGATGGCGAAGAACTGCTTGCCGAAAAGCGCGGCAAAAAGGGTCATAAAAAGATTATGAAGCAGATCAACCTGATAGAATTTATCTATGATCTGAAAATTACAACGGCGGAGAATTTTGTAAACATTCAGTGCGTTCTTGCCGCCGGAAATACGAACAATCTCAACCCCGCACTGCTTGTTGAAACGCTTGAAAAAGCAATCGGAGTTGAGCACGAAACGGAATATATTGTGCGCAGAAAATTGATCACGAAAAATAACGAGATTTTTAAATAAGGGAGGAGCAGGAATGATTCGATCGGTGGAAAAGAAGAGGAGCGAGCGTGTGTTTTCGATAATCCTCACCGTTCTTCTTTTCGCATTTTTGGCTTTGGTTTTTTATGTCAATCTCAGTTGTAATCCGGAGTATTACAACGGGGACATATATAATGACATTCGGTTTGCAAAGGAAGCGTGGAAAGCAAAGTCTCTTTTCCCAGATGGATGGGTTTTTGGGAATCAAGTGTATGTAGCAGCTACTCCGGTTTTGGCAGCAGCTTTATATGGGTTTATCGGGGATGGTTTTTTAGCAATGGGAATAGCGTCGTGTATAATGACTGTGTTTGTGCTTCTGAGCTTTAATTATATGACAAGAGTTATATTTTCGTACAATGAACGCTTTGCCGGTTTTTTAGTTATGGTGACAGTTATTTTTGCAAGGGCTCATATTGCGATAGCTCAAAAAGGGGCTCAAGTATATTTCACTATGGCGAGTTACTATTCTTGCTATATGATAACAGCCTTTATAATTTATGGCTGCTATATCAGATTGAAAAAGAATGATTATAGTAAAAAAAGCATTCCAATAGTCATTCTCTCTCTTGTGCTTACTTTTGCTATGGGAATGCAAAGTCTTCGTCAAACAGTGGTAATGGTTCTGCCCCTTTTGGCCTGTGATTTTTTGATGACAATTACCGAGACAATAAAGCACAAATCATTTAAATTGTCATTAAATACAATGTTTTCTTTGGCTGTTATTGTGGCAAACATTTTAGGCTTAATTGTTATAAAACAGATTAGTTTTGAACAAACCTCAATTTTTGGAGGAGATATTTATAAGTTTGAAATACATAATGTAATATCGAAAATTATCGAAAAATTTATAATGTGTATAATTGGCAGCTTTCAATCCTATACTTGGAATCCGTATCTGAACATTTTGGCACCGTTAATATGTTTGACAGCTATATTTGGAAACCTAATAATAGAATTCATTAATACAATAAAGAACAAATTCGAATATTCTCAAACTTTTGTTCTTAATTTATTATTGTTATTGAGTGTTGTTTCTGTATTTTGCGTTGATGTTTTGACGGACTTAATAAGCAAGACCATTTATTATTTTATGATTTTTCCGCTTTTGGCCGTAAGCTTCTCCAATATTACAAAAAGGGCAAAGAAAATTAAAGCTCCCATATATTTAGTTGTTTTTATGTGCTTTGCAGTGACTATATCTATGAAATGGAGTGTGACATATACTGAAGTCCGGCAGGGAAAAAATATTGGAAATGTTGTATATCAAATGTCAGATTATATGCTTTCAAATGGTTATGACACCTTATTTACACCTTATGTTACCAATGGACAAAGTAAAAGAGGAGAAAGTGTAATTGTAGCTTCAAAAGACAGACTAAACTATATCTTTGTTGATTATAGGGAAAAAGATATATATGCGGATAATTATTTAAGAATGAAAGATGATTATAAGTTCGTAGACAACGCAAAGAGCCTATATTATATTGAAGAAAAAAATATTTCTGATTTTGAAGACATCTGCGATAAATATAACGTTAAAATTGTTTTTAAGAAAAAGTTTGAAAACTATTATTTATGCAAATTGTCTGATAATGTTTGTAAAATTGCAGAGGGGCAAAGAGATAAAAAATAAAATGAGGTAGTTTTATGTTGACAAGGACATTAGAAAAGGAAAATAAATCGATAATCCTCACCGTTCTTCTTTTCGCATTTTTGGCTTTGGTTTTTTATGTCAATCTCAGTTGTAATCCGGAGTATTACGACGGGGATATTTATGCGGATATAAACTATGCCAAGGAGGCGTGGAAAGCAAAATCCCTTTTTCCGCAGGATTGGATATTCGGCAATCAGATCTATATTGTCGCTACGCCGGCGCTTGCGGCATTGTTTTGCGGCTTGTTTGGAAATGCTTTTACCGCAATGGCTGTGGCATCTTGCGTAATGACTTTGCTCATTGTTTTGACCTATGATTGGATGATGCGGACGCTGTTTTCATACAACGAACGCACGGCGGGATTCTTGCTGCTTATCGGTGCACTTTTTCTTAAGGCACATCTTACAACGAGTCAGCAGGGAATCCAGGTCTTTTTCACAATGGCAAGCTATTACGCCTGTTATATTATTACGGCTTTCATTGTTTACGGCTGTTACATAAGGATAAGACAGAGAAAGTTTTTGAAAAAACATATCCCGATGGCGGTTATCGGAATCGCTCTCAGCTTTGCGACGGGAATGCAAAGTCTCAGACAGACAACGGTTATGGCGCTCCCTATTGTTGTGTGTGAAATTGCGCTGATTGTCTATGACTCGGTGAAGAATAAAAAATTATTTGTCACAAAATCAGCATTGTTTTCCGCTCTGATTTTTGTCTCGAATATAGCGGGACTTGTTGCAGTAAAATTTGTTAAGCTGACGCAAAATTCAATATACGGTTCAACAACTATCGTTAAAAATCCTTTGATGTTTTTGAAAAGAATTTTTTATAACATTGAGTACATTGCGCTGACGTTTGCACCCGATAAGCTGCGTTTTATTCCGAGGTTCACAATCTCCGCAGTGTTCCTTTCGATTATTCTTATCGGATTTATTTTCTGCGTCAAGGATAATATAAAAGGAAAAGAAAAAAACATCGACAGGCTTATACTCATTGTTCTTTTTGCTCTCGGATGCGCAGGAGTTTTCGGCGCAGGAGTGCTGACAAATATTATGAGCCGTGCGCTGTATTATTTTATGATTTATCCGCTGTTGGCGGTGTGTGCCTCATACATAATCGCACGAACCGAAAACCGGAGAAAAATTTTCCTTTCGGTTACCGCCGTTTTCGCTGCGGTGATGATATCGTTCAGGGCGGTCGGCACAATTGGCGAAATCAGAGAGGGGAAGAAACCGGACACCGTGTCGCATCAAATAGCAAATTATATGCTCGATAACGGATATGATACGATCTATTCTGTGTTCGGGCTCAGCGGCAGAATTGACGGAGCGGAAAATGTTATAGTTGCCTCGGGTGATAAAATTCATCTCGTTCAGTTTAAACGAATCGACCGCAAGATGGCGATGAAGCCCGTGGAGTATCTCTGCGTGAAGGACGATTTTAAAAGTAGGGACAATGAAAAAAGCCTGTATATTTTCAGAACATATGAGCTTGAAAAGGCTAAAGAAATTGCCGCACGTCACGGCGTGAAAATGACCTTGAAAGCGGAGTTCGGAGACGGCATTTATCTTTACTCAATGTCGGAAAATCTTTGCGAACTTGTCAATGAATATGAGGAGAAGGGAAACGGCTGAAATGACCAAGGAAAATAAAAACAGAAAAATAATCTCGGCTGTTCTGACGCTTCTTTTGTTTGTTTTTTTCGGATTGATTTTTTATACAAACCTGAGCTGTGTTCCCGAATATTACAACAGCGATATGCTTTGCGATATTAATTATGCGAGAGAGGCGTGGAGAGCAAAATCCCTCTTTCCCGACAACTGGATTTTCGGCAATCAGCTCTATGTTTTTGCAACGCCTGTGCTTGCGGCGCTGATATACGGAATAACCTCAAACGCAGTTATTGCAATGGCGATTGCTTCCTGCATAATGACCGTTGCCGTGTATCTCTCCTTTGATTGGATGTTGAAACCGTTGTGCTCTTACAACGAACGGCTCGGCGGATTCCTTGTGATGATCTGGTTCATCCTTGTTCGCAGACATATTGCCGCCGACACTCTCGGAGCGCAGATATTTTTCACAATGGCGAGCTTTTATGCCGGGTATATAATTGCGGCATTCATCGTGTTCGGCTGTTACATAAGAATAAGAAAGAATGTGTGGAAAAAAACGGATTATATTTTTCTTGCCGTTTCACTGATATTGAGCTTTGCTCTCGGTATTCAGAGTCTGAGGCAGACTGCGATAATGACATTGCCGCTCGTTGCGTGCGAAATTATTTTGATTATTATTGATTCCGTTCGCAGGAAAAAATTATCTCTGACAAAATCCACAGCGTTTACTGCGGGAATTTTTGCTTCAAATATCGCAGGACTGATTGCCGTAAAATTTCTGAAAATCAATCAGAAAAGTATCTACGGAGAAACGAAAATTGAATTTTCCGTGCATCGCATAATCGGGAATATTGTGGATAATATTATAAATATTTGCAAGCTGTTCAAATCGGTAAATATGCCGAAATTTGTGTCGGTTATAATTGCGGCGGCTGTTGTCGGGCTGATCGTGTTCGGCGTTGTTGCCGGCATCGTAAATCTTGCAAAGACCAAGTGCGAGGACACGACGGATTTCTCGGTAATTCTTTTGTTTCTCCTCGGCTGTGCAAGCGTGTTTTTTATCGGTGTGTTTACTCAGGTTGAAACGAGGGAGATTTATTATTTTATGGTATTTCCGCTTGTTGCCGTGTGCTCAGCGTTTCTTTTAAAGTCATATCCGATAAAGGCAAAATATTTCTATATTGTTTTTGCCGTTATGTTTGTAGGCTTGACGGGACTGCGTGCCGTGACGGTCTGCAAGGAGATAAAGACGGGAACGGACAGCGAAAATTCGTCGTACAAAGCGGCGCAGTATGCCATTGATAACGGTTACGAATGTATCTTTGCTTCATTTGAATCGGGCGAAAACGTTTTTGTTGCCGCCGACGATAAGCTGTCGATTGTTTTCTACGGCAACGAGGTGGATAAGGATTATTTCGTTCCGATAGATTACCTCTGCATTAAGGATTCGTATCTGAAATACGACAACGAAAAAACGTTGTATTATATGAAAGAAAGACAGATAAAGAGTGAAACCGAGGCGGCTGAAAGGCTCGGAGTCAAGGTCGAAAAGGTTGCGGAATTTAAGGACGGAAGCTGCCTTTGCCGTATGTCGGAGAATGTCTGCGCTCTTGCTCAAAAGCAGTGGGACGAAAAAAATAGTGCCGTGAATGCGGGCTGACAACTATATGTTGTGATGGCAGAAAAATTTCCGAAAATTCTTATAAATAATCAAAAAAATACTTGAAATAAATCGGGCTATATGGTAAGATATTAAAGCATTTGTGACCACCAAGGCGGCAGTATGCCGATTTGGCGGGGTTTAATGCCCAACATTAAAGCGGACGGTCCTCTGACGGTTAACCGTTAAGAACGCCTGAAATCTTATGGGAGGTGTCTGTAATGGACGCACTTAAATTAATCGCTCAGGACAGCCTCAAGGCTGATGTTTCTGAGGCAATCAAGGTAGGTAACACTATCAAAATCTGGGTTAAGATCCGTGAAGGCGAGAGAGAGAGACTCCAGGCTTTCGAGGGTACCGTAATTGCCATCAAGGGCAGCGGCGTATCCCAGACATTTACCGTTCGTCGAGTTTCTTACGGCGTTGGTGTTGAGAGGGTTTTCCCTGTTCATTCACCCAATGTTGATAAGATCGAGCTTATCAGAACAGGTAAGGTGCGCAGAAGTAAGCTCTATTATCTGCGTGACAGAGTCGGTAAGGCTGCTAAGGTTAAGCAGAGCATCGGCTGATGTAATCACTGATTACGAAAATGAGCTGAGGGGTATGGCGGTGGTTCCATACCCTTTTGTTCTTTTATAACCAACGGTCATCCGACCGATTATTATATACGGAGGTTAGTTCAATGTTATTAAGCAGACGTAATATTCAGGAAGACTGGAACGAATACCTCAAAAACGGAATGACTCCCGAACAGGCGAAAAAGGAGCGTTCACGCTGGATCAAGATCTATGATCTTTTCGGGTCCGTCGTGACTGCGCTTGTTCTGATTTTTATTATTTTCACATTCGTATGCCGTCCCGCCAGCGTGGTCGGCACTTCAATGGTTCCGACTCTTCAGGACGGCGACTGGCTTATCACCGTGCCGAAGAGCGAATACAATTACGGAGACATAGTTATTATCACTCAGCCGAATGTTTTCAACGAGCCTATTGTCAAGAGAATCATTGCAACCGAGGGGCAGACTGTCGACATCAACTTTGTGTCGGGTCAGGTCTTTGTCGACGGCAAGGAGCTTGACGAGCCGTATATCGCCGAACTGACAAGGCGCTCGAGCGACGTTACTTTTCCTCTTGTTGTTCCCGAGGGCAAGGTTTTTGTAATGGGCGATAACAGAATGCACTCCACGGACAGCCGCAGTTCCGATATCGGATTTATTGACACACGTTACATCCTCGGCAAGGCAACCTTCCGTGTTCTCCCATTCGGCAGCTTCAATATTTATGATAATTTTCAACAGGGTGAGGAATAAAGAATGAATGAAGAAAACACAAATGATATAACCTCCGAAGAGAAAAAGACGAGCGGATCTTTTCTTTATGAGACAGTTTCGGTTTTCGTGACGGCACTGGTAATCATCGCTATAATGTTCACCTTTCTGTTCAGATTCGTCGGTGTCGACGGTTCCTCAATGGTTCCGACTCTTTATAATAACGACTGGCTCATTGTTTCTGCGGTAAACAGGGACATTGAACCCGGTGATATCGTCATCAGTACTCAGCCGAATGAGTTTAACGAACCGATTGTTAAGCGAGTGATCGCAAAAGGCGGACAGACGGTTGATATTGATTTCACAGCGGGCAAGGTATACGTTGACGGTGTGGAGCTTGACGAGCCTTATATAGCCGAGCCGACCCATACGATGGAGGGCAACACATTCCCGATGGTTGTCCCCGAGGGCAAGCTGTTCCTGATGGGTGACAACAGAAACGATTCGACCGACAGTCGTTCACCTATGGTCGGCTGTGTTGACGAGCGCTATATCCTCGGCGTTGTAAAATGCAGACTTGCACCGAATTTTACGGTGTTTAAATAATTTTGTCAGCGAGGGGTATTATGGCAAAAGAAAGAAGTTCAAATTTTGAGTTGCTGAGAATTGTCAGTATGTTTATGATAGTGCTTTATCATTTTGCACTCCACAGTCATTTTAGTTTTGATTCATACTCTTTTAATGCGGCTTATGTTAATTTTCTTGAGATTTTCGGAAAAGTTGGCGTAGATGTTTTTCTTTTGATTTCCGGATATTTTCTTGTTGAGGCAAAACAAGTAAGAATATCGAAAATTATAAAGTTATGGACACAAATCTTTTTCTATTCAATTGTGGCTTTTTGGGTATCTATTTCCCTTCAGGTTACAGAGTTGTCAAATTGGACGCTATACAAAGCTATGTTACCCATTTCTTCAGAAAAGTGGTGGTTTGCAAGCGCATATTTTATTATGTATTTGTTTTCACCTTTTTTGAATAGGTTGCTGAGAACACTTTCTCAAAAGTCTTATATATCAATGCTCACCATGGCGTTGATCCTATGGTCGCTTATATCTGTTGGCATATTAATGGAGATCGAATTAAACGATTTAATACTATATTGTATGATTTACAGCATCGGCGGATATATAAGGCTGTATGCTGATGATAAAATACTGAACAAGAAGAAAATATTTTTCGCAATTATTATTATAGTTGCTGTTTCCTTTGGTTTGCAAATGTTGATTGAGTGCCGGACGGAATACAGATTTTTCAATAGCTTTATACGAGGATATAAATGGATTTTATTAGAAGCAAAATCTCCGTTCACAATAGCAATTTCGATTCTTTTGTTTTTATTGTTTAAAGGTATTAAGCTAAGAACATCAAAGTTTATAAATGTTATGTCATCGGCAACTTTTGGAGTATATTTAATTCATGATAATGAGTATACTCAATCAGATCTTTGGGAAAATTTTCTAAAAACAAGAGATTATCAAAATTCCCCGTATTTTATTTTCTATTCAATTGCAATTTGCCTTGCGATATACATCATTTGCACTCTTATCGAGCTTGTGAGAATATATATTTTGGAAAAGAATTATATGAAATTGGTTTACAAGGCTGAGCCGAAAATCAATAAGGCAATAAATAAGATTATGAACCCGATATACAATAAATTACAGTAATTATGCGGCTGAATCGTTTCGGTTCAGCCTTTTCTCAAAAGGAGGGTTACAATGGGTGATTTTCAGAAACAGACGGTACAGTGGTTTCCGGGTCATATGGCGAAAACGAGGAGGCTTATCAAGGAAAGCCTTTCCCGTGTCGACTGCGTGACGGAAATACTGGACGCAAGAATCCCTCTTTCAAGCAGGAATCCCGAGATCGGTGAAATAACGGCAGGTAAGCCGAGAATTATTCTGCTCAATAAATGTGATATGGCGGACGAAAAGGTAACTGCCGACTGGATAAAATATTTCCGGTCAACAGGTGCGGAGGCGTTGGCTGTGGACTGCCGCTCAGGCAAGGGGCTCAATGCCTACACATCGCTTGTCCGCAAGGTTCTTGCCGACAAGATTCAGCAGAATAACGATCGAGGAATGGTCGGCAAAGCGCTGAGGGTTATGGTTGTCGGAATCCCGAATACGGGAAAATCTTCGTTTATTAACAAAATGGCAGGCAGAGTGCGTGCAAAGGTTGCCGACAGACCCGGTGTAACAACAAGCAACCAGTGGTTTTTCATCGGCAACGGAATAGAGCTGCTTGACACCCCCGGCGTTCTCTGGCCGAAATTCGACGATCCGATTGTCGGCGACAGACTTGCTTTCATCGGTTCGGTGAAGGATGCCGTTCTTGACGTTGAAACAATGGCTGTCAGACTTATTGACGTACTCCGTGAGGGCTATCCCGACCGACTTACCGAGCGATATAAGCTCGACGATATTTCCGGAATGCAGTCGTGGGAGATTCTCGAAGCGATCGGCAGAAAAAGGGGTATGCTCATCAGCGGCGGCGAGATTAACACTGAGCGTGCCTCGGTTATGCTCCTTGACGAGTACAGGGGCGGAAAGCTTGGAAAGATAACAATGGAGTTTCCACCCTTGACGGATCTTTTTCCGTGATACAGCCCCAAGTCTTCTTGGCATATAAGTATATTGCTGTCAAGAAATAAAATCCGTCTAACGAAAAATTCTCGTCAACTATAAAGATGATTCTATGATTACGCATCTGATTTCTACAATCTAATATCTAATATCTAAAATCTATTTTGGGGATGACAGCAATGAAAACCGAGATCAAAATTGACTGGCTTAAATATGAAAACGAGGCTAAGGCTGACGGCTTCAATGTTGTCTGCGGAATTGACGAGGCGGGCAGAGGTCCGCTTGCCGGACCTGTTTGTGCGGCGGCGGTTATTCTTCCTGACGGCTGTATAATCGACGGCGTCAACGATTCCAAAAAGCTCACCGAGAAAAAGCGTGAGCAGCTTTTTGACGTTATCAAAGAGACGGCTGTTGCTTATTCGATTGCAACCGCCGACGAAAAAGAGATTGACGAAATCAATATTTTGCAGGCTACATACCTTGCTATGAACCGTGCGTTCGGCGGACTTTCCGTTAAGCCCGATATGGCACTTGTTGACGGAAACCGTGATCCCGGTCTCGGCATTCCTACACGCACAATCGTCAAGGGCGATGCCAATTCAATGTCCATTGCGGCGGCTTCAATTCTCGCTAAGGTGACAAGGGATCGTTTTATGCTTGAGATGGATAAGAAATATCCGGAATACCAATTTGCAAAGCATAAGGGCTACGGTACAAAGCTGCACTACGAAAAGCTCGACAAATACGGTCCGTCTGAAATTCACAGAATGACATTTCTGAGGAAATATTATGAAAATAAATAAATCGGGCGTCTGGGGCGAAATTTTTGCCGCAAGATATCTCAGGGACAACGGATATAAAATCATAACGGGAAATTTTCGGTCACGTCTCGGCGAGATTGATCTCGTTGCGCAAAAGGAAAACTATATGTGCTTTGTTGAGGTCAAGACGAGAGGCAGAGATCATATCTATGAGGCAAAGGAAGCCGTTGATTTTTCAAAGCAGGAAAAGCTGATTGCGACCTCAAAGCTGTTTATGAAAGCCTATCCGAACAGCAAACAGCCACGCTTTGACGTGTGCGAGGTTTATCTCGACGAGAGTTACAAGCCGACGAAGATCAATTATATTGAAAATGCGTTCTCGGAGAGCGATTAACCGCCTGTTTTTTTCAATATATCATTGAATTGTTTTTTTAGTTATGATACAATAATTTCGGATATACCGAAAAAGGAGAGGTAATATGTTTTATACCAGCACAAGAGATAAAAGCATAAAGGTAACTTCCTCACAGGCGATTTCTCACGGCATTTCTGCCGAGGGCGGACTGTTTGTACCCGAGGAAATACCTCATATCACAATGGACGATATCGTGCGTCTTGCCGACTGCGATTATATAGAGAGAGCAAAGGAAATTCTTTCCCTTTATCTTACCGATTTCACCGCCGAGGAGATTGATTCCTGCGTCAGGGGCGCATACGGCGAGGGCAAATTTTCAAGCGAGAAGATTGCCCCGCTCCATACTCTGACCAAGGGTGTTGAAATTCTTGAGCTTTGGAAAGGACCGACCTGTGCATTCAAGGATATGGCGCTTCAGCTCCTCCCCCATCTTCTCACCGTAGCATCTGCAAAGAGTGAGCCGGGCAAGCAGATTGTAATTCTTGTCGCAACCTCGGGAGACACAGGCAAGGCGGCGCTTGAGGGATTCAAGGACGTTAAAAACACGAAAATTCTTGTTTTCTATCCCAATGACGGCGTTTCTCCGATGCAGAAGCTCCAGATGACAACTCAGGAGGGTTCAAATGTCGGCGTTTGCGCTATCGAGGGTAACTTTGATGACGCACAGACGGGCGTTAAGAAGATATTTACCGACAAGGCGGTTGCCGCAAAGCTCGCCGAACAGGGAATGATGTTCTCCTCCGCAAACTCGATCAACTGGGGTCGTCTCGTTCCGCAGATTGTTTATTATGTATCCGCTTACTGTGAGATGCTCAATAAGGGCGAGATTAAGCCGGGCGATGAGATCAACGTCGTAGTTCCGACAGGTAACTTCGGCAACATCCTTGCCGCTTACTATGCAAAAGAAATGGGCGTTCCGATAAAAAAGCTCATCTGTGCATCAAACGCAAACAATGTTCTGACCGATTTCCTTAAAACAGGAACATATAACCGTGTCAGAGATTTTTATACAACGGTTTCTCCGTCGATGGACATTCTTATTTCGTCGAACCTTGAAAGACTTCTTTTCCTGCTCTCCGGTATGAATGATTCAATCGTCAGAGAGTGGATGGGCGAACTTTCGTCAAAGGGCTCATATAAGGTCAGCGACGATGTTTTTGCAAAGCTCGGCGAACTGTTCGATGCAGGAAGCTGCGACGATAACGGCACAAAGGCTTGCATTGCAAAGGAATTTAAAGAGCACGGTTATCTTTGCGACACTCACACCGCAGTTGCCGTTTCGGTCTATGAGGACTATGCGGAGAGATCGGGCGACTCAACTCCGACCGTGATCGCATCAACGGCAAATCCGTTCAAGTTCAGCAAGGCTGTTCTTGATGCGGTTCATCCGGGTATGACGGATAATCTTGACGAGTTTGAGATGGTTCACGCACTCCATGATGAAACGGCCGAGGTTTGCCCGCCGCAGCTTGCGAATCTCAAGGGTAAAACTCCGAGATTTACCGGCTGCTGCAAGAAAGAGGATATGGAACAGGTCGTATTCGATCTGCTGAAATAAAAGAAAACTGTCGCATTGAGACCTTGTGCAAAAATTGAAGCAATTCGGTCTTAATGTGACAGTTCCTTTGTTACCGCCGAATCAGACGACGGCGGTTAAAGAAGATTTACTTGCTGACGTCGCTGCTCGGCTCGAAGGTTGCGCAGATTGTTTCGGCGCAGGTGCAGGCACTTGACGGGCCGACTTCAATTTCGCCGGCTACGCACTTGCAGCCCTCTTCGTTGTAAATGCAGTTACAAGCATGGCACTTGATATCTTTGATTTCGTGCTTCATTGTAAATTACCCCTTTTTCAGATTTGTGAAACGCTTCACAGCTATATTATTTGATCATTTGCGTGATTTATTCTTTTTTGAGGAGGTGAAGAAATGTCATTATTTGCTATTGCCGATACGCATCTTTCGTTCGGCACAAACAAACCGATGGACGTTTTCAACGGCTGGCAGGATTTTGAAAAAAGACTTGAAAAAAATTGGAATGCCGTCGTTACGGATAAGGACACCGTCGTTATTGCGGGCGATATATCGTGGGGAATGAAGCAGGAGGAAACTCTTGAGGACTTTCTCTTTCTTGACAGGCTCAACGGAACGAAGATAATTATGAAAGGCAATCACGATTATTGGTGGTCGACGAAAAGCAAAACGGAGAAATTTTTAAAGGAAAACGGAATTGACAGCATAAAAATCCTTTTTAACAATGCGTATAGGGTCGGCGATTTTGCAATCTGCGGAACAAGAGGCTGGTTTTTTGACTGTTCAAAGACCGAGGATCAAAAGGTTCTTGCCCGTGAGGTGGGCAGATTGAGAACGAGTATTGCCGAGGCAAAAAAGCTCGGCGGCGAGATTATCGCATTTCTTCATTATCCGCCGATCAGCTTGACCGAGACCTGCCACGAGATTTATGATACTCTGGTCGAGGAGGAGATAAAGACCTGCTATTACGGTCATCTTCACGGCAATTCGGTGAACTGGGCGTTTCGTGGCGAGAAGGACGGAGTGAAATTTGACCTGATTTCCGCCGATTACCTTGGCTTCTGCCCGAAACTGATCGCAAAATTCTGATTTTTCGGTGTTATATATTATAATAGTATACGGAATTACTTATTCCCGGCGAAAAAATTGATATGTGTCAATCGTCATAAACCACAATATATGGGTGCGGTTTTTGTGCAGAACCGACTATATGGAAAAGAGTGGAAAATCCAAACATAAAATCCCCGGAAGCCTTGATAATGCTTGCTTCCGGGGTATTTTTGTGCCGAAAAATTTTTTGAAAAATATTGAAAAAAGACTTGCAATTTGCAATAAAGTATGGTATCATACTCGAGCATGCTATATTATTATGTAGTTTAGTGCGTAGATATGCGTTGATGTGAGAGGTGGCGGCTCGTAGAAGTCGGGAATTCTCACGGAGTATGTCCGATTTAAAACCGGGCGATTTAATAACCTACAACACGGGTTTGCTATCCCTTAGCAAATCTGCGTATGTATGTGCGTTTAAGACCTTAAATGCACTATCCCGGAAACTAACCCATTTCCGGTTTTTAAATGCAGAGGGTGGAAACACCCGGAAACGTTGCGAAAATTAGGTTTTAAACGTTGCCCGCCAAACTTTGTAAGGAGGCAAAATCAATGGCAGTAAAGGGAAAAATCAGAATCAGATTGAAGGGTTATGACCACAATCTCGTTGATAAGGCAGCGGAGAAGATCGTTGAGACTGCAAAGCGCACAGGCGCTCAGGTTTCAGGTCCTGTTCCCCTTCCGACAGAGAAAGAAGTCGTTACAATCCTTCGTGCTGTTCACAAGTACAAGGACTCCAGAGAGCAGTTCGAACAGCGCACACACAAAAGGCTTATCGACATCATCAGACCGTCAGCTAAGACTGTTGACGCTTTGAGAGGTCTTGAGCTTCCTGCCGGCGTAGAGATCGAGATCAAACTCTGATCCACGTCAACAGGTCAAGTTGGCGCAGTTGCCAACCAATAACCTATAAGGAGGAAAACTTATATGAAAAAGGGTCTTATCGGAAAGAAAATCGGTATGACGCAGATCTTCGACGAAAAGGGTAACGTAATCCCCGTAACAGTCGTTGAAGCAGGTCCGTGTGTAATCACACAGAAGAAGACGATCGAGAATGACGGCTATGAGGCTGTTCAGGTCGGCTTCGGTGACGTAAAGGCACAGAGAGTCAACAAGGCTATGAAGGGTCACTTCGCTAAGAACGATGTTGCTCCCAAGAAGGTACTCAAGGAGTTCCGTCTCGAGAACATCGCTGACGTTAACGTAGGCGACATCCTCAAGGCTGATGTGTTCGCAGCAGGCGACAAGGTTGACGTTATCGGCACAAGCAAGGGTCACGGAACAGCAGGTTCCATCAAGCGCTGGAACTTCTCAAGACTCAGAGAGTCTCATGGTACAGGTCCCGTTGCAAGACACGCCGGTTCATTGGGTGCTTGTTCAACTCCTTCCCGTGTTTACAAGGGAAAGAAGCTCGCAGGTCACTACGGTGTAGACCGCACCACAGTTCAGAATTTAACTATTGCTAAGGTTGACGTTGAGAACAACCTCATCGCCGTTAAGGGCGCTATTCCGGGCCCGAAGGGCGGAATCGTTGTTATCGCCGATGCCAAGAAAGCGTAACGGAAGGAGTGTTAAAGTATGCCTAATGTATCAGTATTCGATATGAACGGTAAAAAGGTTTCCGATCTTGCTCTTGCAGAGTCTGTTTTCGGAATCGAGCCGAATACTTATGCTATGCACCTTTGCGTAGTTAACTATTTGGCAAATCAGCGTCAGGGCACACAGTCAACCCGTACACGCTCAGAGGTAAGCGGCGGCGGCAAGAAGCCGTGGAAGCAGAAGGGTACAGGTCGTGCACGTCAGGGTTCAACAAGAGCTCCTCAGTGGACACACGGCGGTATCGCTCACGGCCCGAAGCCGAGAGAGTATGGCTTCTCAATCAACAAGAAGGTAAGAAGACTTGCTATGAAGTCTGCTTTCTCTTCAAAGGTTGCAGCAGAGGAGCTTGTAGTTCTTGACGATCTCAAGCTTGACGCTATCAAGACTAAGGAAGTTGTAAAGGTTCTTACAGCTCTCGAGACAGGCAAGAAGGTTCTTCTCGTTCTTCCTGAGAACAACGATGTTCTTTACAGAAGCGCAAGAAACATTGCCGGTGTTAAGGTTTCAACCGTAAACACATTGAATGTTTATGACATTCTTAATAGTGACACAATGCTCGTTCTCAAGGACAGCGTTGCAAAGATTGAGGAGGTATATGCATGAGTAAAGCAGCACAGGACATAATCCTCCGTCCGATTATCACTGAAGAGAGTATGCTCGGCACCGCTGATAAGAAGTACACCTTCTCGGTTGCCAAGGATGCAAACAAGATCGAAATCGCAGCAGCCGTTGAAGAGCTTTTCGGCGTTAAGGTAGCTAAGGTTAACACAATAAACTGCCTCGGCAAGCTCCGCAGACAGGGCGTTTCCCAGGGCTACACAGCCGCTTGGAAAAAGGCGATCGTTACTCTTACAGAGGATTCCAAGACCATCGAGTTCTTCGATGGAATGATGTAATCTGACATCATAAAATAAACCGTTTAATTCCGGTGGTAATGTATGGAGTTCGACATACTCCGCGAAGCCACTTAAAGGAGTGTGAATCAAATGTCGATCAAAGTCTATAAGCCGACTTCAAATTCACGTAGAAATATGTCGGTTACAGATTATTCAGAGCTTTCAAAGGTTGCTCCCGAAAGAAGCCTCCTTGAGCCGCTCAAGAATAAATCGGGTCGTAACAACTACGGTCGCATTACAGTACGTCATCGTGGCGGCGCAAACCGCAGAAAGTACCGTGTAATCGACTTCAAGCGTTCAAAGTTTGATGTTCCCGCCGAGGTTGTTTCACTTGAATATGACCCGAACCGTTCAGCTCACATCGCTCTCATCAAGTATGAGGACGGCGTAAAGAGCTACATCCTTGCTCCCGCAGGCCTTAAGGTCGGCGACAAGGTTATGGCAGGTCCCGATGCTGATATCAAGCCGGGCAACGCACTGCCGCTCGTTAACATCCCCACAGGTACCGTTGTTCACAACGTTGAGCTTTATCCGGGTCGTGGCGGACAGCTTGCAAGAGCTGCCGGTAACGCTGCACAGCTTATGGCTAAGGAAGGCGAATATGCTCTCCTCAGACTTCCCTCGGGCGAGCTTCGTAAGGTTCCCGCAACCTGTATGGCAACAGTCGGCCAGGTTGGTAACCTTGATCACGAGAACGTTAAGATCGGTAACGCAGGTAGAAAACGTCATATGGGTTGGAGACCTACGGTTCGTGGTTCTGTTATGAACCCGAATGATCACCCCCACGGCGGTGGTGAAGGTAAGTCACCTATCGGTCGTCCCGGCCCTGTTACACCTTGGGGCAAGCCGGCTCTCGGTTACAAGACACGTAACAAGAAGAAGGCTTCCAACAAGATGATCGTAAGACGTCGTAACGGCAAATAAGTTGAAAGGAGATAAAGATCTATGGGCAGAAGCGTAAAGAAAGGTCCCTACGTGCAGGCTAAGTTACTCCAGAGAGTACAGGCCATGAACGAGAAGGGCGAAAAAATAGTTCTCAAGACATGGAGCCGCAGCTCCACAATCTTCCCTGACTTTGTCGGCCACACATTTGCGGTTCATGACGGACGCAAACACGTTCCCGTATATGTTACAGAGGACATGGTTGGTCATAAGTTGGGCGAATTTGCACCTACAAGAACCTTCAGAGGTCATGCAGGTTCAAAGACAACAAATAATGGTAAATAATTAGCCGAAAGGAGTGTGTATTCATGGAAGCAACAGCAAAAGTAACCTACGTGCGTATTGCACCGAGAAAGGTTCAGATTGTGCTTGACCTTATCAGAAATAAGCCTTGCGACCAGGCAATGGCTATCCTTAAACACACGCCGAAGGCTGCGTGTGAACCGCTTGAGAAGCTGCTTAAGTCAGCTATGGCAAATGCGGAAAACAAAGATATGGACGTTTCCAGCCTCTACGTTGCAGAGTGCTTCGTAGGTCAGGGCCCGACTCTTAAGAGAATCAGACCCCGTGCACAGGGACGTGCATACAGAATAAACAAGAAGACTTCTCACATCACATTGGTGCTCAGAGAAGCAGAATAAGCGAGGAGGAGGTAAACATATGGGCCAGAAAATAAATCCTACCGGTCTTAGAATCGGTGTTATTAAGAATTGGGAATCCCGCTGGTATGCCGGTAAGAGCACTTTCGGCGATACTCTTGTTGAGGATTATAATCTTCGTGAATACCTTCTCGATACACTCGCTCCTGCTGGTGTACCTAAGGTTGAGATCGAGAGAGACGCAAAGCGTGTTTATATCAACATCCACTGCGCAAAGCCCGGCATGGTAATCGGTCGCGGCGGCTCGGAGATCGAGAAGCTCAAGGAAATTTGTAAGAAGAAGCTCGGCGGAGACAAGGATGTTTCGATCAACATTATCGAGATCAAGCAGCCGGATCTTGACGCTCAGCTTGTTGCTGAGAACATTGCATCTCAGCTTGAGAGACGTATTTCTTTCCGTCGTGCTATGAAGCAGTGCATCGGACGCACAATGAAGCTCGGCGCAAAGGGTATTAAGATTCAGTGTTCAGGTCGTCTCGGCGGCGCAGAAATCGCCCGTTCGGAGACTTATCATGAGGGTACAATTCCCCTTCAGACAATCCGTGCTGACATAGACTACGGCTTTGCTGAGGCAAAGACAACCTACGGTCGTATCGGCGTTAAGGTTTGGCTTTACAAGGGCGAGGTTCTCCATGAGGCTAACAACAATCGTCGCAGACCACGCCGTAAGGAGGGAGCTAAATAATGCTGTTACCTAAGAGAGTTAAATATCGTCGTGTTCAGAGAGGTCGTCTGAAGGGTAAGGCAACACGTGGTAACAAGGTTACCAACGGTGAATTTGGACTTCAGGCTCTCGAGCCGGCATGGATTACTTCAAACCAGATCGAGGCAGCTCGTATCGCTATGACTCGTTACATCAAGCGTAACGGTCAGGTTTGGATCAAGATTTTCCCGGATAAGCCGATCACAGAGAAGCCGGCTGAGACCCGAATGGGTTCAGGTAAAGGATCACCTGAATACTGGGTTGCAGTCGTTAAGCCGGGCAGAGTTATGTTTGAAATTGCAGGTGTTGATGAGGACACAGCTCGTGAGGCTCTTCGTCTCGCAGCTAACAAGCTCCCGATCAAATGCAAGTTTGTTACTAAAGAAGAAACGGGTGGTGAGCAGTAATGAAAGCAAGTGAAATCAGAAAAATGTCCGCAAGCGAGCTTGACACCAAGCTTCACGATCTTAAGGATGAGCTTTTCAAGCTTCGTTTCCAGCAGGCCATTAACCAGCTCGACAACCCAATGCGTATTAACGCCGTAAAGAAGGATATCGCAAGAATCAAGACTGTTCAGCGTGATATCGAGCTCCACGGCGCTGAGTCGTAATGAAAGGGAGGTTAACTGTAATGGAAGAAAGAAACCTCAGAAAGACACGTGTAGGCGTTGTCAGCAGCGACAAGATGGATAAGACAGTCGTTGTAACTGTTAAGGACAAGATAAAGCATCCGCTTTATAAGAAGATCGTCAACCGTACAATCAAGTTCAAGGCTCACGACGAGAAGAACGAGTGCGGCGTAGGCGACAAGGTATTGATTATGGAAACACGTCCTCTTTCAAAGGATAAGAGATGGCGTGTAGTCGAGATTATCGAGAAAGCCAAATAATTGGCGCAGGTGTAAGGAGGCAAACACTGTGATACAGCAAGAAAGTAACCTCAAAGTTGCCGACAACACCGGAGCGAAGGAGATCAGATGTATCCGAGTTCTCGGTGGTACCGGCAGAAGATACGCCAACATCGGCGACGTTATCGTTGCTTCGGTTAAGAAAGCAACACCCGGCGGCGTCGTAAAGAAGGGCGAGGTTGTAAAGGCAGTAGTTGTTCGTACTGCAAGCGGCGTACGCCGCAACGACGGCACATACATTCGTTTTGACGAAAATGCGGCTGTCATCATCAGAGACGATAAAAACCCAAAGGGCACACGTATTTTTGGACCTGTTGCAAGAGAGCTTCGTGACCATGACTTCATGAAGATCCTTTCACTCGCTCCCGAAGTGCTTTAATCAGGGGGTGCAACAATGAGTAATAAAGTACACGTTAAGACCGGTGATCAGGTCATCGTAATCAACGGTAAGTACCGTGGAGCCAAGGGTAAGGTTCTCCAGGTTGCTCCTTCAGAGGGTAAGGTTATCGTTGAGGGCGTTAACATCGTAACAAAGCATGTTAAGCCGAGACAGATGGGTGAGCAGGGAGGCCTTGTAAAGGCTGAGAGCGCACTCTATGCCGATAAGGTACAGCTCGTTTGTCCGAAGTGCGGCAGACCGACAAGAGTCGGTCACGCAGCTAAGGCTGACGGCAAGAAAGATAAGAAGCGCATTTGCAAAAAGTGCAACGCTGAATTTTAATAAGGGAGGTACATGACAAATGGCAGCAAGGTTAAAAGAAACCTATGTTAACGAAGTCGCACCGGCTTTGATGAAAAAGTTTGAATACAAGAGTGTCATGCAGATCCCTAAGCTTGATAAGATCGTTATCAACGTTGCTTGCGGCGAAGCAAGAGACAACCCGAAGGTTGTTGACGCTATCGTAAGCGATCTCAGCCAGATCACAGGTCAGAAGCCTGTTCTTTGCAAGGCTAAGAAGTCAGTTGCTAACTTCAAGCTCCGTGAAGGTATGACAATCGGCGTTAAGGTCACACTCAGAGGCGACAGAATGTATGAATTCCTTGACAGATTCTTCAATCTCGCTCTCCCCCGTGTTCGTGACTTCAGAGGAATTAACGCTAACTCATTTGACGGCCGTGGAAACTACTCCATGGGTATCAAGGAGCAGCTTATATTCCCCGAAATCGACTACGATAAGGTCGATAAGGTACGTGGTATGGATATTTGCTTCGTAACCACAGCAAAAACTGACGAAGAGGCTCGTGAGCTGCTTACGCTTATGGGTGCTCCGTTTGAGAAATAAGGAGGTATAATTGTGGCTAAGACATCAATGAAGGTTAAGCAGGCTAAGACTGCAAAGTATTCATCAAGAGCATATAACAGATGCAAGATCTGCGGCAGACCACATGCATATCTTCGTAAGTACGGCGTTTGCCGTATCTGCTTCAGGGAGCTTGCTCATGCAGGTCAGATCCCCGGAGTAAAGAAAGCAAGTTGGTAATCAGAGTAATTGCATTAAGGAGGTTGACGGTATGCAAACTACAGATTCAATCGCAGATATGTTGACCAGAATTCGCAACGCAAGTTCTGCAAAACATGATTCTGTCAAAATCCCGGCATCTAACATGAAGAAGGCAATTGCTCAGATTCTTGTAGATGAAGGTTATATCAAAGGCTTCAAGGTTGAGGATGACGGAAAGCAGGGTATGATCGAGATCGCCCTCAAGTACGGTCAGAACAAGACCGCAGCCATCACAGGTTTACGCAGAGTTTCAAAGCCCGGTCTGAGAATTTACTCAGGTTGTGAGGATATGCCGAAGGTTATGAAGGGCCTCGGTATCGCAATCGTTTCCACATCCAAGGGCGTTATGACAGACAAGGACGCACGCAAGGCTAACGTCGGCGGTGAAGTTCTTGCATTCGTTTGGTAAGGGGAGGTGCTGTTAGAATGTCACGTATAGGTAAGTTGCCAATCGCAATTCCTGCAGGCGTTGATGTTACGATCGACGGCAGCACTGTTACCGTAAAGGGACCTCAGGGAACTCTTACCAGAACAGTGCACAGCAATATCGCTGTTGCAGTTGAGAACAACGAGATCGTTGTTACTCGTCCGAATGATGAAAAGCTCAACAAGTCTCTTCACGGTCTTACAAGAACACTTATCGCCAATATGGTTGAGGGTGTTGCTCACGGATACAAGAAGGAGCTTGAGATCAACGGTATCGGTTATCGTGCCGCTATGCAGGGAACACAGCTTGTTATGAATATCGGTTATTCACATCAGGTATTTATGGATCAGCCCGAGGGCATCAAGATCGAAGTTCCCGCACCGAATAAAATCGTTATTTCCGGTCCTGACAAGCAGAAGGTAGGTCAGTTTGCCGCTGAAGTACGCGAGAAGCGTCCTCCGGAGCCTTATAAGGGTAAGGGCATCAAGTATGCTGATGAACATATCCGCCGTAAGGAAGGTAAAGCCGGTAAGGGTGGCAAATAATCTTAATGAAGGAGTGAAAAACTTATGGTTAACAGACCAGACAGTAATAAGGCGAGACTTGCACGTCACCAGAGAGTACGTAACAAGATCTCCGGCACAGCTCAGTGCCCCCGCCTTGATGTATTCCGCTCATTACAGAACATCTACGCTCAGTTAATAGATGACGAGGCAGGCGTAACACTTGTCAGCGCTTCTACTGTTGAGAAGGATTTCACGGAATACGGCGGAAACAAAGCCGCAGCTCACAAGGTGGGCGAGATACTCGCACAGCGTGCTAAGGACAAAGGCATTGAAGAATGCGTATTTGACCGAGGCGGCTATATATACCACGGCCGTGTTCAGGAACTGGCCGAAGGCGCCCGTGAGGGCGGCCTCAAGTTCTAAGGTAAGGAGGAATTACTTTTGGCTAAGATTGATGCATCGGCTATGGAACTTACAGAACGTGTTGTAACTATCAACCGTGTTTCTAAGACAGTTAAAGGTGGTCGTATCTTCAAGTTCGCTGCTCTTGTAGTTGTCGGCGACGGCAACGGAACAGTCGGCTTCGGTATCGGTAAGTCGGGCGAAGTTCCGGACGCTATCCGTAAGGGTATCGAGGATGCGAAGAAGAACCTTATTAAAGTTTCTCTCAGAGGAACAACTATTCCTCATGAGATCATCGGTAAATACGGCGCAGGCGTTGTACTTCTCAAGCCGGCTGCTCCCGGTACCGGTGTTATCGCAGGCGGTCCGGTTCGTGCTGTCGTTGAGTCAGTAGGAATCAGAGACATCCGTTCAAAGGCACTGCGTTCAAACAATCCGTGCAATGTAGTAAGAGCTACTATTGACGGTCTTTCAAAACTCCGTGACGTTGACGAGGTTGCAGCAGTTCGTGACAAGTCAGCTAAGGAAATTTTAGGTTAAGGAGGGCGGTACAAATGGCAGATGTACAGGTAAAGCTCGTTAAGAGCTTGATCGGCAGCAAAAAGGACCAGATTGCCACCGCTCATGCACTTGGTCTTCATAAGATCGGAGATGTTTCGGTTCAGCCGAACAATCCCCAGACACTCGGTAAGGTAAAGAAGATTCAGCACCTTATCGACGTAACCGAAGCATAAGCAAGGAGGTGCGAATTATGAAGTTGCACGAACTTTCTCCGGCGCCGGGCTCAACAAAGGAGCGTAAGCGTATCGGTAGAGGTGCAGGTTCCGGTCAGGGTAAAACTGCAGGTAAAGGCCATAAGGGTCAGAAAGCCAGAGCAGGTCGTGGAATGCGTCCGGGCTTTGAAGGCGGCCAGATGCCTTTACAGAGACGTCTTCCCAAGAGAGGTTTCAATAATATATTCCGCAAAGAGATCGTTGCCCTCAACGTAAAGGATCTCGAGAAGAAGTTTGACAACGGCGCAGTTGTTGACACTGAGGCTCTCAGAGCAGCAGGTCTCGTTAAGAATTCTTTTGACGGCGTAAAGATCCTCGGTAACGGCGAGCTTACTAAGAAGCTCACAGTTAAAGCTAACGCATTCTCAGAGTCTGCGAAGCAGAAGATCGAGGCTGCGGGCGGAATTGCAGAGGTGATTTGAAATGTTGAGGACGCTTGCCAACGCATGGAAAATCCCGGATCTTCGTAAGAAAATTTTATTTACGGCTCTTATCGTTCTGATTTTCAGAATCGGTGCAGCCATCCCGGTTCCGTTTGTCGCAGCTGGTGCCAACGGCATCTTCTCCGACTCACAGATGTCCGGTACATTTATGGAATACCTGAATATGATGACAGGTAACGCTTTTAACTACGGTACGATTTTCGCAATGTCAATCACACCGTACATTAACAGCTCCATCATCGTTCAGTTGCTGACAGTCGCTATTCCCGCTCTTGAGCGTCTTGCTAAGGACGGCGAAGAGGGACGCAAGAAGATCGCAACGATCACCCGTTATGTAACGGTCGGTCTTGCTCTTCTTCAGAGTACAGCTTACTATTTCTACCTTCGTGGAAATAATTATCTTCTTATGAAAGACGTCGGCGTCTTTGCCGATATCTTCCAGGCACTTGTTATTATCCTCTGCTTCTCCGCAGGATGCGCACTTATTATGTGGCTCGGTGAGCAGATCAATGACAAGGGAATCGGCAACGGAATCTCAATCATTCTTTTCGCCGGTATCGTTGCGAGAATCCCGTCAATCATCGCTTCACTTTTCGATGCAAACGGCGGTTATTTCTCATACGGCGGCGCTTATTCAGTCCTCTCTGTTGTAGTTGCGATCTGCCTTATCCTTATGATCGCTTACATCGTTTGGATGGATAACGCTGAGAGAAGAATCCCGGTTCAGTACGCAAAGAGAGTTGTAGGCCGTAAGATGTACGGCGGACAGAACACTCATATTCCTATCAAGGTTAATATGTCGGGTGTTATGCCGATCATCTTCGCTTCATCAATCCTCTCACTTCCTCCGACAATCAACCTCTTCGTTGGTGCCAAGGAAGGCGACGGCTGGTATGACCATTTCTTCAAGTTCTTCTCAAGCTCAAGCTGGGTATATGTGATTTTGTATTTCCTTCTGATAATCTTCTTCGCATATTTCTATGCTTCAATTCAGTACAACCCGATCGAGATGGCTAACAACATCCGTAAGAACAGCGGTGCAATTCCGGGTATCCGTCCCGGTAAGCCGACTTCCGATTATATTCAGAAGATCCTTTCGAGAATCACATTGCTCGGAGCCCTTCTTCTCTCGGTTGTTGCGCTCTTCCCGCTTCTGTTCCAGCTGATCACTTCAGCCTGCGGCAAGCCGATGAACGTATCGCTCGGCGGTACTTCAATCATCATCCTTGTCGGTGTTGCGATTGAGACGGTTAAGCAGCTTGAATCTCAGATGATGATGCGTCATTACAAGGGATTCCTTGATTAATCAAAAAGGAGAATAATTTATGAAATTAATTCTTCTCGGCGCCCCGGGCGCAGGTAAGGGCACACAGGCAGAGGTTATCTGCAAGGCTCTCAACATTCCTGCGATCTCAACGGGCAATATAATCCGTGAAGCCCTTGCTCAGGGCACGGAAATGGGACTCAAAGCAAAGTCTTTTATGGATGCGGGTCAGCTCGTTCCCGATGATGTCGTTATCGGCATCATCAAGGAAAGACTTGCAAAGGATGACTGTGCGAACGGATTCATCCTTGACGGTTTCCCGCGCACGATTCCTCAGGCGGAGGCACTCGACGCTATGGGCGTTGTCATTGACAGAGTCATTGATATCGAGGTTCCCGATGAGAAAATCGCTGCAAGAATGTCGGGCAGACGTGTTTGCAAGGATTGCGGTTCCTCTTACCATCTGGAGTACAAGGCTCCGAAGGCTGAGGGCGTATGCGACGCTTGCGACGGTGAACTTATTCAGCGTAAGGACGACGCTCCCGAAACGGTTCTTGACAGACTTGCTGTTTATCACAAGCAGACAGAGCCGCTTAAAGATTTCTATTCTAAGAAGGGCATTCTCAGAATAGTTGAAGGTCAGGAGGAGATCGCCGACACATCGGCGCTCACACTCAAGGCATTGGAGGATTAAGCATGATAGTGCTCAAAACGAACAGAGAGCTCGCTCTCATGAGAGAGGCTTGCATCATTTCGGCAGGAGCATTAAAGTTGGCAGGAGAGGCTGTCGAGCCTGGTGTAACCACGGCGGAGATAGATAAGATAGCCTATGATTACATTATAAAGTGCGGCGCAAAGCCAAACTTCCTTAATTATAACGGCTACCCTGCCACCGCATGCATTTCCATAAACGACGAGGTCATTCATGGAATACCCAGCAAGAAGCGTGTTATCGAAGAGGGCGACATCGTAAGCATAGACTTGGGTGCGGTTCTCGAGGGCTTTAACGGCGATAATGCTGCTACTTTCGCCGCAGGAGCGATAAGCTCCGAGGCGAAGCGGCTGTGCGACACGACCAAGGAGAGCCTGTTCTTAGGCATCGAAAAGGCTGTTGCAGGCGGCAGAATCGGCGATATAGGCTCGGCGGTACAGCGCCATTGCGAGTCAAGAGGCTATTCCGTTGTCCGTGAATTTGTCGGACACGGTGTCGGCCACAAGCTCCATGAGGATCCCAGTGTACCGAATTACGGAACCCCCGGTAGGGGAGTTCGCCTGTTGCCGGGAATGACGATAGCCATTGAACCGATGATTAACCTCGGCAAGGCAGATGTCAAGACGTTACCGGACGGATGGACAGTTAAAACCCGTGACGGTAAGCTGTCGGCACACTTTGAACACACGGTGGCAATCACACCGAGCGGTCCAAAGATACTCACTCTGCTTTAAGGAGGTGCAGTATATGTCAAAACAGGATATGCTTGAGCTTGAAGGTGTTGTTGTTGAGGCATTGCCGAACGCAATATTTCAGGTAGAGCTCGAAAACGGACACAAAATTTTAGCACATATTTCCGGTAAGCTCAGAATGAACTACATTCGTATCCTTCCCGGAGACAAGGTGACGGTCGAAGTTTCGCCATATGACCTCACCAAAGGAAGAATAACATGGCGATCAAAATAAGCTAAGGCTAATTTTTCAAGGAGGGCATTCAAATGAAAGTCAGACCTTCTGTAAAGAAAATTTGCGAGAAGTGCAAGATTATTAAGCGCAAGGGAAAAATCATGGTTATCTGTGAGAATCCCAAGCACAAACAGCGTCAGGGCTAATCCGACGCAAACCATTTATGGAGGTGCAACTGAGAAATGGCGCGTATATCAGGTGTTGACTTGCCGAGAGAGAAGAGAATTGAAATCGCTCTTACTTATATCTACGGTATCGGTCGTAAAACTGCCGGCGACATTATCGCAGCTACAGGCGTAAATCCTGACATCAGAGTCAAGGATCTGTCGGAAGACGATGTAGCAAAACTGCGTGAGTATATTGACCACAACGTTAAGGTTGAGGGTGATCTCCGCAGAGAGACCGCTTTTGATATCAAGAGACTTATCGAAATCGGTTGTTATCGTGGCGTACGCCACAGAAAGGGTCTGCCCGTAAGAGGACAGCGCTCAAAGACAAACGCACGTACACGCAAGGGTCCGAAGAAGACTATTGCTAACAAGAAGAAGTAATTAGGAGGGATAATATGGCACCTAAGGGTTCCGCTAAGAAGGGCACTGCAACACGCAGACGCCGTGAACGTAAGAACATTGAACGCGGCGCAGCTCATATCCAATCCACCTTCAACAATACTATCGTTACCATCAGCGACACACAGGGCAACGCAGTATCATGGGCAAGCGCAGGTGAGATGGGCTTCAGAGGTTCAAAGAAGTCAACTCCGTTCGCAGCTCAGACCGCTGCCGAGACTGCAGCTAAGATCGCTATCGAGCATGGTATGAAGACAGTTGAGGTTTACGTTAAGGGTCCGGGAGCAGGACGTGAAGCTGCAATCAGAGCATTGCAGACAGCAGGCTTGGAAGTAAGCCTTATCAAGGACGTTACTCCGATCCCGCACAACGGCTGCCGTCCGCCGAAGAGAAGACGTGTATAATTCAGAAGAAGGAGGATATTGATATGGCAAGAAATATGCAGCCTATTGCTAAGCGTTGCAAGGCACTCGGCATTTCTCCGGCTGTTATGGGATATAAGAATAAGGAAACTATCCGTAATCCCAAGGGTCAGATGAGAAGAAAGAAGTCTGAGTATGCTCTTCAGCTCAACGAGAAGCAGAAGGTTAAGTTCATATATGGTATGCTTGAGAAGCAGTTCTATTCATATTATGAAAAGGCTACGAAGATGCAGGGCAAAGCAGGCGAGAATCTCCTCGTTCTTTGCGAACGCCGTCTTGACAATGTTGTTTTCCGTCTCGGATTTGCAGCAACTCGTCGTCAGGCTCGTCAGCTCGTTGCTCACGGTCATTTCACCATCAACGGCAAGCGTGTAGACATTCCGTCATACATGGTTAAGCCCGGTGAGGTTATTTCCGTATGCGAGAACAGCAGATCAAGCTCTATTTTCACAGAGCTCACAGGCGAGAAGGCACCTGTTGTTCTTCTTCCGAAGTGGCTTGAGAAGACAGATGATCCGTTTACCGGTAAGGTTATTGCTATGCCGTCACGTGACGATATAGACTACCCCGTTGAGGAGCATCTCATCGTCGAGCTTTATTCAAAATAATTAACCGTATACTTAATACAACAAGGAGGGTTTTGAATGATTGGCATAGAAAAACCAAGAATCGAAACAGCCGATGTTTTACCTGACGGTACTTACGGTAAATTTGTAGTAGAACCTTTGGAGAGAGGTTACGGCACAACTCTGGGCAACAGCCTCAGACGTGTTCTTCTTTCTTCATTGCCGGGCTACGCAATAACTTCCGTCAAGATCGACGGAATTCTTCACGAGTTCTCAACGATCCCCGGCGTCAAGGAAGACGTTACGGAAATCGTTCTCAACTTGAAGAGCGTAATCCTTAAAATTCACGGCGATGGTCCCAAGACCATGTACGTTGATGTTAAAGGTGAAGGTGAAATCACCGCAGGCTCCTTCAAGACAGATTCCGATGTTGAGATCCTTAATCCCGATCTTCACATCGCATCTCTTGACAGCGACGCTCATGTGGTAATGGAGTTGACCTGCAACAACGGTCGTGGCTATGATTCTGCCGAGAGAAATAAGCAGTATCTTCAGCCCCCGATCGGCGTAATCGCTATCGACTCGATCTATTCACCGGTATTAAAGGTAAATTACACAGTCGAGAACACACGTGTCGGCCAGATAACCGACTATGATAAGCTGACACTTGAAGTGTGGACAAACGGTACAATTTCCGCTAAGGAAGCCGTTTCTCTGGGCGCCAAGATCCTCAACGAGCATCTCAGTCTTTTCGGAGATCTCTCTGATGAGGCTTTTGAAACTGAGATAATGGTTGAGAAGAGTAAGAATGGCAAGGAAAAAGTCTTGGAGATGACCATTGAGGAACTTGACCTGTCTGTGCGCTCTTTTAACTGCTTGAAGAGAGCAGGAATCAATACAGTGGAGGACTTGATCGGTAAGTCCGAAGACGATATGATGAAGGTTCGTAACCTCGGCAGAAAGTCGCTTGATGAGGTTGTTGCAAAACTTGCTTCCCTCGGATATGACCTTCGCAGAGACGACGACTGATCGTCAGAGCTGTAATTAAATCAAACAACACACTAACGGTAAAGGAGTGACTTTTAATGCCAGGAGCCAGAAAACTTGGTAGAGCAAGTGACCATCGCAAGTCAATGCTCAGAGGCATGGTAACATACCTTTTAGAGAACGGCAGAATAGAGACCACCGTTACGAGAGCAAAGGAAGTTCGTGCAATGGCTGAGAAAATGATTACCATTGCTAAGGATAACACACTTCATTCAAGAAGACAGGTTTTAGCATACGTTACTAAAGAGGACGTTGTTAAGAAGCTTTTTGATGAAATTGCTCCGAAGTATAAGGACGTAAACGGCGGTTATTGCCGCATTATTAAGACAGGCGCTCGCCGTGGTGATGCTGCTGAAATGTGCATCATCGAGCTGGTTGACACCGAGTCTAAATAATCAGGTATTGATCCGTATATAAAAAATTTCGGCAGACACGAAAGTGCCTGCCGTTTTTTTGTTGACGTTAAAGGAGCGAAAAGATATGCTTGCAGATATTGATTGTTTGAATGATGATATTGTGAAGAAATTCCGAGAAGTATTCCTGGACACTTACCTTGATTCTTGCCGAATCAAGGGCGTTGTCAACAGCGGTTTTAATTGCATTACTGCTTTTTGTTGCACCGGTTATGCCGTCAACATCGGTGCTGTTCGCCTCAATAATTCTGTCAATTAAAACGACAGCCTTTTTCCAATAGTTCGGCGTTTCGTTCTGGGAAACAACGTCGATTGCGGTTATTTTATCGTCGACAACCGTGACGGCAAGAACTACGTTGCTGAACTTTCCCCTGCCGCTTCCCTCGTATGTTCCGTTGTTGTACAGTGATGCGGCAAAGACGGACACGGACAGCAAAACAGCGACAAGTGCGGAAATAAATATGATCTTAAATATTTTTCTTTTCTTCATTACAATGCCTCCAATCGTCAGTTAGCATACGCTAACCAATTAAATTATAGATTAAATAAATTTTATTGTCAAGAAATTTTTTCAAAAAGCTGTTGACAAACGGAAAAATATGTACTACAATGCAATAAACCGATGAGGAAGAGTAAGTAGGTTTTAACCCTGTTCTTTCAGAGAGCCGCAGGCGGTGGGATTGCGGCAGAAGAAGATTTAACCGAATGGACTTCCGAGGGCGAACAGAAATTTTCAGTATGTGAGCCGGAGAGGGCACTCCGTTAACAATAACCGTCGTATAATGGGGTACGAGCTAAGTGGACACAGAATGTGTCAAGCAGGGTGGCACCGCAGGAGTATATCTCTTGTCCCGGCAATGTTGTCGGGACAGGAGTTTTTTGTTTTTTGACCCGACAAGGCTCAGACAAAAATATTTTGAAAAGGAGAGACTGTTATGAGCAACACAGAAAAAATTCCGTACAAAATTTACCTCGATGAAAAGGAAATGCCGAAGCAGTGGTATAACGTCCGTGCAGATATGAAGAATAAGCCTGCACCGCTCCTCAATCCCGGCACACATCAGCCGATGGGCTTTGATGATCTTCGCCCTGTTTTCTGCGACGAGCTTATTAAGCAGGAGCTTGATAACGACACGGCATATTTTGACATTCCCGATGAAATTCTTGATTTCTATAAGATGTACCGTCCGTCTCCGCTGGTAAGAGCCTATTGCCTTGAGAAAAAGCTCGGTACACCCGCAAAGATCTACTACAAATTTGAGGGCAACAATACGAGCGGAAGCCACAAGCTCAACAGTGCGATTGCCCAGGCATATTACGCAAAGAAGCAGGGCCTTAAAGGCGTAACAACAGAGACAGGTGCAGGTCAGTGGGGCACAGCGCTGAGTATGGCTTGTGCATATCTCGGACTGGACTGCAAGGTATATATGGTTAAGTGTTCATACGAGCAGAAGCCGTTCCGCCGTGAAGTTATGAGAACCTACGGTGCATCCGTAACACCCAGCCCGAGCACCGAAACAGAGGTCGGCAAGAAGATTCTTGCGGAGCATCCCGGTACAACAGGAAGCCTCGGCTGCGCTATCAGTGAGGCGGTTGAGGTTGCCACAACTCACGAGGGCTATCGCTATGTTCTCGGCAGTGTGCTCAATCAGGTTCTTCTTCATCAGTCAGTTATCGGACTTGAGTCCAAGATCGCAATGGACAAGTACGGCATCAAGCCGGATGTTATCATCGGCTGTGCAGGCGGCGGATCAAACCTCGGCGGACTTATTTCTCCGTTTATGGGCGAAAAGCTCAGAGGAGAGGCAGATTATCAGTTCATCGCCGTTGAGCCTGCAAGCTGTCCGAGCTTCACAAGAGGTAAGTTTGCCTATGATTTCTGCGATACAGGAATGGTTTGCCCCCTCGCAAAGATGTATACACTCGGCAGCGGCTTTATCCCGTCGGCAAACCACGCAGGCGGACTTCGCTACCACGGTATGAGCTCGATCCTCAGTCAGCTTTATCACGACGGTCTTATGGAGGCAAGAAGTGTTGAGCAGACGAAGGTATTCGAGGCGGCAGAGCAGTTCGCAAGAGTTGAGGGTATCCTCCCTGCTCCCGAAAGCAGCCACGCAATCAGAGTTGCGATCGACGAGGCTCTCAAGTGTAAGGAAACAGGCGAAGAAAAGACGATTCTCTTCGGTCTGACAGGCACAGGCTACTTCGATATGTACGCATACGAAGCATTCAACGACGGCACAATGTCCGATTATATTCCGACGGATGCCGATCTTGAAAAAGGTTTTGCGGGTCTGCCGAAAATGGACTGATTTTATTCGTCGATTACTTGACAAAAGCGAATATTTGATGTAATATATTTTTGTACAGCAGGGGTGCTGAGCAATCGGCTGAGATTATACCCTTAACCTGATTCGGATAATACCGACGTAGGAAGCTATTGAAGTAAAATCTACGCCCGGCGGTATTTCCGTCGGGCGATTTTCTTTGATCAGGTAGTGCTGTGAAAGGAGTTTTATTATGAAAAGCAAAACACAGGAACGTAAAACAAACGAAATGACCCTGAAGCTCACGGTCAGCGCAGTAATGGTTGCACTTTCGACAGTGCTTTCATTCATTAAGTTCTCGGAGCTTCCCTACGGCGGATCTGTAACACTGTTCAGCTTCGTGCCGATCCTCTTTGTCGGCTATGCTTACGGTGCAAAGTGGGGTCTCGGCGCAGGTCTCGTCCACGGTATTCTTCAGATGATTTTCGGCATCTCAGGCGCAACAGCGGGTGCAGGCTTCAAATGGTATCAGGTAGTGCTCTGTGCTCTTCTTGACTACCTTGTAGCTTTCGGCGTGCTCGGTCTCAGCGGTGTATTTAAGAAGTCGATCAAGAATCCGCAGGCTTCATTTGCAGTCGGTACACTCTTCGCTTGCGTGCTCAAGTACATTTCCCACTTCTTCTCGGGCTACATCCTCTTCGGCGGCTGGGCTGAATGGTTCTTCACAGAGGGCGGCGGAATGTCATATGGCTCAAAGATCCTTTCTGCTTACAGCGGAAATGTTCTCAGCGCAGTATATTCGTTGATTTACAACGCAACATTCAGCATTCCGGAAACAGTCCTTTCTCTTGTAATGGTTGTTATCCTCATCAGCGTTAAGCCGATCCGCAAGGCAGCGGGAATTAAATAATTCCGACAGAAAACAAGGCGTCGCAAAGCAATTCGCTCTGCGGCGCTTATTTTATTTCAAGTATTCATTATAACGTCTTACCGGATATTGCGGATCTTTAAATTGCCAGCCCTCAATTGCATATTTCACAGCGTTAACGGGCGACGATTTGCAAATCCTTTCGTACTCGTCCTTCTTCTCCCATTCATCGACGGGCACAACGGTCAGGACAGGCTTGATATCTCCGACAAAAATGCAAGGGTCGATCTGCTCATAGCTTTTTTCGGTAGTTAGACTGTTATGTGCCAGATAGGGAGCAGAAATACTGCGTGTTTCGGTCAGCTTCTGCGCTATGTAATCTGTTCGGTATGCGTAGGCGGCAAAATTCTGAGCAGTCAGAACCAGCATCGTCAGACTGATTGTCGAATACACAATCGGCGAAACAAATTTAACACACCGTCCGAAAGCAAAGTTTGGCTTGAGCTCTGCCGACAGCCAAAGCGCATAGCACATCAGGATCGCAAAGGTAGTAAAGAATGTGCGGTCGCCACGGTGATTTACAATCAGAATCGGTGCAACGGCGCTGCCGAGAAGTATTATTGCCGCAACGGTTGAGACAATGACTCGTTTCTGTTTGGATATAATCGCTGTCGCAAAAACCGACAGCATATAAACAGACTCAAGAGCAAGGAAAACGATCGAGTATCTGCTTGCCGTATCCGAGAAGCAGAGAGCCAAAGCGCTCATAATCGGGAATAAAATCAGTACAGCTGATAAAAAGATTTTTACACCTTTTGCGGTCTTTGCTTTATGAAGAACAAACAGCATAAGCAGGGAGATCACAATGTAAATCAGCAAATACTGTGCGGCAAGCCGAGCAAAACTGCGAAGTGCCGACAGTGCGTTGTAAATCAAAGCCTGCGGTTCGGTCACATAGCCTCGGTAGTCGCTCAGCTTTTCCGATGTGTGCGTCAGCCGTGGAATCAGAAACATTATCAGTGCACCGACTGCCGTTGAAATCAGATTGACTGCGTTTGCAATTGACGCTTTTTTTGAATCAAAGAGATCAATTATAAGGAAAATCACTGCGGCGCAAAGCATAACGACCGTTGTATTCTCGCTGAAAAGACATACACATACCGACGAAAGAGCGAGAGGAGCGTACAATGCTTTTGAGCCGCCGCCTTTGATCCTTTTGACAACAAGTTGTGAAAGCAATGCAAAGGCAAACGGCACGGCGTAGTTGCTGAATGCCGCTATCATACTGTATACCTCACGGATTATTCCGACGGCAGGGAATGCAATCAGAATCGCAACAGGAAAAATATATTTCCCGTTGCCGTCAAAGAAAAGCAGAACCGCAAGCAGAACAGTTACGGTCAGGAAGAATGCGGTGACAAAAATTGCGGCAGTGAAGTGGTGCGAAAAATAAAATCCGAGTACGTTGCCGAGGAATCTACCGTTACCGTAGAAAAGTGCCTCACGCAAAACGTTTACAAAATTGCCGCTGAAATCCCTTGTGAAAATCAGAACGTCGTACTGGGGGTATGTAAATGTGTATGACAGCGCAAAGCCGAGAAATACAAGCAAATATTGAATTGTAGAGGAGATAGCCGAACTGCGTTTACCGCTCATATAAACCTCCGCATATAAACAAAAAAGGTCAGACCTGAGAGACTGACCTTTCGTTTTGTGAAAATTAATTATTCAGCAATAACTGCCTTTGCCGGGTTGATACGTACGCCGGGACCCATTGTTGTAGCAACAACACAGCTTCTGATGTACTGACCCTTTGATGCAGCCGGCTTTGCCTTATCAATAGCTGCCATAAGTGTCTTGTAGTTCTCCTGGAGCTTCTCAGCGCCGAAAGAAACCTTACCGATCGGGCAGTGGATGATGTTTGTCTTGTCAAGACGGTACTCAATCTTACCTGCCTTAGCCTCTTCAACAGCCTTAGCAACGTCAGGAGTAACTGTACCTGCCTTCGGTGACGGCATAAGACCACGAGGTCCGAGAACCTTACCGAGACGGCCAACAAGACCCATCATATTCGGAGCTGCGATTGCAACGTCGAAATCAAGGAAGCCTTCGCCCTGGATCTTAGCAACAAGATCCTCAGCGCCGACGATCTCTGCGCCTGCTGCAACAGCTGCGTCTGCTGCGTCGCCCTTAGCGAAAACAGCAACTCTTACTTTCTTACCTGTACCGTTCGGAAGAACGACAGCACCACGAACCTGCTGGTCAGCGTGACGAGAGTCAACACCGAGACGAACGTGGATTTCAACAGTTTCATCAAACTTAGCGGAAGAAGTCTTGACTGCGAGATCAAGAGCCTCTGCCGGATCATAAAGCGTAGCTCTGTCTACGAGCTTTGCGCTTTCAATATATTTCTTACCGTGTTTCATAAGATATTCCTCCCTGAATAGTGGTTAAATCGGTTTTACCTCCCACGTGGGAGCATTAATCTACAACAGTAACGCCCATGCTGCGTGCAGTACCGGCGATCATTGACATTGCTGTTTCGATCGTTGCTGCATTCAAGTCAGGCATCTTCTGTTCAGCGATTTTTCTAACCTGCTCACTTGTAATAGTGGCAACCTTTGTCTTGTTCGGCACACCTGAACCGCTCTCGATTCCGCAAGCCTTTTTGATAAGAACTGCTGCGGGCGGAGTCTTTGTAACGAATGTAAAAGTACGGTCTGCGTAAACCGTGATAACAACGGGGATGATAAGACCTGCGTCGTTCTTTGTACGCTCGTTAAATTCTTTTGTGAATGCCATAATGTTAACGCCGTGCTGACCGAGTGCCGGACCAACGGGCGGTGCCGGTGTTGCTTTGCCGGCAGGGATCTGAAGCTTAATAAAGCCTACTACCTTCTGAGCCATTTCTTGCACCTCCAAAATAATGTGGTTCGTCGGAGCAATTTGATTGGAATTTTTGCTCCTCCCACAACGGAGCCGAAGCTCCATGCCCCATCGGGACATATGAATCAAGCCTTGCGGCTTAATTATCGTTTTTCATCAATCGGTAATGGGTTCAACCTGATCAAGCTCAAGCTCAACCAAAGTCTCCTTACCGAACAATGCGGAAACAGTAACCTTGACCTTATTGTTGTCAAGATCAATTTCCTCAACCTTACCTGTGAAACCTTCAAAGATCTCATCGGTGATGTTGACCGTGTCGCCAACCTCATACTTGACTTCAACGACCTTCTTCTCAACGCCGAGTCTGTATACCTCTTCCTCTGTCAGGGGAATGGGCTTACCCTCGGGACCTACAAAGCCCGTAGCGCCTCTTGTGTTGCGGATAACGAGCCATGCTTCGTCGCTGATTTTCGGCATATCGTTTTCGTCAAGGAAAGTTGCAATTTTAACCATAACGTAACCCGGGAAGATTTTACGCTCAACCTCACGGGTCTTGCCGTCCTCACGAACCTCGACGACGGTTTCCGTAGGAATCTTGACCTCAAAGATCTCATCCTGCATCTTACGGTTCTCAGCAGCTTTCAAAACGTTTGTGGCTACTTTGTTTTCATAGCCCGAGTAGGTATGAACAACATACCATCTGGCATCATTCGACATTGCCATTCCTCCGTCTCGCTGAAATTATTGAGCCGCCGTAGTGCCGTCGACTATGTTGAGTGAATTTGCAGTTGTTGTTTCAGCCGTGGTGGTTTCGGCAACTGTCGTGGTTGTACGGTTTTCTGCGGCAGTACGAAGTCCTTTAATACCCTTTGTAAGACCAAGGTCAACAAGGAATACGAGCACACCGACGATTGCGATGCAGACGATCGTAACAACTGTTCCCTTGAGGACTTCCTTTGCGCCGGGCCATGTGATCTTTTTGAGATCGCCCTTGCTGTTCTTGAAGAAATTCTTTATGGCCTTGCCCATACGCACGAAAACATTGGGCTTGTTGCTTGACTTCTTTGAAGTCTTTTCTTTTTCAGCCTTTGCGATTTTCTTAGCAGCTTCGGAACTCTCTTTTTTTGCCATAACAGTTCTCCTTCCAGCTTACTTCGTCTCTTTGTGGAGAGTATGCTTCTTGCAGAATCTGCAGTACTTGTTCATCTCCAACCTGTCGGGTGTGTTCTTCTTGTTTTTCATTGTGTCGTAATTGCGCTGCTTACATTCTGTGCAAGCAAGTGTAACCTTAACTCTCATTTCGGCACCTCCATTTAACCGGTTTGTCCGGGATTTTAAGCCTCCCTCATACGGGAATTTACACCCTGTAAATTCCTAAAAGAGGGCACAAAAAAAGAACCCTCCTTAAAGAGGTATAGTTATTCTATCACAACGGAACAATAATGTCAAGCAAATTTTATTAATTTAAGCCCATAAAAACGGCTTGAAATCAAGCATACTAAATGTTGAGGTCACCTTGACGGCAATCCACAACACAGCAGCCGCCGAGGCTGACTTTTTACCTCCGACGGCTGATTTATTATACATTATTAGTATAAAAAAGTCAATTAAAGATCATCCGCATCCTGCTGCGGCTTGACGGTTTCAATTGAATTGCCCGTATAGCTGCCGAGAACGTCGGTGTCACTGCCTGCCTCCCAATCGTTGACGATCGACTGAACAAGCGGCGAGAGCTTCAGCTTCTTTTTCTTTTTGTTCCTGTGTTCCTTATCCATTAAAAATCACCTCCCGTATTAATATTTGCAGTTCGCCTGCGTTTATTGACACAAATAAAAAAATAATGTATGATAATAAAAAACGATTCGCCCAAAGGCGGAAAGGATAAAATGATGAAAAAAATAAAAAGGCTCTGCGCCTTTCTGATGTGCATAACGATTCTTTTTTCACTGACCTCCTGCAGGGTCGGTGAAGGAATACCTTTTTTGACAACAAAGAGTAAAACCACTCTCCCGGACAATACCGTAACGGTCACGTTCCCCGAGGGTTATACAATTGTCCAGATTGCAAAAAAGCTCGAACAAAGCAAGGTCTGTTCGGCGCAAGATTTTCTTGATGTCTGCAAAAAGCCGGTTGCGGGCGTCGAAGTCGATAATGCGGACAGCAAATATTTTCTGCTTGAGGGCTATGTTTTTCCTGATACCTATGAGTTTTATCTTGAGTCCGACGCTCAGTCGGTCGTTGAAAAATTTATTGAGAATTACAAATCGAAAATAACCGATGATATGAAAACAAGAGCAAAGTCGATGGGCTACACAATGGATCAGATAATGACCCTTGCCTCGATTATCCAAAAGGAATGTGACGCAGACATTGATGAGTGCGCCAATGTTTCCTCAGTTTTCCATAACAGGTTAAAGGACACGGCGTCATTCCCGAGGCTTGAGAGCGATGTTACGACTTTTTACGTTTCGCAGAGCCTCAAGGATCTGATCGGTTATCAGGACGGCGTTTCGCTTGAAAACCAGAACGATGAGGTGCAGAAATATATGAATCTTTACAGCACATATTACTGCACGGGACTCCCGGTCGGACCGATCTGCAACCCCGGAATGAAAGCGATCAATGCGGCACTTCACCCAGCCGACACCGATTATTTGTTCTTCCTGACGGATGCAAGCGGCGAAAAGTTTTATTATGCTTCGACAATTGCGGAGCACAACGCAAACGGCGAAAAAGCGGGACTGTTTTAATAAAGGACGTGAGACTATGCTTTTTATCGAATATCCGAAATGCTCAACCTGCCAAAAGGCGAAGAAGTGGCTCGACGAGCATAATATTGATTACGTTGACAGACATATTAAAGAGGAAAATCCGACCGCCGACGAGCTGAAAGAGTGGGTCAAGGCAAGCGTAATTGAGATTAAAAAGCTGTTTAACACAAGCGGTATGCTCTACAAGTCGATGAATCTTAAAGAGAAGCTCCCGACAATGACAGATGAGGAGAAATTTGACCTGCTCGCAACGGACGGAATGTTGGTAAAAAGACCGCTGATCGTCGACGGCAATACTGTCCTGACCGGCTTCCGTGAGACGGAATGGAAGAAACATTTTGATATTGAGTGAAAATTCGCTATTTACAATTCACTTGTATTTATAAAAACTATATGATAAAATATAATATATGAAAAGGAAGTGGTTGAATGTCACCGACAAAAGCGAAAAAGTTTTCTGCAATCAAGGTCGCAGATACATTAAATAAAATAGAGGGTGTTCCTGTAACGAATTTTGCTCGGGAGCTTTCAATCAAATGGGCAAAAGGGGAAATCTCAGGCGAAGAAATGAAAGAATTGTTGATTGCCGCTCACAGGAAAATTTGATTATGAACGATATATATTCGATAGAAAACAGCGCCGTTCTTAAAAATCTGCTTGGAATTACAAACGAAAAGGAATTGGATTTGGCAGAAGCAGAATTATCCCGAGCAAATATGATGTTGCTGTATGAAAAGGGCTTTGATGATTTTTCTTCAGAAGGTTTTTGCTTAATTCATAAAATGCTTTTTGGCGAAATTTATGAATGGGCGGGACAATACAGAAAAATAAATATTTTAAAAAGAGAAAAACTGCTTGCGGGACAAAGCGTATGGTATAGCGATGTCATGAATATCGGCAGAGAGCTTGATAACGCTTTTTCTGAAATAAACAAGGTGAGTTGGACAAGTCTCACAAAAGAAGATTTTGTAAAAAAGTTGGCAAGATTGTTTCCAAAGCTATGGCAAGTGCATCCATTCAGAGAGGGGAATACCAGAACGACCGTAATGATGATGACTTTCTTTACAGAACACTTTGGTTACTATTTTAATCAGACTCTCATGGCTGATAGTGCCGAATATGTTCGGGATTCATTTGTTTTGGCAAGCCTTGGTGAGCACTCTGAGTTTGAACATTTAGAAAAGATTTTGCTTGACGCAATTTGTACCGAGCCGATTGATTATTCGGGCGATTCGGAAGAAAACTGTACAGCGAAAGAAAAGTATGGATCGGACAATTATCAGCCTGCAAAGCATGAGTACAGGGCTTGACAGGTGTTTAATAAAGCTTTTCGATAAGAAAGCCGGTTGTTAAGAATATATTATTGAAAAAAACATTTTGATATTGAGTGAAAAATTTGAAAAAACACTTGATTTTCATCTTGTGTTCGGGTATAATGTTAAAGCTATGTAGAAGCACGATCGGAAATCGTGTAACATCAATTTAATAGTGAAAATGAATTTGGAGAGTTGTCCGAGCTGGCCGAAGGAGCACGATTGGAAATCGTGTAACAGGTCAAAGCCTGTTCGAGGGTTCGAATCCCTTGCTCTCCGCCATAAAAAGAACTGCAAGCCTTATTTTTCAAGGTTTGCAGTCTTTTTTCTTTTCATAAATATTTTTACTGTATCGCAAGGTTGAACCCTCTCTTGTCTTGCATTTGTCACTGTTTTGTCACTGTAAATTTTTGAAAGTATCGTTAAGAGCGTTGATAACGGGCTTCTGCATATTTGTTAAAAGGTGAGAATATATGTCAAGGGTTGTCCGAGTATCTGAATGACCTAACATTCCGCTTGCTACCTTTGGGGATATGTTTTTTGATAAAAGCAGTGTAGCATATGAGTGCCTGAGGTCGTGAATTCTGATATTGGGTAGATTACATTCTTGAAGTGCTTTTTTAAAATATCTAAGTATGGCAGAACCCGAAATTATATTACCCGTATAATTGCAAAACACATAACCCTCAGGGTTGAAGTTATCAATTAAAAGATTAAAATCAGACTGATACGCTTTCCAATCATTCAATATATCAATCAGAATATCGGGAAAAGATATAAAGCGGTTGCTATCCTCAGTCTTACAATCCGAGAAATGATATCCACCTTTAGCAGGTGTAGCGGTTCTCTGAACGTGAAGTATTTTATTTTCAAAGTCAAAATCCGACCATTTCAACCCTAAAGCCTCACCACGTCGTAAACCTGTTAAGAGAATTAAAGAAATCGGAGTAAGTAAAGGCTTGCCACGGCAATAAGCCAATAAGACTTGTAGTTGTTCTTCATTTAAAACGGTAGGCTTATACTTTTTGGGTTTAGGTATGTCTACATAGTCAATCACATTAAAACGCAAAATACGGCGTTTTACAGCCCAATTAAGCGATTTTCTGATAACGGATATAACATAACGCTGAGAAGTGACAGAAAGCCCCTTTTCGGTCATTGTAAGCAATAATCTGTCAATATCTTCGGGTTTTAAAGAATTCAGCTTAATATCGCCTATAACGGGGATAATGTGATTATTTATGTTAGTGCGATATCCTCTGTATGTATTTTCGGCTAACCCCGAAATACTGCTATACATATCAAGCCATTCATAAAGAAAGTTTTTCATCAAGACATCTGAACCTTGAATTTTTAATCCTGCTTCGATATCGTCAATAATGGAACGCAAAAAACGTTCAGCTTCTTTCTTCGTTTTAAAACCGCTTTTTGACTTGCGAACGTATTTACCATTTATTTTTTCACCCGTATAGTAATAAGCCATATAGGTTTTGCCACGCTTAACGGTTGAACCTCTCATTCAGAAGCACCACCGACAACGGAGTTATTAAGCCAATTATTAAAAGCGGTAACAGGAATAATATATCTGCCGTCAAGGTGCAAATGAGGAATAGAACCGCTCTTTACAAGCTGATAACATTTTGAAACGCTTATACCGAGAAGCTCAGCGACTTCGGGTACATTGTAAGCAACACGATTATTTAACATTTTTTATAGCCTCCAAATAATTTTTATTTTCAGGGTATTTAACCCTTAAATGTGCATCTTCGATGCAGTATTCCTGACAGTCGTAACCGTCAAAGTCAGTATTACAAAGCTCGAAAGGTACATCACGCTTTAAACCTTTACCGCCTGCAAGATAATATTGACCGAATATCTTTTTTACGTCTTTTGTTATGTACTTTGTAATATACATTGAAACAAAAGAGATATCACCAACAAGAGGAATAACGGTTGTAAAGCCATATTTCCAATCAACCCAATTATATATAACCCTACCGTCTTTTAAGCGTTTGCCACTGTCAACAAGGTTAAGTTTATCGCCTTTAATAAGAGCGTGAAAATGAATTGCACCGTCTTTGTGATGTTCGGGAAGCAACAAATATACTAAACCTTTTCTTTTGGTTTGGTTATTCAAAAAATACTGCAAAGCCTTTTTACATTCAACAGGGTTATATCTATCAACTTTATCATCAGGACGGAAAGTGCCTGTAACAAAGAATTGCCAATCGTTCATATATGCAATATCGAATACTTTATTCTTCGTCCTATGAAGATTATCAAGTCTACTTTCACCGTCTGTATTATATTCAGTCGGTCTATCACGGTCTTTATATTTGTGAAGTTCATAACCGGGTTTAATATAAACGGGTTTATTAAATACAGTAAGTCTTTGCGACCCGTCAGGATAATTCTTTACCTTTGTATTAAAACGAACTTCACTTTCGAGAACTAAAAAATCATTCAAATAAATATCACCTCAAATCTGCTAATATACTATTTTAATCAAGTTAATAAATGAGCTTTTCGCCTACGGCGTGTCCTGCGGACGGCTTGTCACTCCGTGACGGCGCACAACAAAAAAGCTCATTGTTGTTGTGTGGCTATATCTTTCTTGTGTGCCGTACTGCTCATAGTTTTTGTTGCTTTGTCTTTCTTTTCGTTATTCCGCTTTTTTGTTGTGCGGGGGGAATATATAAACGTGGGACAACCTTTAAAAGTGTTTTCCCGTTTGTTTTGCCCTTTCCAACATTTAAAGCGAAATTCAATTTGCGTACTTTCTACATATTATTTTTTTCATTTACTACCTACCAAGACTAAAATTTTTCTCTGTTAAAACCTACTTTCTACATCTGAATTTACATTCTGCAAGAGGTCAGTTTTTTAAAAGTGACTTAATTTTTAGTCTATAATCAAGTAATATACTTATATATGTAAATTGTGCGACATTTTTTTGCAGAGTTAAAAGGTGCTGAAAGCACGTAGCATAGGGCATTTGAAGCCACTACAAGAGGTAAAAAACATCAATAAAGCCCATTTGCTGAATAAGGCAAATACACCTTTCAGCACCTACGGAAACTAATACTGCCACGGAAAGAGAAGAACCACCGTAATTTCTACATTACTACAAAGGTGGAACGGCTAAAGCCGTTCTATTGTATATGCTGGATCAGGGCGAATTTACTTTCTGCCCCGTACCTACCAACTGCGAGCCCTGCCCCTCGGAAAGGGTGCAACCTCTGTTTTTGTCGTTCCTGTCACGCTAAAGCGTGTGACAGTACCGACAATAGGACACTACATAACCAACATATACAACCTTACTGAAATTTACTATCATAAGTCATAGCAATTTCAGAATACAAACAAGTACGAAGTCTATCGAACTGCGAGGAAAGATATTCAAGATTTTCCATATTCGACCACAACAAGGCGAAAAGCTCAGTAAATTTATCATCCGAATGACCGTCACAAATGGTATCAACATACAGTCGATAAGCATACGTAACAACCCCCAAATCATTTACAAGCTGATCTAACGAGGACAATGTAGAGCTATCACATACTTTTGACATCTCATCACCACCTTTACAACAAATTCAATAATTATAGTAATTGTGTATATACAGAATACCACGATTTATAGAATTTGTCAATATAGAGAATACAATAATTTCAATAAATACAAAAATCTGATAATTACGAACAAATAAAAGAAATATAAAAAAGTTGATTTATAAAAAAATTTGTTGTATAATAAGCAACAAGAAAGGCGGTAGAAATATGGTAAGCGATTATGAAAAAATATACGGAAACATTTACGATAACAACGAGAGAAAAGAGCTAACCGCAAGAAAAATTACAGAACTGAGAAAAGAGAACGGATTGACACAAAAAGAGGTAAGCGAAAAAATCGGAGTAACTCAGCAGTCATATAATTCATACGAAAAAGGAAGAACAGCGCCAACAATAGAAATACTTGTTAGATTGTCCTATTTATACGAAGTACCAATTGACATAATTGTTGATAAGGGAAAACTTAACAAAGACGAAGAAGAACAAAGAAAAATACTTGAAGGATATGGAAAAGAGATTGAAGTATTAAAAAAGCAAGTAGAAACAGCAAACCCCGAAAACAAAGAAAAAATAAAAAAATTCATAGAGGGTATGGAGCAAATGCTCAAAGCAATAGAATAAAAAAAGAAGCTACCGACCGTAAAAAGTCAGTAGCTTTTTGTCACTGTTTTTGATATTATAAATTTAAAATAGATATAAATAATGTATTTATTTTTAGATAATAGAACTATAAGCGGCGATTTATAGCCTAAATTGCCCCTTTAAGACTTGGAAATCGTGTAACAGGTCAAAGCCTGTTCGAGGGTTCGAATCCCTTGCTCTCCGCCATAAAAAGAACTGCAAGCCTTATTTTTCAAGGTTTGCAGTCTTTTTCTTTTCATAAATATTTTTACTGTATCGCAAGGTTGAACCCTCTTTTGTCTTGCGTTTGTCACTGTTTTGTCACTGTAATGTCTTTGAAAGTATCGTTAAGAGCGTTTGTGACTGGCTCTTGCATATTGGTTAAAACGTGAGAAAGCTCTATTTAAATGCTTTGTTTAACATATGGATTGCAAAATCATATCTTTGGGCATCCGTATCGCAATCCAGTTCGATAACAATGAAGTCTTTACCGTTTTTCTGAGCTGTTGCAATTAAACAATTTCCTGCATTGTCGGTTGTTCCTGTTTTTAATCCCGTTGCATAAGGAAAGTAATATTCACTTGAGCTATGCAATAATAAGTTGGTATTTTCCCAAGTAACATTTTGCCCGGAGGAAAAAACTACGTATTTTTCTTCTTGTTCTGCAATTGTGCGGATATCATTATTTTTATATGCACATAGTGACAGTTGCAGTAAATCATTTACTGTTGTATAGTGATTTGCATCATCCCACCCGTCGGGATTGCAAAAGTTGCTATGCCGCATACCTATATTTTCAGCTGTTTGATTCATCAAGCCGCAGAATAATTTTACAGCTTCAGTATCTGTTATTGTTTTACCGTATACATATTTTGCGGTATTTACCGCAATGGTATATGCTGCATCGTTACCTGAAGCCATAAGCATTCCGCATATCAAATCATAAAGCGTAAGGCGATGTCCCTCTTGGATCAAACAAAGACTGGACTGGGGGTTTACTAAATTTTGTTCTGAGCCAACAGTAAAAATAGTGGTTTTTGGAACATATTGCAAAGCGGTATAAGCAGTCAACAATTTTGTAAGGCTTGCCGGATATACTTTGCTGTCGGCGTTTTTTGCCCACAGGACATCTCCTTTGGCTATGTCATATAAGATACCGTACTGTACGTTTTCTATTTCGCTGTTGCCTGAAATAGCTGTTAATGAGGATCCCTCGGATGAATATGAGGAGATTTCGGAAGCGACAGCGGTTTTTTCGTAGGTGGTTTCTGTTTTCTGAGATGACGTTATTGCTTGGGATGAACTTGTGGGGAACGAAGGAACCGTCTCTGATGGCAGTTGCGTGCTGTCGGTACAGCCTGTAATGAAAAGCAACGCTAATATTAGAAAAAGAATCCTGCGAAGTTTGTGCAATTTAGTATTTATTCTTTTCATACCGTCAATCCGCCGTTATAGCGGCTCTCAACTCGGCATTTTGTTCGGGTGTCAACAGTTCTATTGATTCCACATAGCCTGTTGATAAATACGGCAGATAGTAGAAGTGTTTGAATATCATTCCGTTTTTAAAATGAATATTGACATTAATGTCTTCCCGTTTATAATCTTCGGGGTGAGCTTCGTATTCTGCGTGAGCTTCTATCAACCAATCAGGGGTCACAGCAATAGGATCTTTTATTTCAAAAGGCACGAGTGCAGTCGTTATTTTATAGAAGGTGTTTATTTTGTTTCTGTTTGTAACGTTACCTTTTTCAATTTCACAGTATTGAGTTCCCTTCATACCTTGAACAGTATAACTTAAGTAAGCTATATCATCGGCGGAATAGGCGCCGTAAAAAGAATAGATTTCTTTAAAGTTATAACCTTTACCATCAATATTCTGGTCAAAAACAAAAATACTGCAATATTCTCCCTTTTGGACAATGAGCGCGGATTTATTACTTGGGGCGTAATAGTACACAGAGCTTCCTTTTAAGGTAGGCTCCTGTGCTCCCACCTTAACGTAAGGATCGTTATCTGCCGTTTCAACAACTGTTCCGATAAACGCACCGAAATCGGATTTTGTCAATCGCTTATTCAAGCCGTATTCCGGATATTCTTCTAACGGTAATTGTCTGTATACGATAATGCCGTTCAAAACGACATCTATATGCGGACATTCATCTTCTGTAAAATAATCAACATTAGGATTTTGTTTTGATGCTTGGAATAGATGAACCGATACCGCAGTTGCCTCTTTTGTCGGTTGCGTGGATTGCTGCTGCGTAGTGTAGTTCTCTGTTGTGCTATTCGGCGCTGTTGAACTGCTGTTATTACTGTTACCGCTCGTCGTAGATTGCGGCGGCAGAGCAGCAATGTTATTTTGTGCAGAAGAATTGTATAGAACAACAGTCAGTATTATAGCTAAGCATGCAGCTGCCGGAATGCAAGAATAAATTATCTTTTTCCTTGTTGCGCTTTTTTGATCGAGTTCTTTGACCCGTTTTAATATTTCATTACGAACTTCTTCGTTCGTTCTGCTCATTAGTGCTCATCCTTTCTTCGATATGAAATTTCAATGACTGCTTTGCCCGATGTGCAATATTTGCAATCTGTTTAGAGCTTTTTCGCAAAACAAGGGACACTTCCTTGTATGACATTTCCTCAAAATAAAGCAGATAAATAACTTCTTTATAGACGGGATTTAGTTTATCCATAGCTTCATGGATCATTTCTTTACGCTCATCCTCAACCAACTTCTCTGTAAATATTTCATCGTTTGAAATATAGTTTTCTACCTCGTCAAGTGAAATAAAATCACGTCTGTTCCTTTTCAAATGCCGCAATGCCTTGTTTCTTCCGATTGCAAACAGATATGTCTTCAGACTTGATTTGCCTTTAAATCCTTTATGACGTATCAATTCAACGAAAACATCAATCATTATGCTTTCGGCGGTGTCGTTGTCCTTTGTAAATCCACATATAAATGCCGTGAGCGGATCACGATACATTGCGATCAACTCATCTAATGCTTTTTCATCTCCCTCGAGAAAGCGCTGATAAACTTCTAACCCTCTATCCATAATAGTCACCTTATTAAGCTGTATAAGACTGCCTTACACTTATTAGAGTCATAAAACGTCAAAAAGTACTCACTTCTTTTTCAACAAAAACCGAGCTTGCTTTTTGTGCAAACCGCCAAGTGGTTCGGGCGCAAGCACTTTGAAAAAACTGTTTCAGATATAGCGTTCTTTTCGTTGTTAATTCGTTTAAAACATTATATCATATAATTCTGAAAAAGCTCAACAGTAAAAGAAACAGCACTGATATATTCCCGATATAAATAAAAACTGCAAGTCTTATTTTTCAAGACTTGCAGTTCTTTTTAGCGATAAAATTCATTCAGCTGTTGCTTCGTCTTTAGCGGATATTTCTATTCCGTAGCAGGCAAGTGGCGGCATATCAAAAAAGTCACGGGCTACAAATACAGGAGGGTGCGCTTTCCATGCATAATGGAAACGGGCGGGCAGATTATACGGGCGTGAGGTAGACAAAATCAAACCGTCTTTTATCGGAACGGCTTCTATGCAGTCCGTCATTCCGTCCGAATCCTCAACATTCATTCCAAACGCAAGGTTATCCATAGCTAAAACTAAGTGTCCCGGTGTGAGATTAAGCTTAATATGCGTATTATCAATGGGTTCTGCAGAAAGAACAAACACCGATTCCTGACCCGGCTTCCCGTAAATATACGAGAGGGCGGCATTGGCAAGTCGCTCGCCTATAATCACATTTGCACCCGAGCTGTTGTGAATACCGTCGGTAGTAGGCAGATCTATTGACGGCACAACGTAAACACCGTCAATCTCAAGAGCCGCACGGCGCTGAGCATCACGAATCATACCCCAATAACGGTCGTTTTTTGGGTCTAAATGACCCATTGAACGGTTAAGCTGTACCGTCAGTATGGGATGAGCACTGAATCTTTCATTCCAAGAAGAAACCATATTTGAAAAGCGCTCAAAATAACTTGAAGCGTCTTCCTCGTTGCAATCATTACAGCCTTGCAGCCAAATGAAGCCTTTAAAGGCTCCTGTTTTAAGAAGTCTCTTTTCCATTTCATAGAAGCATCCGCCTTCTTCTGCGGGACTCCACTCGGAAAGATATGTACCTCCTACGGCTGTCGGAACAATTCCTATCGGCACACCGAGTCTGTCGTGCAGACGGCGTGCAAATGACAGAGCGGGAGATGTGCCCGTGCCGTTTTCGGGGTATCCGTAAATACCTCCGAGAGCATCGGCGAGGGGATGTGCTGCGATCGACCATTCTCCGCAATTTCTAAACATATGTACACCGAGGCACGGCGGATCATATGCGGAATCTCTGCCGTATCCCGTCATATTGCTTTGACCGACGGTTACATATATATCGCCGACTCCTATGTGATATACACATTCGATTTTATCAATCCAAAGGGCGTCGCCCTGCTGTATTGACGCCTCGAATCTGTATAATCCTCCCTCGGGTACGGTAAGCTCTATGGACCAGCTCAGCGTATCCGAAGCCATTTTACAGATCGTCCAAGGAATCAGGCAAAGATTATCATCCTCTCTGACAACTCGAACAACAATATGGTGACTTGCGTCTTTGAGAGGTTCATCCAATTTGCCCTCCCATGCAAAACGTGCATATCCGTCGGAATCACGCTGGATAATTTGAAAATCATGAAGTAACATATTTTTTCCTTTCGCAATTCGGTTAAGGCGATACCGCACATCTTATTTGTACGGTACTGCTTTATTGTTTTGTATATGTTTACAGTATAACATATGATAGAAGAAAATCAAGATATTAGCATTCCGCCGTCACGGACTTAGCATTCCGCCGTCACGGACTTTATTTCAAAACGATGACTGTATTTATTGTATCGCAAGGAATAAATATGGGGTTTTTCTTGCTCGGCAGAGCGTATTATGTTAAAATAGCTCTGAACAAAGTTTGGCGGAGGAAGAGTGAAATGCTTGAAGTTAATTTCTTAGACGATGTAGATGACAGCCTGTTAAAATTTGCGGTCGTCATCTCCAAAACAAAAGGAAAATGGGTGTTTTGCAAGCATAAAGAAAGGGATACCTATGAGATCCCCGGCGGTCATCGGGAAAAAGGTGAATTGATTTCAGGGACTGCAAAACGTGAGCTGAAAGAGGAAACGGGAGCGGTCGATTTTACGATTAAACCCGTCTGCGTGTATTCCGTAAAAGGAAAGACAAGCGTAAATGAAAGTGACGTGAATTACGGAATGTTATTTGTTGCCGATATTCATTCTTTCGGAGAAATTCACAGTGAAATAGAAAAGATAATTATTATGGAAAATCCGATTGACAATTGGACATATCCATTGATTCAGCCGAAGTTACTTCAAGAGGCGCAGAGAAGAGGACTGGCGTAAACCGTGGCTGACAAGCAAAAAGAGGTAAAAAGATGAAATTCGTAACCGAAAAAAAGTTTATGTTTAATGAGCTTGGGAAAATGCTCTGCAACGGCGAGAAATTTTACTTTCCCGTTTATGGGATGATAAGGCGCAAGAAATCCGTGTCGGCGGCTGATTTCGGCTTTTTTGCGCTTACCGATAATCACCTGCTTGTTGCCGTTCTAAATCCTTTTGACGGAAATAAGATAGATAATTATTATAAAATTCCGCTGGATATAAAATATGTGAAGATCAGAAAAACGCCGATCTTAAAATTCAGCGTTTTAAAAATTTATTTTAATTCGGGTGAAAGCTGTAAAATTCAGATGTCAAAGAAATTATTGATCGGAGATTTCACCGATCAGGAAAAGAATGTTGAAAATTTTCTGAAATTCTTTTTAAAATATGCAAATTGAAAGCACTGCAAACCGATTGGCTTGCAGTGCTGATTTTATATCTCTCCGTCGGTTATGCGGTCGACGAAAATGTTTTCGGTTTCGCAGGTATCGGGCTTGTTCTCGTCAAGGACGATAAGTCTTCCGCCGTGCCTGTCACCGTAGGTGTGATAACCTGCGCCGGGAGTTTGTACGAGCTTGATGCCGTCGACATCCATCGTGAACGTATTTTTGTGATCGTGACCGAAGAAAGCGGCAATGATATCGCCCGTCTTCTGCCAACTTTTGAACTGCTTGTCGTTCTCGTCGGGCGGGCACGGACCCTCACGCAAGGCTCCGTCAATAAGCGCACCGTCGGCTGCAATATAAAACTTGCCGTTGTGACCGACCGAATCGGGCGTACCCTCGGCAACCTCGGTCAGCTTTTCGTATTCCTGCAGAACGGGAATGTGCTGGAAGAGGACAGAGGGAACAGCCTTGCCGCCGTTCTTTTCTCTGAGCTCGGCGGATTTTCTCTCATACCATTCAATCTGGTCGTCAAAAACAAAGCCGTAGCCCTTGTCCTTGACCGCATTATATTTTTCGTCACGGACATAGTCGTTTGAATCAATGCACCAGACATTCCAAGCAATACGCTTGCCGTCCGAAGAAAGAATCGGCAGATTGTAATTTCCGCAGCCGTGCACGTCCTCATCGTTCATTGTGCCTCTGAAATTATCGTATTCGCAGTAAACGCTGATCTGATTTTCCTTTGCAAGGCACGGGCAGGTCGGCTCCGCCTCAGCGTCGTGATTTCCGAAAACAATTGCAAGAGGAATATTTTTCTCCGCTATCGGCTCAATAATTTTCTTGATCGTTTTTCTCATATAGTCGTATGTAAATTCCTGCCAGTAGCCGCTGATGTTGTCACCGCCGAAAACGACAAGGTCGGGCTTTGCAAGCTCAATGCATTTGCGGATAACATTGATCGTCTCAGCGGATCTGTTGAGCGGGATTTGTCTGTTTTCATCGTCGTCCATCTCGGGATCGACCTCGTGAATGTCCGTCAGATGAAGTATACGGAATTTTCCGTCCTTGCCGAATCGGAGAGGACTCTGAAAATTTCTGATGTGTCTATGAGAATTCGGTAAACCCTTTGCCATAATTAACCTCCGAAAAAGTGTTAAAGAAATGCCGTATAAATTGCGGCACACGTCTTGCCTATTTATATGATAACATAAAACAATTTGCTGTCAATAAAAACCGCCGACAAATCTCAGCGAAATGTCGGCGGCTGTGCGTATAAATTTTATTTTTTGAACAATCCGAAAAGTCCGCCCTTTTTCTCTTCCTCGGCGGTGTCGATCGACATAACCTTGTAGCCTGTGTCGTCGATAACCTTGCGGAGCTTGTCCTCATCTATCGGCTTATCCGTCAAGATGACCGTCTGCTTCTTCGTGTGGGAGGAAGTAACCTTTTTCACCCTGAACTCTCGGCGGATTGCGTCGTTTATGTGGCTTTCACACATTCCGCACATCATACCGTCAATTCCCAATGTGATCTTTAACATTCGTATCATCCTTTCTGTTTGCTTTTCTATATAATAACGCTTTTACCTTGGTTGTGCAAGCAAAAACCGTACCGATTAAGACTGCGGATAAGAAAATTTCTTTCATTATTCCGCACCTTTGAGCGACTCGACCATATCAATTTTCTTGTTCTTGCGTGAAACCATCAGACTGACAAGGAGAGACATTCCGACGGTCAAAACAACGCTGATAAGAATCGAGAAAATGCTGATTGACATCTTCATCTCGTATTCGGATGCGAGCTTTTTCAGGAGATAGTCAAGTGTGAAAATGCCTGCGGGGATTCCGAGTATAACGCCGATGACCGACAGCCAGAGATTCTGACCGATGAGCAGCTTACCGATCTTCTTGTCCTTAAAGCCGACGACTTTCAGCGTTGCAAGCTCACGGTAACGCTCGGTGTAGCTCATAACGCCGAGATTGTAGAGAACGACGATTCCGAGAACAAGTGCACCGAGAACAAGAATAATGATCATAGTATTGAAAATATCGGTGAAGGTCTCAAACGAGTCCATAATCATCTGTTTCGACTGAACGCTCTTTATGCTTGATTCGGCAGGAATATCCGCTTTGTCCGTCTTTGTGTAAACCGAATCAAAGGTAAACGGTACGCCGACTTTCTTCGCATAATCCGAGTTTACAGCGATGCTCTCGGAAACGCTACGCATAATTCCTGTGATCTTCACAGTGTAGTCCTTATCCGATCCGAACGGACTGAATGTCAGATTGTCGCCGACCTCTACGCCGAACTCGTCGGCAAGTCTTTCGCATATCAGCGCTCCGTCGTCGGGGAGTTTAAGGTAATCCACATCGTCTCCCGGGAAACCGATCAGGTCGTGCTCAATATCGTAAATATCAAAGGAAACCGTTTTGTCGTTTGCCTGAACGCTTACCGAGGCGCTGAGGTCGCCGTCATATTTATCGGCGATTTTTTCGCGTTCGGCATACGTTGCGTTCTCCGTAAGATAAATTCTTGAGGAATATTTCATTGCACCGTCGTAGTAGGTGTCAAGGAACAGATTCATTGTGTCTCTCATTCCGAAAGAACCGACTATCAGCAGAGTGCAGCCGATAATTCCGATGAGGCTCATTGCCGTGCGTGATTTGTGACGAACTATGTCACGCAAATTCCAGCGTGTACCGAAAGAGAGCTTATGGAAGAGCTTCGTGCGCTCGATGAGCATCGGCTTCATTTTTTTCGGTGTGTAGGGTCTGAGTGCGTCCGCCGCAGTGCCCTCAAGCATTTTCCTTACCGAAAGGAAGCCGATGAGGGTAAGGACTGCGATTATTCCGACGAGGATAACTGCGCAGAACCACGGCAGACAGAGCTTCCACTCGGGCATATCAAAGTATGTACCCATCATTCCGTTTGGATTCATAACATACCACGCTATGAAGTATCCGAGACCGATACCGATTGCCGAGCCGACAATGCCGATCATAAATGCGTATGAGGTGTAATGTCTGAGGATTCGCTTATTCTTAAAGCCGAGAGCTTTAAGCGTTCCGATCTGCGTTTTCTCCTTTGCCGTCAGACGGTGCATTGTTGTGACCATAGTCAGCACCGCAATCAGCAGGAACAGTGTCGGCAGGACGGATCCCATTGTCTGACCCTCTTCAGCCTCGCCGTGAGCGTTAGCATATGAAGCGGACTCATCCTTGGTGAGAATGAGGGCAGTGTTGCCGAGCGCATCGTCCGCTTTTTCCGTAAAATCCTTTTTTGACATCGAGGAAACAACGTTGATCTGCGGATAATAGTCTCTGCCGATAGCCTTTTCGTACATTGTCGGAGAAACATATGCAAAGCCGTAGGTTTTATAATCAGGCATAAGCTGAGTTGAATCACGCACACAGATGAGCTGTTCGCCCGCCTTGACAAGGCCCTTGACGACGCCATTCATCTCGATTCCCTTGTAGGCGAGGGTTATGCTGTCGCCGAGCTTGAAATCGTTTGCATCTGCGTATTTGTCGGAAAGCCATACTCCGTCGGTGCTCTCGCCGTCATAGGCATCTCCGTCTGTCACAAGGACGCCAGAGACCTTTTCATTAGTTGTGACGGTGAGCGACACTGCGTCTCCCGATCTCTCCTTGACATCGGCGGCAACGCTGACATAACGTGAAGCCTCGTTCACGCCGTCGATGTCGGCAATCTTTTTGAGATCGTCGGACGAATAGCCCTTTTCGGAAACAATTCTGAAGTCCGCATATCCTGTCTTTTCAAAGAATGACGAGGTGTTGACCTCAATGCTGTACCATTCCATATTGAATCCGACAAAAATTCCGACGCCGAGGGCGATCATAATTATCATTGAAATAAACTGTGCCCGGTAAAGACCCATTGTCCTGCGGAGCTTTTTAAATAACATAAGCTCACCCCTTTACCAGTCGATGCTGTCGGCGGAGGCGGGATTGGGCTGTTCCTCCTGAGAAACAATTTTGCCGTTCTTGACTCTGACAACAACGTCCGCCATCTTTGCGATATTCTGATTGTGAGTAACGATAACAATTGTCTTGCCGTAATCACGTGCCATTTTGAGGAGCAGCTTCAGAACCATAACGCCTGTCTCGGAGTCAAGCGCTCCCGTCGGCTCGTCGCAGAGGAGAATTTTAGGATTCTTTGCAAGCGCACGTGCGATTGAAACTCGCTGCTGTTCGCCGCCCGAAAGCTCGGACGGGAAATTTTTCAGGTGATCCGAAAGACCGACTTCTTCAATCATCTTTGTTGCCGAAAGCGAGTTCGGGGCAATTTCCTTGACGAGCGCAACATTTTCGTGTACCGTCAGGGTCGGGACAAGGTTGTAAAACTGGAACACAAAGCCGACCTTTTCAGCTCTGTATTCGGCAAGCTCATTGTCCGTGAGAGTTGAAATATCCTTGCCCTCAACATAGATTTTGCCCTCGGTCGGGCTGTCAAGACCGCCCAAAAGGTTAAGCAATGTGCTTTTTCCTGCGCCGCTGGGGCCGAGAACAACGACAAACTTTCCCTCGTCAAGCGACATATTGACGTTATCCAAAGCCTTGAGCAGGTGATCGCCGCTTTTATAAATTCGGCTGACATTTTTAAATTCAACAATAGCCATAAAGCACTTCCTATCTGTTAGCCGAGGCTAACCGAGATGTTTTATTTTGCAGATGATCCGCCTGAATCATCTGCCGTGTTTTGAATCATAGTTAGCTTACGCTAACTGCAATGCTATTGTACCACCGCCGAATTGCGTTGTCAATTGTTTTTTCTTCTTAATATAAAATAAATTTAGGCAAATAATTTTGCCGATGAAAAAGAGCTGCCGCATAGACGACAGCTCCGATTTTATTTCAGCATATCTTTGATTTTATCCGCCGCATCGTAGAGTTCCTTGATTTCGGCGAGCTCAACGGCTCCCTTATCAACGAGCGAAGCTATTTCGCTTCTGATCGGTATTTTTGCGAGGACGGGAATGTTCATCTCCCCGGCAACCTCGTCGAGCTTGCTCTCGCCGAATACGGAAATCTTCTTGCCGCAGTCGGGGCACTCAAGGTAGCTCATATTCTCAACGATTCCGAGAATCGGGATGTTCATCATATTTGCCATATTGACGGCTTTCTTGACAATCATCGTAACGAGATCCTGCGGTGTGGTGACTATTACAATTCCGTCAACGGGAAGCGACTGGAATACCGTCAGCGCAACATCGCCCGTTCCCGGAGGCATATCAACGAACATATAGTCAACATCGCCCCAGAAAACCTCGCTCCAGAACTGCTGAATAACTCCCGAAATAACCGGACCTCTCCAAACTACCGGCTGATCCTCCTTGTCAAGCAGGAGGTTGATCGACATAACCTCGATTCCCGTCTTTGTTTTTGCGGGGATGAGACCCATCTCGTTCTGCATTGCGGGTCCCTTGAGGCCGAAAGCCTTGGGAATCGACGGACCCGTGATGTCTGCGTCGAGTATTCCGCAGGCGTTGCCCTTGACCTGCATTGCGGTTGTGAGCATCGAGGTAACAAGCGACTTTCCTACGCCGCCCTTGCCGCTGACAACTCCGATCACCTTTTTTATGTTGCTGTATTCGTTACAAGGAACGTGAAGATCCTTTTTCTCACAGCTTGAAGAACAGCTTGAACAATCTCCGCTGCAACCCATTTAAAACATCTCCTAAAATAAAATCTTTTCCAAAGCCAGTGCGCTGTCCTCAACGAGCTGAACGCAGGGGCGTTTTTTATAGTATTGATCGGTTCTTTCGTCGGGCTTCGGATGAGAATTTTCGCCCTTTGAAAGTCCCAGAAGCTCACGGCAGACAATCGACGGATTGACCTTTTTAAACTCGGCGATAAATTCCTGAACCTTGTAGTAGCAGAGCTTTTTACCCTCCGAATCGTCGCCGTCCGTTGCGCCGTATTTCATTCCGATGAGCATTGCCGCAGCGGATACCGTTCCGCAGACCTCACGTGAACGTCCGACTCCGCCGCCGAGACCCGCAGAAACCTTCAGCGCCATATCCTCGCTGAATCCGAAAAGATCGGCATATGCCGCAAAGACCGCCTGAGAGCAGTTGTAGCCGCTTTTGAAAAGCTCAACCGCCTTTTCACTTCTTTCAGACATTGTAACACTTCCTTTTCTGTATTATAGCATATATGTCAAGTGTGTTTTGCTCCGCTTGACACATTGCTTCAAAGGTATTATAATCAATCTATACTTTTGAATCGAGGACTTTTGACTATGAGAAACACCTATGAAACGCCGCTTAATTCACGTTACGCAAGCAAGGAGATGCAGTATCTCTTTTCTCCCGATTTCAAGTTCAAAACATGGCGCAGACTGTGGATTGCACTTGCCGAGAGCGAAATGGAGCTCGGACTGAATATAACTCAGGAGCAGGTTGACGAACTGAAAGCGCACGCAGAGGATATCAACTATGATGTTGCAACCGAGCGTGAGAAGCTCGTCCGTCACGACGTTATGTCCCACGTTTACGCTTACGGCGTTCAGTGCCCGAAAGCAAAGGGAATTATTCACCTCGGTGCAACCTCGTGCTATGTCGGCGATAATACCGATATTATTACTATGACCGAAGCGATGAAGCTCATCCGTAAAAAGCTCGTAAATCTTATGGACAAGCTCTCAAGATTTGCGCTCGAATATAAGGATCTTCCGTGCCTCGGATTTACTCATTTCCAGCCTGCACAGCCGACAACACTCGGCAAGAGAGCGTCGCTTTGGCTCAATGATCTTCTGCTTGACTATGAACAGCTTGAATTTCAGATTTCTCAGATGAAGCTCCTCGGCTCCAAGGGCACAACGGGTACTCAGGCGAGCTTTATGGATCTTTTTGAGGGCGACACCGATAAGGTTAAGGCGCTTGACAGAAAGATCACCGAAAAGATGGGCTACAAGGATTTTTATCCTGTTTCGGGACAGACTTATTCAAGAAAGGTAGACACTCAGGTTCTTTTCGTTCTTTCGGGAATCGCACAGTCCGCCGCAAAGTTCACAAACGATCTCCGACTTCTCCAGCATCTTAAGGAGGTTGAGGAGCCGTTTGAGAAGAATCAGATCGGATCCTCCGCAATGGCATACAAGCGCAACCCGATGAGAAGTGAAAGAATTTCCTCACTCGCACGTTACGTTATGGCGGACGTTATGAATCCGACGATTACGGCGGCAACTCAGTGGTTTGAGAGAACCCTCGACGACTCCGCAAACAAGAGAATCAGCGTTGCCGAGGCTTTCCTTGCAACGGACGCAATTCTTGAGCTTTATATCAATGTTACCGACGGACTTGTCGTTTATCCGAAGATGATTGAAAAGCATCTTATGGCGGAGCTTCCGTTTATGGCGACCGAAAACATTATGATGGAGGCTGTTAAGCGCGGCGGCGACCGTCAGGAGCTTCACGAGAGAATCCGTGTTCATTCGATGGACGCAGGCAAAATCGTCAAGCAGGACGGCGGCGAAAACGATCTTCTTGAAAGAATCGCAAACGATCCCGCTTTCGGCGTTACTCTCGATCAGCTCAAGGCGATAATGAAGCCGGAGCTTTATGTCGGCAGAGCACCTCAGCAGACAGAAGAATTTGTTGAGAATTATATTAAGCCGATAACCGAAAAATACAAGGATATTCTCGGAATGAATGTGGAAATAAAGGTGTAAAATATGGATAAATTTTTTGACAGCATAAACAATTTTATTGCAAAACATATTAAGAATGAAAAGTTTGTCAACATATGCCGCAAGGTGCTCAACCGTGAGGTTTTTATGTACCTTGTGTTCGGTGTGCTGACGACCGTTGTTTCGTGGGCGAGCTATGCGCTCTTTGATCGCATCGTCGGAAAATTCGTTGACAACAACGACATTCTTCAGGCGTCGATCGCAAATGTGCTTTCGTGGATTGCGGCTGTCCTCTTTGCTTTCGTTACTAACAAGCTGTGGGTGTTCGACAGCAAGAGCTGGAAAGGCGATGTGGTTCTCAAGGAGCTCGGATCGTTCATTGCCGCAAGACTTGCAACCGGCTGCATCGAATGGTTCGGCGTGCCGCTTCTTATGAAACTCGGTATGGATCAGGAGCTTTTCGGAACAAAGGGAATGGTCGCAAAGATAATTGCAAGTGTGCTTGTCATTATTTTGAATTATTTCTTTAGTAAACTCCTTATTTTCAAGAAAAAGGAATCGTAAATTATGAAAAAAGTCAGCATAATCATTCCCGTTTATAACGTTGAAAAATATCTGCCGAAATGTCTGGACAGCGTTATCGGTCAGACCTATGCCGACCTTGAAATAATATGCGTTGACGACGGTACTCCCGACAGGAGCGCCGCCGTCATTTTGTCTTATGCCGAAAAGGACGAACGAATCAAGCTGATTTCACAAAAAAATCAAGGTCTTTCGGGTGCGAGAAACACGGGAGTTAAATCGGCGACCGGCGAATACATAGTTTTCCTCGACGGAGACGATTGGCTTGATTCCGAAACGGTCGCAACCGCCGTTGACTGCGCCGAAAAGGAGAATACGGATGTCGTGATGTGGGGCTATGTCCGTGAATTTCCCGAAAAATCGGCGGAGAAAAGGATCTTTGACGGCGACAGGATTTTTAACGAAAAAAGCTCACGTGAGCTTCACCGCCGAATGGCAGGGCTTTTAGGAGATGAAACAGCCGACCCGAGCAATGCCGACTCACTCGCAACCGCCTGGGGCAAGCTGTACCGTGCGGATATAATCAAAAAAAACGCCCTCGAATTTGTCGATACAAAGCTGATCGGCACGGAGGACGCTCTGTTCAATCTGTATTATTTCGGCTTTGTGCGCAGAGCGGCTTTCATCAACCGACCGTTCAATCACTATCGCAAGGATAATGAGATTTCCCTCACTCGCAGCTACAAGCCTCAGCTTTTCGCTCAGTGGAATGAGCTTTATGACCGAATGGAAAGGTATATTAAGGATAACAATTTGCCGAAAGATTTTTACTCGGCACTTGATAACCGCATCTGTTTCAGTATGATCGGTCTCGGGCTTACCGAGCTGCTCAACCCGAACAGGGGCGAAAGAATAAGAAATATACGTAATTTTCTTTCGACGGAAAGATACCGCCGGGCGTTTGGATCGTTCAAAACAAATTATCTGCCGATTCACTGGAAAGTGTTTTTTATACTCTGCAAATTCCGCTGTGCCTGCGGCGTCTATGCGCTGATAAAAATAATGTCGATGATAATTGAAAAATAAATTCTAAGCTCTCATAAAAACACGGTGCGATTGAACATCGCACCGTGCTGTTTTTTTATTTTGTTGTACTGCCGAAGCCGCCGTTGCGGATTCCCGTTGCGTCGTCGTCAACCGTGATTCCGTACTCAACGAAAATGCCCTGAGCAAAGCCTGTGCCCTTCTTGACTTCAACGGTTTTATTCTCGTTGGAGTCGTTTGTTATTTTAATAAAAATGTGTCCCTCGTTGTCCGAGTAAAAATAGTCGCTGTCGATTATGCCGACGGTGTTGTTAAGTTGGAGGCGGAAATTGAATCCGAGACCGCTCCTCGGATAAATTTTCAGAACCCAGCCCTCGTCGATCTCGCATCTGATACCCGTCGGGATCTTTGTCGTCTCGGACGGAGCAAGCGTGAAATCATACGGTGCGAAAATATCATAGCCTGCCGAGCCTGCCGTTGCACGCACGGGCAGTTTAATTTGGGCGTACATCTCCTTTATTTCACTCTCACTGAAATTGTCCTTACAGCTTTCAAAAAACTGTTCATAGCTAACCTTGTGAAATTTTGCGATTCTTTTCATATATACTCCTTATATCAGCTTTTCGACATTGCTTTTGCCCGTCGAAAGATTAAATTCAAGCGTCTTTTCTGTGCCGTCCTCGGTGTAGTTGATACGAATGTCGTTTTCGTTTATAAATTCCGCCGAGGTGATAACACTGTTGTTCTTTTTGAAGAATTTTTTAAGCAGTTCAATATCTTCGTCACTGTAATCGCCTGCATTGTCGGAGACAAACAGCACGTCGCCGCAGAGATTGTTGATTTTTCCGAGCAGGTGCTTTTGCTCCTTTGTAAATGTCAGATTCTTATCCCTGAGTAAGAAAACGTCGGGATCATTACAGAAAACACGTCCGTTGAGTTGGCGGCGGAAAACGGAATTTGTGATCGCATTCTGTGCCGACGGAAGCTCAAGGTTGATACCCATTTTGTTGTAATATTTCGGGGAATATTTGAGGTCAACGTCACAGCTTATGCGGCAGGCGTCAACAACTCCGAACGATGGACCGAGCGGCACGCCGCAGCCGAGGATCAGCTTGTCATCGCCCACGCAGTCACGCAGGAAGTCCATTGCCTCACACATAATTTGACCTCTCGACTTGCCGTTTCTCGGCTGCATTGCCTCGGAATAGAGAAAGTCGAGCTTTACCATATCAAAGCCCCAGTCGTTGAGAATTACGCTGAAGAAACGGCGGATGTATTCCCTCGCCTCGTCGTTATAAAAATCGAGCGTGTATGCTCCGCCCCAGCCGACACAGCCGAGCAGGGGCTTGCCTGTTGCGTTGTCCTTTATGAGCCACTCGGGATGATCCTTTGCAATTACGGAGGACTTCTGCGCCGAGAAAGGAGCGATCCAGATACCGGCAAGATAGCCTTTGGCGTGAATGGCGTCCGCAATCGGTTTCATACCGTTCGGGAATTTCCTGTAATCGGGAACAAGCCAATCGCCGACCTTGCTTTCGTAGCCGTCGTCGATCTGGAATATGGACACGCTGTCCCTTGCACGGTCAAGACCGTCAAGATCACGCAGGATTATTTTCTCGTCTATCTTTTGAAAATAGTTGTACCAGGAGGTGTAGCCCGAAAGATGGTCAACTTTCGGTTTTCTCAGATCCATTGATCCGAAATATTTGTCAAATACCTCGTTGCAGCCGCCGCTGAAGCTGACAACATCGAGAAGTATTATTTCGTCGTCCGTTTCAAGACCGTCAACATCCTTTGCGATTGTGAATTGGTTGAAAGCGTAGTTGACCGAAAATACAGTGTAGCCGTATCTCTCGTTTCGTGAGCCGAAAAGCTCCGTGCTGTCGCCGAGGCGGAAATAAGTGTATGTATAGGAGTGGAAAACGCCTTTTTTGCCATACTGCGCAAATGAGTAGTCGCCGGAGATTTCGGCAAGAGCCTTTGTTGCCGAGCTGATGCCTGCGAGCTTTGAAACTCCGCCGAGCGTGTCGTCGGCGTCGAACTCACGTGAAGTTGTCCACGACTGGTAACCGTTCGCAAAGAAAAGCTCACCTTTTTCAAACTTCTTAATTGCGGAAATTTTAAATTCAATCAGCTTCATCTTAACGTGCGGAACGAGGGTGCACTGAATCCCATCATCCGTGACGGAAAGCTCAAGTCTGTAATTGTCGCACACGGTTTTGCTGTTTTCATAGATCCGACCGTTGTATTCGTATTTTATAAAAGGTTCAAATTTATACATTTCGCAACCTCCTTAAAACATTATTTAATCAATTTAATAATACCATAAATTGTCGGTTAACACAATATTTATTTTCTTGACGGAAATAAGTAATAAACAGGTTGAATTTTGCGAGATTTTACATTATAATATAGTGCAGTATGAAATGAAGGAAGTATTATTATGAAATTAGGTATAGTAGGCTTGCCGAATGTCGGCAAGAGCACACTTTTCAATGCAATAACAAATGCGGGCGCACAGTCGGCGAACTATCCGTTCTGCACAATTGAGCCGAACGTCGGTGTTGTTGCCGTCCCCGACAGCAGAATCGACGCACTTGCGAAGATGTATAATCCCGTCAAAATCACCCCTGCGGTTATTGAGTTTGTCGATATTGCGGGACTTGTAAAGGGTGCGTCAAAGGGTGAGGGACTCGGCAATAAGTTCCTCTCTCATATCCGTGAGACCGACGCAATAATTCACGTTGTCCGTTGCTTCGAGAACGACGATATTATTCACGTCGAGGGCAGCGTCGATCCCGCACGTGACATTGAAACGATTAATTTTGAGCTTATTTTTTCCGATATCGAGATGGTCGACCGCCGCCTTGACAGAACGATGAAAGCAATGAAGGGCGACAAGAGCCTTGCCAAAGAGGTTGAATTTTTGAAAAATCTCAAGGCACACCTTGAAAGCGGAAAGTGCGCAAGAAGCTACGACTGCGATGACGATGAAAAGGCGATCCTCAACGATATGGCATTGCTCACGTCAAAGCCTGTTATTTATGCCTGCAATATGAGCGAGGATGATTTTGCGAACAATATCAACGAGAACGAAAGATACCTTGCCGTTTGTAAAATTGCAGAGGAAGAGGGCTCACAGACGCTTCCGATCTGCGCCGAAATGGAGGCTGAAATCGCAAGCCTCAGCAAGGAAGAAAAGGAAATGTTCCTTGCCGACCTCGGAATTGAGCAGGGCGGTTTGGATCTTCTTATCCAAAGAAGCTATGATCTTCTCGGTCTTATCTCTTACCTCACGGCAGGTCAGCCCGAGGTCAGAGCATGGACGATCGAAAAGGGCACAAAAGCTCCGCAGGCGGCAGGAAAGATTCACTCCGACTTTGAAAAAGGATTTATCAGAGCAGAGGTTATCAGCTTTGAAAATCTTATGGAGTGCGGCTCTCTTGCGGTCGCAAGGGAAAAAGGACTAATCCGCTCCGAGGGCAAGGAATATGTTATGAAAGACGGAGACATAGTCCACTTCCTGTTTAATGTTTAATCAGACCAATTTAAAGCAATGAAGATGAAAACCTCCCTTTGATCTCAAATCAAAGGGAGGTTTTGCGTGATCAACGGTACTCGGTGCAATAAATTAAACGCACTTTAATTTACGCCTTGAGCTTAATTTTTGTCAGCACCTTTGTTCTGTCAAGTGCGAGCTCGGCGAAGAGAATTTCAACAACGCTCATAATTGCGACCTGTATAATTCTTGTTGCCAGCAGGGCGGTGTAAGCCTTGGTGTAGAGAATAGAAATAAACAGTGTGTTGAGGAGCAGACTGCAAACAAGCTGAGTCGAAAGAACTGCGATAACTATTCTCGGGAAGTTGCATTTTTTATAAAGCAGAAGTCCGAAAACCAGTCCGGTTATTGCCGCGGTGGCCGTGAATCCGGGAAAATATGCGCCGGTCGGCATAAGAATTGCACCGATAAAATCGACAAGTGCACCGACAACGGCACCGCCGACGGGACCCAAGATGCAGGCGGCAAGCATAACCGCAACAAATGCAAATTCAATCTTTGTGTTCCAGAGATTGACCACGGGAACGAGTCTGCCGAGAACTACGCCCGCCGCCGTCAGAACGGCAAGAACGCAGATCTGTTTTGTTACATTTTTCTTTTTTGTGTTCATAAATAAAACCTCCTTATTACCCGTTTTGAATAATAAGGAGGCAAACGTCGCATTATTACTCAGCGGGATGCGACAGAAGAACCGCAAGAAATCTTTTCGTCCGCCGGACAACTCCCCGTTCCGTCGGCACTTAACGCTCATCTGTCTACTCTGAACAGTGCTATTATATACCCGTTGTGCAAAAAGTCAAGCGTTATTTATTAAATCCCTCAACTTTCATATAATCCTTTGACTTATACTTTATGAAAACCGTCAGCGCCGCACCGAAAGGAATTGCGAGCACGGTCAGGATTTTTCTCGGTGATTCCGAAACGAAATGCCTGTTCTTCATCAGGATCGAACTTGAAACGTAGTGAATACAGTTCCGCACTACGTCTTTCGGCTGCGGAAATGCCGTCATATCGAATTTTCTGAGAAAAGCAAAGCCCTGCGGATTCCTCAGATATTGACGGTACATATTCGTGCTTGATCCGTCTGCCATATATTCAACGACGCATACCGGCTCGTTCATTATTATCAGGCTGTATTCAAGATCGGCGAGCGTGTATTTGTAGGAGAGCGGAACATATTTTTCGCCCGGGAATGTGGGGTAGGGCGGAAACGCTTTCATTATATCGGTGCGGTAAATTATTTTTTTATCGCCCCTGCCGCCACGCTGATAGTAGGAGTAGAACGTTGTGTCAAAGCGATCCGTTTCAAGCTCCTTGCCGATAACCTTGCCGTTGTCAAAAATATCAAGAGCGAGTATACCTGCGTATTTATCACTGCCGTACTTTTTCCAGCAGTTGACGATTTTCTCAACCGCATCGTCGGTCATATAGTCGTCGGAATCAATGCAGGTGTTTAGCTCGGTGTCGATGTTTTCGTAGGCGGTGTTGTGGGCGGTGTGCATACCGCCGTTTTCTTTGTAAACATATCTGATCTCAAATCCGTTGTCGGGCACGGCTTGCCATTTTTTTATCAGGTCGGCGGTGTTGTCTGTCGACCCGTCGTCAACAACGAGCCAGACAAAGTCCTTGAGCGTTTGACGGCGCAGACTTTCATAGCACTTGTGAATCGTGTATGCACGGTTATATGCAGGCGTGAACACCGTCAATGTTTTCTTTTGCGTTTCCATTTGACAACCTCCCGGCGGATGAGTTCTGTTTTCTTCCGTTAAGCTGATTCCGAAAAAAATCCGCCGGGTAAAGCCCGACGGATTACCTTTATTCAATTATACATTCAAATGAGCTTTTTGTAAAGAGCAGTAATCTCTTCAACACTTGTATCTCTCGGGTTGCCCGGGCGGCAAGCATCATCATAAGCGGACTGTGCAAGGAACGGAATATCCTCTTCCTTAACAATCTCCTTGAGGTCTGCCGGGATGCCGACATCGTGTGAAAGCTGCTTAACTGCGTCAATAGCTGCCTTGCGAGCTTCATCAATGCTCATAGCCTCTGTGCCCTCAACGCCCATTGCCTTTGCAATGTCACGGTACTTATCGCCTGTTGCGGGAGCGTTGTACTCCATAACGGTCGGGAGAAGAATTGCATTTGCAACGCCGTGCGGTGTGTCATAAAGTGCACCGAGCGGATGAGCCATTGAGTGAACGATACCGAGACCTACGTTTGAGAAGCCCATACCTGCAACATACTGACCGAGAGCCATTCCCTCTCTGCCCTCTGCGGTGTTCTCAACAGCACCTCTGAGGTTCTTGGAGATGATCTCGATTGCCTTGAGATGGAACATATCGGAAAGAGCCCATGCGCCCTTTGTGATGTAACCCTCAATAGCGTGTGTAAGAGCGTCCATACCTGTTGCGGCGGTAAGGCCCTTAGGCATTGATGACATCATATCTGGGGCAACGACTGCAACAACTGGAATGTCGTGAACGTCTACGCAAACCATCTTGCGGTTCTTCTCTGCGTCGGTGATAACATAGTTGATTGTAACCTCTGCGGCTGTACCTGCCGTGGTGGGAACTGCGATAATCGGAACGCACTTGTTCTTTGTCGGAGCAACGCCTTCAAGAGAACGTACATCTGCAAACTCGGGGTTGGCAATGATAATGCCGACTGCTTTTGCCGTATCCATTGATGAGCCGCCGCCGATTGCTACGATACAGTCTGCGCCGATCTCCTTGAACTTGGCAACGCCTGCCTGAACGTTCTGAATTGTCGGGTTCGGCTTGATGTCGGTAAATAATTCGTATTCGATTCCCGCATTTTCAAGAACATCTGTAACTTTCTTCGATACGCCGAACTTTACAAGATCGGGGTCTGAAGCAACCATAACCTTCTTAAAGCCTCTGCCCTTGACCTCATCGGGGATCGCATTGATAGCGCCTGCGCCGTGGTATGAAGTTTCGTTAAGTACAAATCTGTTCATTGATTCCACACTCCTTAAATAAACGCCGAATGTCGGCGATTTTTTATCTTTTAGCAGGTAAACGCCATTTGCGGTAACGTTTACTCTTGCCATTAACTATATTATAAACTGAAATTTTGCGGAAATTGTGACAATTTTTTAACATTATGTTAACTTTTCAATTTCTTTTACGGAAAGAACAGAGCCCTCAACCGTAAATCTGACCTCGTACCCCGCAAAGCCGAAGCCGTAAACCCTTTCGGGATTGTCCTGATACTGCGGCCGGGGATCAAGCTCAAGAACCTTTATAAGAGCGGAACGCTTGCTTTCGGGAATGCTTTTGAAAAGATTTTCGTCGCATAGCACCGTGAGACGATCGGTTCCGTCCTTTGAAAAGCCTCCCGTGGCATCGGGATGACAGTCTGCATAAGGAATATACGGCTTTATGTCGACAATCTCAGTCCCGTCCATAAGATCTGCTCCCGAAACGATTAGCTCATTTCCGTCAATTTTTTCGAGCTTTACGCAGGAGAGACCGATATTATTCGGACGAAACGGCGAACGTGTGGCGAAAACACCCATTCTTACATTGCCGCCGAGCTTGGGCGGACGAACGGTCAGCGACTTGATGCTTTCGGGTGTGTTGAATTTCCATAACAGCCATATGTGCGAAAAGCCGTCAAGACCCCGTATTGCGTCGGGGCTGCGAAACTCGGGTTCAAAAACGATCCTGCCTTTCAGCTCTTCAATCAGACCGCTCTGCCTCGGGATACCGAACTTTGTCGGAAAATCGGTATGAATTTTTGCGATTACTTTCATTTCCATCACCGTTGCTATTATACCATATAATTAATAATCTGAAAACACCGAAATGGGCAAAGAAAAAGACTGTCCGATAAACGAACAGTCTTTTAAATCTTACTTGAACTTTCTCTTACGAGCAGCCTCAGACTTCTTCTTGCGCTTTACAGAGGGCTTCTCATAATGTTCTCTTTTACGAACCTCCTGGATAACACCGTCTCTTGAAGTCTGTCTTTTAAATCTTCTGAGAGCGTTGTCCAAAGACTCGCCTTCTTTAACTTTTACCTGACTCACTGTATTCCCTCCCTCCGCAGATTGCAGGGGTAATCTTTATAATTTGCACCATATTTTATCACATTGTGAGCGTATTGTCAATATCTAATTGCAAAAAATGCACTTTTTAGAACGATTTTTCAAAAAACCGGGGTCTGCGCCGAATGCGACAGCCCCGGATATTGTTAATCTCAGAAACCTCTGATAATTCTGACTACTGCTTCGCAGTCCTTAGCGTCCATAATCTTCGGAACGGGATAGAGCGGATTGCCCTCCTTGAGCGCACGCTCAACGATTGTCGGGATATCCTCATCCTTGATGAAATCAAAATGCTCGGGAATGTTCATATTCTTGTTCATTTCCTTGATTGCATCAATAAAGTTCATAGCCTTGTCAGCCTGTGAATAGCCGCCGATTCCTACGATCTCGGCGAGCTTTGCGAGCTTTGCATAAGCCGTGTCGCCGTAATACTCAAGAACGTGAGGAAGAATAACGGCGTTTGCAAGTCCGTGAGGAGTTCCGTAAATGCCGCCGAGGTTATGGGCGATAGCGTGAACGTAGCCGACATATGCTCTCGTGAATGCCATTCCGGCATAGAACGATGCGACGAGCATATTCTCACGAGCCTGAAGGTTTTTTCCGTCGTTATAAGCTGTTTCAAGGTTTTCAAAGATGAGCTTTGTCGCTCTCTCTGCGTAATCGTCGGTTGACTTTGTGCCGCTCAGACCGATATATGCTTCGACTGCGTGGGTGAGAGCGTCCATACCTGTTGTCGATGTAATCTTCTGCGGGAGACCCGTTGTAAGCTCGGGGTCAAGTACGGCGTACTTTGGGCGGAGTTTGGGATCGTTGATGGCGTATTTCTCGTGAGTCTGCATATTTGTAACAACAGCGGCAAGGGTTGTCTCTGAGCCTGTACCTGCGGTTGTCGGAACGGCGAAGAACGGGGGCAGCTTGTGTCTGATTTTCAGCTCGCCTCTCATCTGAGAAACGGTCTGGTTCGGATTCATAACTCTTGCGCCGGCAGCCTTTGCACAATCCATCGGAGAACCGCCGCCGAATGCAATGATGCCCTCACAGCCGTTCTTGAGGTAAAGTCTGCGTGCCTCTTCAATATTTTCAATCGACGGGTTCGGCTGAACACCGTCATAAACGGTATACTTAATTCCCTGAGCGTCAAGCTGCTCGAAAAGACCTGCAAGCAGATTGAGTCCCATAAGTCCCTTATCGGTAACGACAAGAACGCTTGAAATGCCCTTGGATTTTACAAGAGCGGGGAGCTCCTTAACGGCTCCGGGACCCTTGAGAAGCTCGGGCTCCGACCAGTCGAAGAAACATTCCGCAACCATAAAGGTTTTCTGATACGCTCTGTAAAAAGCGGTTTTTGCTATATCTGCCATAAAAAGACCTCTTTTCATTATTAATATATTTATTTTACCAAATACTACTATACTTTTACAAGAGGTAAACGGAGATTTTTTGAAAATTTTTACATAAATATAGCCAACATATATTATTGATCCTTGTTAAAATCCGGTTAAATAAAAAAATTAATCAACAACAGCGGTTTAAAGCAAAAAATTCAAAAAAAGTGTTGACAAACCCGTTTGGTTGTGGTATAGTATACGAGCGTTGAGACGCTGGTGTAGCTCAGTTGGTAGAGCAGCTGATTTGTAATCAGCAGGTCGGGGGTTCGAGTCCGTCCACCAGCTCCACTTTTTAATTTAATATGGGAGAGTTCCCGAGTGGCCAAAGGGAACAGACTGTAAATCTGTCGTCAGTGACTTCGGTGGTTCGAATCCACCCTCTCCCACCAGAAAAAAGCACTTGCATTTGCAGGTGCTTTTTCTGTTACTATATATCCGCAGACAGAAAAAGAAGCCGGCAGAACCGACTTCTTTTTCCAATAATTGAGGGGTTTATTGAGGAGGGGTATGTACTCACGAGAGTTGCGGCTCTCTCATTGAGTACAGTTAGATAATAACGGGCAAATGTTAACCTCGTATGAACTTTCTGTTAGCGTTTGGTATATTCTTTGTGAATAAAACGTCGAAAAATAACCCGATTATTTGAGAAAAAGGGCTTGAAATGACTGTCGCTATGATGTAAAATCAAGGTTGTAAGTTTATGTAAACGGAGGTTTTCATTTTGAAATTAGCTGTTCAGCTTTATACTCTCAGAAATGATTATTCAAACGGCGAGGAGTTTCTTAAAATCCTCGAAAAGGTTAAAGAAATCGGTTTTGACGGCGTTGAGTTTGCAGGCTATGCCGGACTTGAGCCCGAGGTAATCAAGGCGAAGCTCGATGAGCTCGGACTTGTTGCCGTAGGCTGCCATATGGGACTTGAGGACTATGAGGGCGAAAAGCTCGAGGAGTCGATCAAGCTCGGCAAGGCTCTCGGAATGAAATATATGGGAATCGGCGGTGCAGATCATTCAACCAGGGGGGACGTTGACCGTCTTGTTGACGTTTTTTCAAAGGCAAATGAGCGTGGCAAGGATGAGGGAATCAAGTTCTACTATCACAACCACACCGAGGAGTTTGAAAACGAGATTGACGGCAAGCTGATTATGGACAGAATTGCCGACGGCGCATATCTTGAGATCGACACCTACTGGAGCTACTGCGGCGGCGCCGATAATTATAAGTATATAACCGAGCACAAGGATGATATTGTTCTTCTTCACGTTAAGGACGGAATTGACAGACATCCGATGGCTCTCGGAGAGGGTGACAACGATCTTCTCAGTGTGTTTAAAGCGGCTGAGGACAGCGGCATTGAATGGCTCATTCTTGAAAATGACGAGCCGAAGCCGAACGGAATTGACGACATAACAAGAAGCATGGCATACTTTAAAGCCAATCTTTAATATAAGGAGAAAAAGCTATGAAATTAGGAGTTTTTACCTGTCTTTTGCAGAATCTTCCTCTTGAGGAGGCACTTAAATATTTTAAGTCACTCGGAATTGAGATGATTGAGCTCGGCTGCGGCGGCTTCCCCGGAAATGCACATTGCGATCCCGAAACTCTCCTCAATGATGAGGACAAGTTCAACGAGTTTGTTGCAACCGTTAAAAAGTATGATATGGAGATCAGCGCATTGAGCTGTCACGGCAACCCGGTTCATCCTGATAAGGAAAAGGCTGCCGCATATGACAAGACGATCCGTGATACGATTCTCCTTGCCGAAAAGCTCGGACTTCATCAGATCAACACATTCTCGGGCTGCCCCGGCGATTGCCCCGAATCAAAGCATCCGAACTGGGTAGTCTGCCCGTGGCCGGATGATTTCAGCGAGGTTCTCAAATGGCAGTGGGAAGAGGTTCTTGTTCCCTATTGGAAAGACCTTGTTGCTTTTGCAAAGGCTCACGGCGTTAACAAAATTGCTCTTGAGCTTCACCCCGGCTTCTGCGTTTATAACACAGAGAGCCTGCTCAAGCTCCGTGAGGCAGTCGGCCCCGAGATCGGTGCAAACTTTGATCCCAGCCACCTCATTTGGCAGGGAATGGATCCTGTTGCCTGCATCCGCAAGCTCGGCGATGCGATCTTCCATTTCCACGCAAAGGATACAAAGATCGACAAGTACAATACGATGGTTAACGGTGTTCTTGACACAAAGCCGTATTCGGATGAGATCAACCGCTCTTGGATTTTCCGCAGTGTAGGCTACGGCAATGACGAGCTTTACTGGAAAGACATTATTTCAAATCTTCGTCTCGTCGGCTATGACTATGCGATCAGCATTGAGCACGAGGATTCGCTTATGAGCCAGAACGAGGGCTTGACAAAGGCGGTTCAGACGCTTAAAAATGCGCTTATTACTGAGTCCACAGCGGAGATGTGGTGGGCGTAACCGATGTCGGATGGGGTCAGAATAAATAAATCCCCACCACCGCAAGCGGTCCCCCTCCCCTTGCTTCAAGGGGAGGCTTGGTATTTTTCGCAAAAACTTTCTTTATATTAGGAGTAGAAAAATGGTAAACGGAAAAATCGGCGGCGCAGTCATAGGCTGCGGCGGAATGGGCAGTTGGCACGCCGAAAAGATGTCAAAATATATGAGCGACCGTATGGAGCTTGTCGGAATTTACGATATTAACCCCGAGAAGAACAAGGCTGCCGAGGAAAAGGGCTGGCACGCATTCTCCTCTCAGGAGGAGCTTCTTGCGGACGAAAGGATCGACTTCGTTGTTGTCGCAACACCGAACGACTTCCATCACGATATTGTTATTGCCGCTTTAGAGGCAGGCAAAAACGTAATGAGCGAGAAGCCCGTCACAATGTCGAGCGAGTCGCTTGACGATATGATAAAGGCGAGCGAGCGCACAGGAAAGTTCTTCACCGTGCATCAGAACAGAAGATATGATCCCGATTATCTCACTGTTAAACGTCTTTATGACGAGAACACACTTGGTAAAATCTTCAGGATTGAATCCCGTGTCAGCGGTTCAAGAGGAATCCCGGGTGACTGGCGCCAGAGAAAGGCTCAGGGCGGCGGAATGATTCTTGACTGGGGAATACATATTCTCGATCAGGCGCTTATGATGTTTGACGATAAGGAGCTTGACTCCGTATACTGTCAGGTAACTCATATCACCAATGACGAGGTTGACGACGGATTTGTCGCATCGCTCAATTACAAGGACGATTCAACATATATGATCTCCGTCGGCACGAATAATTTCATTGATTATCCCCGTTGGCACGTTCAGGGAATCAACGGTTCCGCAATCTGCGAGTGGGATCTCAGCGGCAAGGTTGTTATGGTTTCGGACTGGGAAAATAAGGACGCCGTTCCGATTAGGACGGGTGTGGGTCTTACAAAGACTATGGCGCCGAGAACCGATGATTCGATCGAGACTTTCCCTCTTCCGTATGTTGAGGATAAGGGCTTCAGCGGTGAACATACCCTTTACAACAACATTTGCGATGTTATTGAGGGTAAGGCTGATCCGATCGTAACTCACGACCAGCAGAGACGTCTTATCAAGGTTGTCGAGGCGATGTTTGAATCGGCAGAGAAAAACTGCGTTGTCAGATTCTGATCCGATATTCAAGAGCTGTTCTTATGAACGGCTCTTTTTGCTTTTACGCATACGGCTGCGCTGGATGTAATTGAAAAGGATATCCAAAAATTCGGAAACGCTCGGCATCGCTTCAAGGCGGTAGCCTGCCATTCGCTCAAGATCGGTTCGGTTTATGTCCCACGCACGCATAACCACGGTGCGAAGATTTTTTTCGACAGCGGACGGGGTCGAACCCAATTGTCTTGCCGTTTCGGCATAGATTTCACGTGTGATTGCATTCAGACGATCCTCGTCCTCGAGTGCAAGAGTGAGCGCAATTACCATAGCCTTGTAGCCCCTGTATGTACTGCAAATGCCGAGCTTTCTGAGAATAGCTTGAATTTCCATTTCGTTGACCTCCGTTTTTTCTGAAATTATAAATTCGTTTCGCTCACTTTCCCCGAATGTCGGCTTTTGAAGATAAATTTCGATTTAATATACCAATTTTTGCCAAAAACCGACAGAAAATAAATATAGATTCCGCTTCGGAATCTACACAAAATTGTTTTTTCTTGACAAAAATATCCATTTTGATATACTAAATCTGTTAGCAGTAACTCAGTTTTCAGGAGGATTTATATGAAAAGAAAAATTTTGCGAGGCTATGTCGCCGCAGTGACGGCAATACTGATTGTAATTGTTCCGCTGCTGTCCGTTGCCGCAACGGCAAAGGATGAAAAATGCCCACGTATATGGGTGCACGGATTTATGAGCTCCACCGTATATGATGACGTTGACGACCCGGATTCGCTCCCGTCGTGGCCGCCGACGGAGGAGGAAATAACAGCCGCCGTCAAGGAAAGTATCCCTGTTTTTGCGGAGTTTGCTCTGACAAAGGATTGGGACGATTTCGGAAAATCAATGGGCGACGTTACTGCCAAGCTGTTTTCCCGGGCGATGAACAACCCCGACGGAACGGTCAAGGAGGGATCGGGTATTCGCTTTAAATATCCGTCAAAAAGCAAAATAAAAGCCGACAGCGATATTTATTTCAAGTACGACTGGCGAGAGGATCCGATAAAAATCGCAGGTCAGCTGAACGATTTTATAAACTATGTTCTTGATGTCTCGGGTTGCGATCAGGTTGCGCTGACCTGCCATAGCTTCGGCGGAGTTGTGGCAACGACCTACTTTACCCTTTACGGCTGTGATAAGGTCAGAACTGTCGTATTCAATTCGACGGCAATTTACGGCGAGACATACACCGGTGAGCTTATGAGCGGAAAGCTGCATTTCAGCGGCGATGCAATTACGGATTATATGTTCTATGCCTTTAAGGGCACGGAGTATGAGCACCTTATAAATGCCGCATTTGAGGCTCTGGACGCAACGGGACTGCTCGATACCGTGACAGATTTGTTGAACGGGCTCAGCTCGCACATTCAGAACGAGGTGTGCGCAAGGTCGGTGGTTCCGCTCTTCGGCGGATGGCTTCCCGTTTGGGCAATGGTTCCCGACGAGTATATGGACGATGCGATGGATTTCGTCTTTAACACAATTTACAAGGACTCCGAAACGGACTATTCCGCACTGAAATCCAAGGTGGAAAATTACAACAATCTTGTCCGCAGTAAAAAGGCCGAGACGCTTAAAGCGGTCAATGAAAAGTGCAATGTTTATGTAATCACAAGATACGGCTATTCCTCACTGCCGATCACACCGTCGGCGAGCAATATGGGTGACGGAATTATTGACGTTAAATATGCGTCGTTCGGCGCAACTGCCGCTCCGTTCGGCTCGACTCTTGAGAATGCTGACGTGACATCGCCGTATGTCTCGCCCGACAGAACAGTTGACGCATCAACCTGCCTTTTCCCGGAGCAGACGTGGTTTGTCAAATATATGAAGCACGGCAGTAAGGATGAGGCTCTTAACGAAATGATGAGAACCTTTATGAGGTACGACGGTCAGGGCACGGTAGAGGACTTCGACAAATATCCGAGGTTCACGGTTTTTGACGGAGAGAAAATTTCTCCCGAATTTCCGATTCAGAACGATTCGACATTATTCGACAAATTACGACTTATTATAAATGATATCATAAAGCTCGTGAAAACAATAATCAATAACGTAAAATAAATAAAAAAATCCCCACGGCAGTGTAATTTCTGCCGTGGGGATTTTGTGATGCTCGGTTTACATCATCGAATCCATAAAGGATTCTGCGGACTTGATAGCTTTCTTTGCCATCTTTTTATAGTTGGCTTTCTTGCTGTTCATCATTGATGAGCCGATAAGGGTCATCGCACCGCCGACAAGCATACCGACGCCGATTCCCTTTGCGACCGAAGAACCTGTGCTTTTCATTTTTCTGACCTCCGTTTTGTGATTTGTTATTATTTTATCCGTCGGCGAATTGATTATTCCGAAGCGATGTGGTATAATCTTCAAAAGAAATTTTTGGAGCTGATTTTTTGAAAAAACAAAAGAAAGCGGCGTTAATAAATGATTTATCCTGCGTCGGCAGATGTTCAATGACCGTTGCGATGCCGATAATCTCCGCCTGCGGATTTGAAAGTATTCCGCTGCCGACGGGAATCTTCTCAGCACATACGGAGTTTGAGGGCTTTGTCCGAACGGATCTGACAGATAAAATTTCTGAAATTGCCGATCATTGGAAAAAGCTCGGTATAAGATTCGACTGTATATACAGCGGCTATCTTGCAAGCCGTGAGCAGGCGGAAAGCGTAAAGCGTTTCCTGCTTGATTTTAAAAAGAGCGATACGCTTTGCATCGTTGATCCCGTTATGGGCGACGACGGCGTTTTTTACAAGGGAATCGACGATTCTTTTATCTCCGAAATGCGTTTCCTTTGCTCGGTTGCGGACATCATTGTTCCTAATGTGACCGAGGCGTGTATGCTGACGGGTATGGAAATGAGCGACGGACAGTACGATATGGACTTCATCAAGCAATTGCTTATTTCCCTGAGAAACCTCGGTACGGGCAGAATAGTTGTCACGGGCGTCGACTTCGGTGACGGACAGATCGGCTGTGCGATATATGACAGCCTGATGGGCAAGGCAAATATGTTCTTCACCCCGAAAACGGAGGGACGTTTTCCCGGCACGGGCGATGTTTTTGCATCGGTGCTTACTGCGGCGGTTATGAGCGGCAAGGCGTTTGCCGATTCGGTTCAGATTGCAATGGGCTATACCTGTAAGTGCGTTGAAGCAACCCTTGAGGCAGGCACGGAAAGGAAATACGGTCTCTGCTTTGAACCGCAGATTCCCGATCTCATAAAAGCATTACAGTAAAGAGGAATTACAATGGCAGTTTTGAATATAGTTCTTGTCGAACCCGAAATACCGCAGAACACCGGCAATATCGCCAGAACCTGCGCCGCAACGGGCACAAGGCTTCATATAATCGAGCCGATGGGCTTCAAGATTGACGACAGAAAATTAAAAAGGGCAGGACTTGATTACTGGCACCTGCTCGATATAACCTACTATAAAAATCTTGATGATTTCTTTGAAAAGAATCCGAACGGACAGTATCGTTTTTTCACAACAAAGGCGCAGAACCGCTATGTTGATGTTGAATACAGCGACAACGTGTACCTGTTTTTCGGGAAAGAGACAAAGGGCTTGCCCGAGGATCTGCTTTTCAAGCATCCGAAAGAGTGCGTGCGAATCCCGATGATCAACGATTCGTCCGCAAGAAGCCTGAATCTCTCAAATTCGGTTGCAATAGCTGTTTATGAGGTTCTCAGGCAGTGGGATTATCCCGATCTGCTTTGTTCGGGAAAGCTGACGAAATTTAATTGGGAAGAAGCGGAACAGAGTGATTGACAGACGTTCCTGCAATTGATATAATCTTTCTAACAAACAAAAAGGAGATTAAATTATGGTAATCAACAGACCTCCCATGGGATGGAACTCATGGAACACTTTTGCTGAGAATATAAACGAAAAGGTAGTTATGGAGACTGCCGATTTTATCGTCGAGAGCGGACTCAGGGACTGCGGCTACGAATATGTTATCATTGACGACTGCTGGAGCCTCAGGGAGAGAAACGAGAATAATGAGATCGTTCCCGATCCCGAAAAGTTTCCCCACGGTATGAAATATGTTTCCGACTATGTTCACTCAAAGGGACTTAAATTCGGAATGTACTCCTGCGCCGGTACAATGACCTGCGCCGCATATCCAGGCAGTCTCGATCACGAATTTATTGACGCTAAGTGCTTTGCCGAGTGGGGCGTCGATTACCTCAAATACGACTATTGCTATCACCCGTTCACAACCTACGGTCATATGCTTTACAAGAAAATGGGTCTCGCCCTCGCAAACTGCGGCAGGGATATTCTTTTCGCCGCCTGCTCATGGGGAAGTGAGAACACAAAGAGCTGGATCAAGGAGACGGGCGCTCACACATGGCGTTCGACGGGCGATATTTTCGACACGTGGGAGTCGATCAAGGAGCTTGCACTCTCGCAGTATAAGGTTGCCGAATACAACGGCGGCGGTTGCTTCAACGATATGGATATGCTCGTTGTCGGTATGAAGGGCAAGGGTCATGTCGGTCTTAAGGGATGCACAACAGAGGAGTACAAAACTCATTTTGCATTCTGGGCAATGATGGGTTCGCCGCTCATTATCGGCTGTGATCTCAGAGAGGCGGATGAAGATGCAATGGCAATTCTTAAGAATGAGGAGCTTATTAAGATTGATCAGGACGCCGCATACAGACAGCCGTACTTTGTCAACGGCAACAGAGTTATAAACTCCGAGAGAAAGGGCGATGAGCCGATTTTCGGCTGGTATCCCGATCATATGCCTGTTATCGTAAGACATCTTGAAAACGGTGATCTTGCAGTCGGTTTCTTTAATTTCACAGATGACGATCACTACGAGTGCTTCACTCTTGACGCCGTAGGTCTCGGATTCAGCACCGGAAAAACACTTGAACTTAAGAATGTCTGGACGGGCGAGGTCACAAGAGCGATCAACGATACCGTCGGCGTTAATCTTCCCGCTCACGGAAGCGTTGTTTACCGTGCAAAGGTCGTCGATTATAAATGAGCACCTGCATAAAATGCGGCAGGGAGCTTTGCGGAAACGACATCGGTCTGACCAAGAAGCTAATAAACCGCAGTGCAACGGAATTTTTCTGCATAGATTGCCTTGCCGAAAAATTCGACTGCTCCCGTGAACTGCTCGAGGAAAAAATCAAACAGTTCAAATCCTCGGGATGCACACTTTTCAAGTAAATAAAACGGACAGTGACGAATTAAATTCCGTCGCTGTCCCTTTTTATATTCAGATATTAATACTTTGCAAGGTAGGTATCAATTTCCCACTGCGAAATGCTTGTTCTGTAACTGTCCCATTCACGGCGCTTTGCTTCAATGAACTTCGTGTAAACGTGCTCGCCGAGAGCTTCCTTAATAAAGTCGCTTGCCTCAAACTCGTCGATAGCCTCCTCAAGCGTGCCCGGGAGTGATTCGATTTTTGCAGCCTTGCGCTCCTCAACGCTCATATCGAAAATGTTCTTGACTGTCGATTCGGGCGGCATATAGCCTTTCTCGATTCCGTCAAGACCCGCAAGCAGGCAGAGAGCCATTTCAAGATACGGGTTGCAGGACGGATCGGCACTTCTCAGTTCAACTCTTGTGCCCTTGCCTCTGGCGGCAGGAACACGGACGAGCGCAGAACGGTTCGACGCAGACCAAGCGATGTAAACGGGAGCCTCATAGCCCGGAACAAGTCTCTTATATGAATTGACAAGCGGATTGTTGATTGCCGTTGTTGCCTTAATGTGCTTCATAATACCTGCGACAAAGTGGAGTGCGGTCTCCGAAAGTCCGTACTGACCGTTCGGGTCGCAGAAAACATTGTTGCCGTCCTTGTCAAAGAGGGACATATTCGTGTGCATACCCGAGCCGGCAATTCCGTAAATCGGCTTCGGCATAAAGGTCGCATAGAGGTTGTGAAGCTGTGCATATTTCTTAACAACATATTTGAAAGTCATTACCTTGTCGGCAACGGTGAGAACATCGCCGTACTTAAAGTCGATTTCGTGCTGACCCTCGGCACATTCGTGATGCGACGCCTCAATCTCAAATCCCATATCCTCAAGCGCAACGCACATATCACGGCGGCAGTCTCCGCCGAGATCGACGTTATCAAGATCAAAATATCCTGCTTTGTCGTGGGTTTTGGTTGTCGGTCTGCCCTCATCATCAGTGTGGAAAAGGAAAAATTCAAGCTCGGGACCTACGTTGAATTTGTATCCCATATCGTCAGCTTTTTTGATTGCACGCTTGAGCACGTTTCTCGGATCGCCGATAAACGGAGTTCTGTCCGAGCAGTAAACGTCGCAGATCAGACGTGCCGTCTTGCCGTCGGAAAGATGATTCCACGGAAGAACAACGAACGAGTCATAGTCGGGATAAAGATACATATCCGACTCCTCAATGCGAACAAAGCCCTCAATGGAAGATCCGTCGGTCATACACTCGTTGTCAAGAGCCTTTTCAAGCTGATTGACCGTGATAGCAACGTTTTTCATACAGCCCAGAATATCCGTAAACTGGAGCCGTACGAATCTGACGTTTTGCTCTCTTGCCATTCGGAGGATGTCCTCTTTTGTATACTTACCCATATCTATACCTCTCTCAAATAATAATTGCCTCAGTTCATTTCATCGAGTGTCAGGCTGTAACTCGGGAGAAAATCCTCCATAAAGCACCTGACCTCGGGCATATCCATATCCTCAAGCGCCTTGAGGTTGGTCTTTGCCGCCTTGTCAAAGTCGTGATTGCCCGCCTTTGATTCTTCAACGCATTTTGTGTAGGCGCAGATTCTGTCCGCCGCCTTGACAAATTTCCAAAGCTGACGGTCCTCATCCTGCTTGATGAAAAACGGTTTGTATTCCTCACGGATATCCTCGGGAATCATTTGCAGCAAAGCCTTGCAGGCGTCGTCCTCAACGCAGTTGTATGCGTCACGGATTTGCTTGCTGTAATACTTGACCGGGGTCGGCATATCGCCCGTGATAATTTCGGGCGCATCGTGAAAAACTCCCAGAACCGCAGTGCGATCGGCATTGACATTGCCGCCAAAACGCTTGTTGTGGATAACGGCAAGGGAGTGCGCAACCGTCGCAACCTCAAGCGAATGTTCGCTGATATTTTCCACATAGGTGTTCCTCATCAGCGCCCACCTGTTAATATATTTCATTCTTGAAAGCATCGCAAAAAAATGATACTTTTTACCCATTTAAACACCTTCCGAGTTTTCGGCTTTCACCGACGGATATTCGGCGAAAGCCTCAGTAAAAAAATTTTAACATACGGCGGCATCTTTTGCAAGGAAATTCTTTCTTTTTTGCCCTTTATGTGATACAATCAATATATATTTATCGGATTGGAGAGGTTCGTATGAATTTTACCGAAATAAATGATAACGGAACGGTCGAGGGCTTTTGCCTCGTAAAAAATCTTGAGGTCAAAAAGACGGCGAAGGGAATACCTTATCTTGACCTTGTCCTGACCGACAGCTCGGGAGAGATAGGTGCTAAGCTCTGGGACTATAAGGAAGAAATTTACGGATTTATAAAGCAAAATTCATTGCTAAAGGTTCGTGGTTCAATTTCGATTTTTAACGACGCACCGCAGATGCGTGTTGACAGAGTGCGGCTTGCCAACGATTCCGACGGAGTGAGGATCGAGGACTATGTTCCGAGCGCCGAGTATTCGGGCGAGGCGATGTATTCGGCGATTGTCGATGTCGTCAATGACTTTGAAAATGCTCAGCTTAAAACGCTCGTTATGACCGTGTTGGAGCAGAATAAGACGGCGATGCTTTATTGGCCTGCGGCGTTCAAGCTTCACCATGCAATCAGGGGCGGACTGCTTTATCATACGCTTTCGATTCTGAGAATGGCGCAGAGCGTTGCGGAAATTTACCCGTCGGTTGAAAAGGATCTGCTTTTCTCGGGCGTAATTCTTCACGATATTGCCAAAATCGGCGAATTTGAGGTCTCCGAGACGGGAATTGCATCCGGCTACACGGTCGAGGGCACGCTTATAGGACACCTTGTTAAGGGTGCTATGAATATAGAAAAAATCGGCGAGGAGCTCGGCACGGACAGGGAGTTGCTTACGCTTGTTGAGCATATGGTGATTTCCCATCACGGCGAACCGGAGTTTGGGGCGGCAGTCAGACCGATGTTCCTTGAGGCGGAGATCCTTTCACAGCTCGATATGCTGGACGCACGAATCTACGAAATTTCACAGGCGGTTTCCGAGGTTGAGTCGGGTGACTTTACGCCGAGACAGTGGGCGCTCGAAAACAGGAAGCTCTATAATCACGGACTTAAGGATATCAAGCCGAAAGCGGATTTGTTCTGATACAATCGGGGGGGATTATTATGAAAAAAATCTTCAGTATTCTTTTGGCGGTTGTGCTGTTTATCGGCTGTGCATCATTTGCCTTTGCCGAGGATGGAAACATGGTAACTGGCACGCTGAATCTTGTTTCTTTCAATGTTGACGGACTCCCGATCCCTGCGGCACTGTCGTCAACTAAGCGTGACCCGATCAAGGCGACAAAGCTGATTGCAAAGGAGATCAACGCTTCGGACTGCGATATTCTCAGTGCACAGGAGGATTTTAATCTTCATCCGATTCTCAAAAACGGTCTTGATATGCAGTATGCTACCGAGACGAGCGGAGGAGTTGCTGTCGGTGACGGACTGAATCTTTTTTCAAAATATCCGATTTACAATGTCGGCAGAGTGCCGTGGAAATCGGCTTACGGAGTTTACGACTGCGGATCGGACGAGCTGACTCCGAAAGGTATTCTTTACTGCACGGTCGAGGTTGCCGACGGAGTTTATATCGACGTCTACAACATCCACGCCGACGCTTGGGAGGACGAGAAGTCGATGCAGGCGAAAGCGGATCAGTTTGATCAGCTTATTGAGCTTGTTGAGGAGCACTCGGGAACCGACAGAGCGGTTATACTGACTGGTGATTTTAACACGAATTACTCCGTTTTCCGTGAGGGGTACAAAAACGGACAGTATAAAATCGACCTTTGTCAAAAGCTGATGGACGACTTCATCGGTCACGGCTTCAAGGATGTGTGGATCGAATATAACAACGGCGGAAACTATGATTTTACCTACGGCGAAATGTATGAGCGTTACGGCTGCGCTTACCCGAGGGTGTGGGACACTCTCGACCATGTGTATTACCGTGACGGCGCAGGCGTTTCGTTTGAGCTTATTGAGGCGGTTTATGACGGCTTCGACTGTGACGAAATCTCGTGGGACGGACATCTCTCCGACCATGCGGCGGTCAGAACAAAGATCTCTTACACAGCAAACCTGGACGAGATTAAGCCGCTTGAAAACAAGCAGGTTGAAAAATTTGATCTTGTTAAGTATATTATGAATGCGGTAACAACGCTTTCAAAGTCACTTTTTAAAGCGATAATAAATCTCCCCGAGCTTATCAAAAACGGTATCGGATGGATAAAATAAGGAGTAAGTATGGACTGGACAGAAGTAAAAATTCACATTGATTCAAAGGACGTGGAGACGGCGGGCAATATTGCTCAGATGGTCGTTCCCTACGGAATTTATATTGAGGATTACAGCGATCTTGAAGAGGCAGCGTGGGAGATTGCGCACATTGACCTGATCGACGAGGATCTGCTCAAAAAGGACAGGAACAAGGCGACGATTCACGTCTATATCTCGCCCGAGGAAAGCCCTGCCGAGGCGGTAGCGTTCCTTTCCGAGCGTTACAATGCGGAGGGGATAAAGCACGAGATTGACCTCAGCGTGTGCCGCAATCAGGATTGGGAGAACAATTGGAAAGAATATTTCAAGCCGATGCCTGTCGGCAAGAAGCTCCTGATTCGCCCCGTATGGGACAATGATTATGATGCGGGAGACAGAGCTGTGCTCGATATTGAACCGGGTCTTGCGTTCGGCAGCGGCGGACATGACACGACACGTCTTTGCCTCGAAACTCTCGAGAATCATATTACACCGGACACGGAATTGCTCGACATCGGCTGCGGCAGCGGAATACTCGGCGTCGCAGGACTTCTCCTCGGTGCAAAGAGCGCTACGGGCGTTGATATCGACGAGCTTGCCGTTAAGACGGCGAGGGAGAACGGCGAAATGAACGGCTTTACAGAGCCGAAATTCACTGTATTTCAGGGCAACCTCACCGACAAGGTGACGGGCAAATACGATGTTGTCGTTGCTAATATTGTTGCAGATATAATCGTGATGTTCACCAAAGATGTCGGTAAATTCCTCAAGGATGACGGACTGTACATTACGTCGGGCATAATCGACACAAGGGAGCAGGATGTTCTCGACGCATTTGGTAAATACGGCTTTGAGGTTGTCGGCAGACACGAGAGCAGCGGCTGGCTGTGCTTTGAAACGAGGTTGAAAAAATAATGTATCTTGACGGCAATGATATTGTACTCTTCTCGGGGGATTCGATAACGGACGGCAACCGTGGCAGAAAAATGGACTGCAATCACATTATGGGTCACGGATATCAGTTCATTGTGTCGGCAAAGCTGGCATATGAAAATTCGGAGCGCAGACCGAGATTCGTCAACAAGGGATATTCCGGCGCAACGATGGGTAAGCTGCTTGAAACGTGGCAGGAGGATGTCATTGACAATGCTCCGACGGTGCTCAGCATCCTTGCGGGAACGAATGACGGACTGTTCGGATTTCTCAACGGATTGACTGTTTCTCAGGTAAGGGAAAGCTATGAGAAAAATCTTTTGGAGGCAATCGAACGGACGAGAAAGGCGCTTCCGCAGACGAAAATTATTGTCCTTGAACCGTTTTATTTCCCGATTTCGAAGGATGATCTTTCTTACCGCTACACTCCGCATATTGAGTGTGAGCCCGATACGGGCAGACCCGACCGAAACGAAACGCAGGAAGCGATGGATTATAAATCCGCCGCAATTCAGCTGACGAGAGCGGCGGCGAGACGTGTTGCAGAATCGGAAGCGGATATTTTTGTCCCGCTCTATGATCTCTTTGCCGAGAAAATTTCAAAATCAAAAACCGAATACTTTATGTGGGACGGAACTCATCCGTCTGTTGCAGGTCATATGCTCATCGCAGAGCAGTGGCTGAAAGCAGTAAAGTGAATTTTACAGTACAAAACAGATTATTGCATAAAAAAGACGGAAACCGGGATAACCGATTTCCGTCTTAAAGTTTATTCGGATTTATTTAACGCTGTCAACGAGATCCATAAATTCGGAGATTACCTTTGAAGCCGTGTTCTGACCCCAAGAGATAAGACACCATGTATCTGTGTCGAAGGATTCTTTCTTCTCGCTGTACTGAACGCCTGCCATTACGAAATCGTCGTCGGGCTCAATGTAGCCGATGGCGTCGTTCATAAGGTCGAATACGATGATGTTTTCGCCGTATGTCTCACGGAGCGACTTGTACTTGAATCCCTTGAGACCGTCGCCGCCCATAAGAAGCTCGCCGTATGTCTCGCCCGGGCAAAGCTCAACGAGGAGCGAATCGCCAAGCTCCATATAGCCTGCCTCGGTAACGGTGTAGTACTTGTCGGCAGTCTTGTCATAGAGGAAGAAATAGTCCGTAATGCCCGTCTTGCCGACGATATCCATCAGAACATTGGAAACCTCAATGATGTACTGCTTGTGCGCAATGTTAAGCATCGGAGCAACCTCGGTCTCGCTGACCGATTTCCAATCCTTATACCAGGAGGTGTAGCCCTCGTTTGCGCCGTACTCAGCCTCGCCGAGGAAGTCGCCGAGTGCATAGTTCATCTTCTTGCACTCCGCCTCGCTCTTTGTGAGACCGAGGATTATGTAACCCATCTCATAGCCGTATCTTACAGCCTCTTCGTGTCTTGTAAGGTCAAGACCGTCATCGGATGCACCGCGCTGATAGGTGATTGTACCGATACAGCCCTGAATATAGATGAAGTTGTAGCCCGCCTTGTTGACAACCTCCTCGATGTAAGGAACGAAGTCGGCAGAGATAACAACGTGACCGTAGCCCGAGTTCTCGGGATGTGCGCTGAATGTTGCGATTACCGTGCCCTTTTCATTCTTATTGTCGGGAGTGAACATAAGTCGGTAAAGATTGCCGTCAAATGTGTAGGGAGCGGTTCTGTCACGGAGATAGTCATCCGCAATGTCCTTCTTTGCAAGGGTGAGAGTACCGGCAGTCATATCGGCATAAGCCGACTTGATCGTGGCCGAGCACTGCTCGATTATCTTGTTAAGGAATGTACGGTTGACGCCGCTGTGAATGTCGGAAAGTCCGAGATTTGAAAGGATGAGATTATTCAGTACGTTATTGACCGTGTTGTCCCAAACGCCCTGAAGGTCAATTCCGCTGTGGGTGTGTGTAACGGAAACATTCACGCTGACAATGTTGTTTGCCGCAGCAAAGTCCGAGATTGCCTCACGGATAAGACGAACGTCTGCGTTGGCAATTCCGATAGCGTCGAGCACGCAGAATGCAACATTTCCTCTGCCTGTGCCGTCATTGAGAACGATTGTACGAACCCAAAGTCCGTCAAAGGTCTCTGTTGTGGTAGCCATCAGGCCGTAGCCGCCCATTGTGTAAGGCGTTTCGCCGAAATCATCGGGGAGGATTGAAGCCTGAGCATAGCCGAGATGCCATTTTGCGCCTGCCGCCGGAGCGTCGAGGAACTCCGACATTCCCTTGTAGAAATTGCCGTAATCATCAAGATTGAAGCCGGCAAAATCGTGAATAACGGAGGTCTGCGGAATAACAAAACCGAGAGCCTTGCCGATAAAGTTAATGAGCGTGTTGCTCAAAAGGTTGATTGCCTTTGCAAGAGCTTTCATAAATACGGTCTTGAGATCTGTCGAGGCAAGATCACCGAAAGCGTCGCCGATCTTGTCAAGAGTGTCGTTAACGCCGCCGTTCACTACCTGAACCTTGTTGCCGTGAGCTTCGGCATCGGCAAGGTATTCCTCAAGAGTTACGTTGGACTCCGCAACAATCGGGGCTTCCTCATTCTTTGCAAAAGCCGTTACGCCGATGGGAACGACAAGGCAAAGACAGAGAGCAACCGAAAGAACGGACAAAAGAATCTTTTTCATAATTCTGTCTCCTTTTGGAAAATGATATTATTCCTATGATAATTGATTATATCATATATTCTCCTTTTTTTCAAATAAAACAATCGCCCTCTTTTTTATTCATTTTGACGAAAGGATACTTCCTGTTTCGATTGACTTTTTCGGACGTGGGTAATATAATATAGTTTAGTTTTAATATGTATACAGCAGTTCGGGGGTTAATATATGGATTTTTCAGGAAAAAAGGTTCTTGTAATCGGTCTTGCACGCAGCGGTATGGCGGCGATAAGAGTGCTTAAAAAACTCGGCGCCGAGGTTACTCTTTCCGAGAGCAAGAAAAGGGAAGAGATAAAGGAAATTGATTTTCTCAATGAAAACGGAGTTGAAATCGTCGGACAGGATATGTCCGTTTTCGAGCGTGACTTTGATCTCGTTGCCAAGAATCCGGGTGTTCCGTACAGAAGTCCGATGATCAGGAGACTTGAGGAGCGCGGCATCTCCGTTATCACAGAGATTGAGCTTGCGTATCAGGTCGCAAAGCCTCAGCATTATATTGCAATAACGGGCACGAACGGAAAAACAACCACATCAACGCTTACATATGAGATTCTCCGCCGTGCATTTCCGGGAAAGGCGCACCTTTGCGGAAATATCGGTATCCCGCTTTGTGAGATTGTGACGGAAAACGGCCTTATGGAGGAGGGCGGACATTACATTGCCCTGGAAATTTCCAATTTCCAGCTTGTTAATATCGACAGGTTCCGTCCCGAGGTTGCAACGATAATTAACCTTACTCCCGATCATATCGACTTTATGGGCAGTCTTGATAATTACTACAAGTCAAAGACCGAGGTTTACAGAAATATGGCGGAGAACGACGTTTTTCTGCTCAATGCGGATGATCCCGTCGTTAAGGAGTACACGGATCGCTATCCCGTTAAGTGCGTTAAAGAGAGCTTCAGCATTGACACCGAGAACGCCGACTGTATCGCAAAGGACGGCTATATCGAGATAAAGGGCGAGAAAATTATTCCGCTCGATGCGATTAAAATCGTCGGCAAGCACAATTTGCAGAATGTGATGATTGCCGTTTCTGCGGCAAAGGCGATCGGAATTTCAAACGATGTTATTCTCGACGCCGTATCGTCGTTCAGGGGCGTTGAGCATCGAATCGAATTTGTTCGTGAGATCAACGGAGTTAAGTATTATAATGATTCCAAGGGAACCAACACCGACGCAACAATAACCGCTCTCAAAGCGTTTGATCACGGTGTAATACTACTCGTTGGCGGCTTTGAAAAGGGTCTGCCGATGGACGAGATGAAAAAGCACCTCGGGTGCGTGAAAAAGGTTGTCGGTTTTGGCGCCTGCGGACCCCGTCTTGTAAAGGATCTTGTCGGTGACGACGGAATTGTTGTAACAACGCTCGATGAGGCGGTTGCCGAGGCAAACAAAATTGCCGAGAGCGGGGACACGGTTCTTCTTTCACCGACCACCAGCTCATTCGATCAGTATACCTGCTTTGAGGAGCGTGGCGATCACTTTAAGAAGATTGTAAATGCGCTTTAATATGGGAACACGTGCTGATATAACACAGGAAACAGCCTCCCCTGATTGTTAGGGGAGGTGGCTCGAAGAGCCGAAGGGGTTATTTAAAAATAAATCCCCACCACCGCAAGAGGTTCCCCTCCCCTTGCTTCAAGGGGAGGCTTAGCAAAATTCCAATTCTTAACTTTTGTTGACACCACTTTGAGATCAGAGCTATATTTTTTAGGGGAATTGACGTTAGAATAATAAAACACCTCACCACAACCCGAAAGGATAAATATGACAGAAAAAGAGAAATATATCGGTGTTTTCGACTCGGGAATCGGCGGACTTACCGTCGTTAAAAGCATAGTCGAAACGATGCCGAACGAAAATATAATTTATTTCGGCGACACAGCTCACGTTCCCTACGGAACACGTTCAAAGGAACAGATAACAGAATATGTCCTAAGCGACGTGAAGTTCCTCAGCCGATTTAATATCAAAGCAATAGTTATCGCCTGCAACACGGCAGACTCGGCGGCAAGGGATAAAATCGAGGAAAAATACAGTGATATTCCCGTTTACGGCGTTGTTGCCCCTGCATCGAAAAAGGCGGCGGAGCTGACAAAAAATAAAAAAATCGGCGTAATCGCAACGAATGCGACAGTCAACAGCGGTGCATACGAAAAGACGATACACAGCTTTGATCCAAGCGCACAGGTGATCAGCCTTGCGTGTCCGCTTCTGGTTCCTCTCGTTGAGGAGGGTCGTTTTAAAAAGGGCGATCAGGTCATCGAGGAGGTTTTGCGTGAATACCTCACTCCGCTGAAGGAGCAGGGCATCGACACCCTCGTTCTCGGCTGTACCCACTATCCACTGCTTTATGACATCATAACCGAGATAATGGGCGACGGAGTTGCAGTCATAAGCTCGTCGGTTGCGGCGGCAGAGGAACTGAAAAAAGGCCTCGGTGAAAGAGATATCCTCAGCGAATCGAAAACAAGCGAACGAAAATATTTCGTCAGCGACAATGCGGAGGATTTTGAAAAGCACGCCCTCATTTTTATGGGCAACGCCCTCGGCGGCACAGTCGAACAGGTTGATATTGAAGAATAAAAAGAGCTGTTTCATTCATAAAAATCGAATGAAACAGCTCAAAAATTTTGCTTTGTTTAGCCAGCTCACTGACACAATCTGCATAGATTCTCTGCCAATCCTCGTGGCGGGTATGTGATACAGCCTGCTTCACAAAACACAGAAAACGGAAAAAATTCCCGAAGTGTCAATTGACTCTTCGGGAATTATGCTGTAATCATACTTCAATTGTGGTATTATCTTATAAAAATAAAATGGATTTATAGTCGCAGAAAGGAGCGAAACAATATGAAAAGAATGACAATAAAGAACAAATTGCTGACAGTCCTGCTTGCGCTGTGTATGGTGATATCACCATTGTCGATTTCGGTGTTTGCCATCGAGCCTCCCAAGCCGGATTATCTCCCTCAAGGAGTAATGTATTCTACTGATTATAAGCACGCATATCACACACAAGTCAAGGTAACCGCCAATGTTTCCGTTAAGGATTCGAATGGTACGGTGGTTGAAACTACGCAAGTAAGTAAAAGCAGCGGCAGTCTAAATGGAGGTGTAGCCAGTGAGGCGGTGCAGACCGCACTGGCAGATCTCAAGACAGAGATTGAAACATCTTATCAAGCGAAAGGAACCGTTACAAGTGAAAATGAGGACGGGGGGCTGATTATTGACCATTTTGAAAGTGCGGACCTTTATACTTTCACTCCCACGTCCGGTGACCCGGTTAATTTTGCTATGGATTTAGACGCAGCAAAACAATATTTCAGTGAGCATCCGGATGCGATCGGTACTTTCACTAAACTTTTCGATGTTCACGAATATCAAATATATGATTACACCTATGATCTGGTTGTGCAGGAAAACAGTCAGTCGACAAGCGTTATCGCTGCGGCGACGATTGAAAATGCAAAATTCAACTATCAGCCCGGCGATGTTCCGCAGGCAACGGCATGGGTTTCAGAGGTCGATGCAGACAAATACGAGATCGCATATGAATGTTGGCAGCAGTTTGAAAACAACGAACCCGTTGCAGCTTGGTATTCCGATAACGGTTCAC
>DKDP01000024.1:55100-103264 GCA_002449395.1 Ruminococcaceae bacterium UBA6845 | reverse complement strand
CCATTTTTTATGGACTTGTTCAAATTCACGGTCCTGTTTTTACATTATAAGCGGACATAATTCTCTGCAACGATTCCTTTATTGAACCTTTTGTAGGTGGTCGATGACCGCATCGCACCGAGAATTTTCTGCCAATTTCTCTTGCCTCCCTTGCAGGGGGGGTGTTGAGCGGAGCGAAACGAAGGGGTTAAATTAGACTTCATCAAACTTTTTGCAAAACCCCTCAGTCACGACACAAGGTCGTGGCAGCTCCCCTAAAGGGGCGCCAAGGTAGTTCCCGCTGACTTTACGATGCGATGTTACCGGAAGTTCTATATACTTCCCGTATCTGTATTGTCCTTTGAGCCGAGCACCTCTTGTCTCAGCTTTTCGTACATATCCCAGAGCTTCGGATTCGTATATTTTCTCCAGCTTTCGACATCGTTGTCAATGAAATGCTCTCTCATTTGACTTGCAGAGATGTCAATTGTTTTCGGAATATACAGCTCTGCAATCGACGCACCTTCAACGCTGTCGAACCAGCTCACACGCCTTGCCTCCTTGCCCGAAACAAGCAGATCCGGCATCTCGCCGAAGCGCTCAACAACATTTTTCAGAACATAATCACCCCATGTTGAATTGTTTCCGACTCCGATATCGGGCAGCGGGCAGACGCATATACTGTCGCCGAAAACGGTTTTCAGCATTTCTTCTCTCGTTTCATATGAAAACGGATTTTTGCTTGTTCCCGATTCATTGGACGATCCGACAAACACCCCTACCCTGCCGCAAAGTTCAATCGCTCTGTTTATCATATCCTCGTGACCGGAATGGAGAGTCTGAAAACGTCCGACCAAAATTCCGAGTTTGTATGGCTTGTTCATTATATTCCCCTTTTATCAATTCAGGGTTGCCGCACCGAAATGCAGCAACCCTTTAATTATTTATTAAAGACCGTATTCTGCGGCAACGTCGGCAATTTTAACCGGCATACCTGTCTCAAGAGACTTCTTAGCGGCGATACCGATAAGAACAGGCTGGAGACCGCACTCAAGACCGACCGTGATCGGCTTGTCGTTAACAACGCAGTCAACAAACTGAGAAACCTCCTCAACATATGCGCCCATATATCTCTCAAGGAAGAAGTTGAGCGGAACCTCACCGTGAACGCCGTTAGCGTCGGAAACAACCGCCGTTGACTCGGAGTCATTAGATATAGCAACCTGACCGAGTGAACCGAAAGCCTCAACTCTCTGGTCGTAGCCGTAGCTTGCACGGCGGCAGTTATCAATAACTGCGATTGCGCCGTTGGCGAGCTTCATTGAAATAACAGCTGTGTCGATGTCGCCTGCCTCGCCGATTGCGGGATCAACAAGAACTGCGCCGTATGCAAATACTTCCTCAACCTCAGAACCCGACATAAAGCGAACCATATCAAAATCGTGAATTGTCATATCAAGGAAGATACCGCCCGAAACCTTGATGTAGCTTACCGGCGGTGCGCCCGGGTCACGGGAGCAAACCTTGAGGATATTGAGGTCGCCTATCTGACCGCCCTCAACTGCCTTTCTTGCAGCCTTGAAGTTGTGGTCGAAGCGGCGGTTGAAGCCTACCTGATACTTAACGTTGCTGTTTTCAAGAGCTTTCTTAACTTCAAGAATCTTGTTGACATCATGATCGATCGGTTTCTCGCAGAAAATATGCTTGCCTGCGGCAATTGCTTCGAGAGAAATCGTTGAATGTGTGTCCGTTGATGAGCAGATGAGAACAGCCTGAATGTCCTTGTCCTCAAGAATCTTGTGATAGTCGGTGTAAAACTCGTTTACGCCGAGACCCTTTGCCCACTCCTTTGTCTCGTCATTGAGGAACGGATCGGCAATAGCCTTAACCGTAGCTGACTTGACGTATCTCATAATTGACTCGCAGTGTACCTTACCGATACGTCCTGCGCCGATAATACCAACATTTAACATAGCTTTACGCCCTCCTGATTATATTGTGCCGTCCCATGTGGAAACTTCTGTCTTTTTCATTTCTTCCTCGTCGAACCAGCGTGTTGTTACGCACTTGCTCTCTGTGAAGAAGCGGTATGCGTCCTTACCGAGGCAGTGGAGATCGCCGAAGAACGAATCCTTATGACCTGCGAACGGGAAGAATCCGATCGGAACAGGAATACCTACATTAACGCCGACCATACCGCCGTCTGTATGACGAACGAACTCACGTGCATAGTAGCCGTTCTGAGTGAAGATAACCGAGCCGTTAGCGTACGGGTTAGCGTTCATAACAGCAAGACCCTCTTCAAAGCTCTTAACTCTCTTGATGCAAAGTACAGGTCCGAATACCTCGTCACGGCCGATTGTCATATCCTCTGTAACGTGGTCAAAGATTGTCGGTCCGACATAGAATCCGTTCTCATAGCCCTCAACAACGCAGTTTCTGCCGTCAAGTACAAGCTCTGCGCCCTCTGCGACACCCTTGTCGATGTCTGCAAGAACTTCCTTGTAGTGCTTTTCGTATGTAATGGGACCAAGCTTCGAGGTCTTGTCGTATGCGGGACCGAGCTTAAGTCCCTTTGCCTGCTTAACAAGCTCAGCAACGAACCTGTCTGCGATGCTCTCCTCAACAACACAGCAGCTCAAAGCCATACATCTCTGACCTGCGCAGCCGAATGCGGAGTTCATAACGCCTGCCGCAGTTCTCTCGATCGGAGTGTCTGCAAGAACAAGAGCATGGTTCTTAGCCTGGCAAAGACACTGAACTCTCTTGCCTGCGCTTGCGGCCTTTTCATATATGAGCTTGCCGACAGGAGTTGAGCCGACAAATGTGATACCCTTAACATCGGGGCTTTCGAGAATCGTGTTGATCTCGTTTCTCGAGCAGGTTACAACGTTGATAACACCGTCGGGAACACCTGCTTCCTTATAGAGCTCGGCAATTCTGAGAGCTGTTCTCGGTGTAAGACTTGCAGCCTTGAGAACCATTGTGTTACCGCAGGCGATACAGGTCGGAGCCATCCAGCCGAACGGAATCATAGCAGGGAAGTTTACGGGAACGATACCTGCAAAAACGCCCATAGACTCACGGTACTTGACTGTGTCATAGCCCTTTGATGCGTCCATAACACTCTCGCCCATCATAAGCGACGGAACCTGAGTTGCAAGCTCTGTGCCCTCCTTAGCCTTGAGTACGTCACCCTCAGCCTCAGCCCATACCTTGCCGTTTTCCTCGGCAACAAGCATTGTAAGCTCGTCCATGTGCTTGATGAGAAGATCACGAATGTTGTAAAGAATCTGTGCTCTCTTGATAGCGGGAGTTGAGCTCCAGCCCGGGAAAGCCGCCTTAGCCGCCGCAATAGCACCGAGAACCTCGTCGTTAGTACAGCAGGGAGCATAACCCGTTGTCTCGCCCGTGCTGGGGTTGACAAGAGTGTAGTATTTGTCGGTCTTTGATTCAACGTACTCGCCGTTGACAAAGTATTTGAGTTTTTCTGCGGACATTGTTACATCTCCTTGTATGTTATTCTAATTTTTAACTTGTTTTATTGTACGCTTCTCTTGCCTCCCCTAAAAAGGGTGAGGTGTTGAGCGAAGCGAAACGGAGGGGATAAATAAGTCTTATCAAACGAACCCCTCAGTCACGGACAAGCCGTGACAGCTCCCCTACAAGGGGCGCCAAGATTTTTCTGTTGACTTTGGCGGACGTGCAATGCACGCCCACACTAAATCAAATTAAAAATCATTATAGATTTCTATTTGATGCAGAATCTTCGTAGCCTCCCTCTTGAGGGAGGTGGCTTTGGCGGATTGCGCCAAAGTCGGAAGGAGTTTAAGTCTGATAAAACCTTACTCCCTCAGTCGGCTATGCCGCCAGCGTCTCGCTGCGGCTCGGTCACGTCGCGGCTCTGACAGTCCACCGGACTGTCATTCACTACCGCGCCGACACTTCGCTACCCCGTAGGAGGAGCCCACGCTCAAAGTAAATTTCAGCGAACTTGAAGTAAACCTCTCAGTCAGCTCCCCTACAAGGGAGCCTATTATATTAAAGTCCTGCCTTTTCTGCAATGTAGGCTCTTGCCATCTTTGCATACTTGAACGGATTTGCGATTGCGGGATCCTGCTCGGCTTCAACGAGCATCCATCCCTCGTAGCCTGTCTCGTCGAGAACGTCGAAGATCGGCTTGAAGTCGATTGCACCGTCGCCGGGAACCGTGAAAGCACCCATACGTACACCCTGAAGGAATGACTTATGCTCGTCCTTGACCTGCTTAACGATCTCGGGACGGATATCCTTAAGGTGAACGTGCTTGATTCTCTTAGCATATTTCTTGAGAACCGCCATATAGTCCTCGCCGCAATATGCAAGGTGACCCGAGTCAAAGAGGAGGTAAACAGCATCGGGATCGCACATATCCATCATCTTATCGATTTCCTCAGCTGTCTGAACAACCGTACCCATATGATGATGATAAACAAGCGTAATGCCGTATTCCTTGGCAATGTTGCCGAGCTTTGAAAGTCCGTCTGTGAACTTCTTCCACTCCTCGTCGTTCATAACGTATTTATTCTCGAAAACAGGTGTGTCCATCTGTCCCTGAATGCTGTAACTCTGCTCCGAAGCGCCGATTCTCTTAGCGCCGCAGCCCTTAAGGAACTCGCAGTTCTCTCTGAAATCCTTTTCTACCTCTTCAAATGGCTTTGTAAGGATGAATGACGAGAACCAGCGGTTAGCGATCTGAAGTCCTCTGATATCAAGATACTCGTGCATTTCCTCAACTGTTTTGGGATACTTGTTGCCTATCTCACAGCCCTCAAAACCCGCAAGCGCCATTTCGCTTACACACTGCTCAAAGGTGTTCTCACTGCCGAGATCGGGCATATCGTCGTTTGTCCAGCCGATCGGTGCAATACCGAGTTTAATTTTTTTTGCGTCCATGTTACCTCTCCTTGTTAACAAATTGCGTAGTAAAAATTTTTAAGGCTGTGCCTTAATATTTTTTAGCCTCAGAAAGTTTATGCGTTCTTTCGGCGAGTGCTTCCTTACCCTTTTCGGTACGGGGCATATCCGAACAGCCGACATTCCACCAGCCGCCGTAGCCGTCCGTCATAGATTTCGGAAGAACCTTTATATCAATGAGCACGGGCTTAGTCTGCTTGAGTGAATCAAGCACCGCCGCCTCAAGCTCATCCATAGTCTTTGCTGTGTATGCGACATAGCCGTAGCCCCTTGCGCAGGCGGCATAGTCGATGTTCATAAACTCACCCTCACGGATCGGTTTGTCACCGTCACGATAGCGAGCCTCTGTGCAGAGCGAATTAACACCCTGACCCATCTGAAGATTGTTAATGCAGCCGAACGATGCGTTGTCAAAGAGCATAACGTTAATTTTCTTGCCCTCCTGCAAGGCGGTCAACATCTCAGAATGAAGCATATTGTAGCTGCCGTCGCCCGTGAAAGCGTAAACCTCCTGATCGGGGCAAGCGAGCTTCGAGCCGAATGCACCCGCAATCTCATATCCCATACACGAGTAGCCGTATTCCATATTATACGAATAGAGCTTATCGGTTGTCCACATTCTCTGCATACAGCCGGGGAGCGAGCCTGCCGCACCGACTGCAACTGCATCTGCGGGAATGAGCTTGCGTATAAGTGAAAGAGCCGCCGTCTGAGTGATAACGCCGCCGGTTGCATTAACAAAGCTCTCAACTGCGTCGGGCATATGGTTCGGAATCTCGGGAGTATAGCCCTCGCCGTAATGCGTTGCGGCAAGACGTGCCATTTCCTTATCCCAGTCAGCCTTTGCGTCTGCAATTTCGGTCGTATAAGCCGACTTGTAGCCGTCAAGATACTTCTCAAGAGCGGTTACGCCCTCCTTAGCGTCGGCTACCATCTTTATACTGTCGAGCTTGCCGCCGTGAAATGCGCTTGCATTGATTGTTACAACCTGTGTGTCGGCATAGAGCCACTTTGACGAGGTCGTGAAATCGGAGAACTTCGTTCCGATACCGATGATCAGATCAGCATCCTTTGCAAGCACATTTGCGCTTGAATTACCCGTAACGCCGATACCGCCGACATTGAGATAATGGCTCGATTCGATAGCGCTCTTACCAGCCTGAGTCTCGGAGAACGGAATGTTGTGCTTCTCGCAGAAAGCCTTTACCTGCTCGCCTGCGAACGAATACCTTACGCCGCCGCCGACAATAACAAGGGGCTTCTTACTCTTTTTGATCTCCTCGGCAACCGCCTTGACCTCATAGTCGCACGGAATCTGTCGGGGAATGAAATGTACTCTTTTTCTGAAAAATTCAACAGGATAATCGTAGCTTTCGCCCTGAACGTCCTGACAAAGAGCGATTGCCGCCGCACCTGTGTGTGCAGGATCGGTAAGGACTCTCATAGCGTTTGTGAGCGCCGTCATAACCATCTCGGGACGGGTAATACGATCAAAATAGCGTGTTACCGCTCTGAAAGCGTCGTTCGTTGTGCATGTGCCGTCGTGGAGCTGTTCAACCTGCTGAAGAACGGGGTCGGGCTGACGGCTTGCGAATGTGTCGCCCATAAAAAGGAGAAGCGGAATATTGTTGACCGTGGCAGTAGCCGCCGCCGTTACCATATTCGCCGCACCGGGACCGATAGATGACATACAGGGTATGATCTTGAGTCTGTTGTTCATCTTGGCATATGCGGTTGCAGCCTGAGCCATACCCTGCTCATTTCTGCCCTGCATAACCTTTATTGAATGTTCCGCCTGAGAGAGAGCCTCGCCGACGCCGAGAACACAGCCGTGGCCGAAAATCGCATAGAAAAGCTCAACAAATTTGCTTTCAACGAGCTTTCCGTCCTGCTCAATGGCAACGTACTGATTGTCAAGGTATCTGACGATCGCCTCACCGGCAGTCAGTCTTATTGTTTTCATATCTTCTAATCCTTTCTTTGAGGATGTTGTGGGTGGAGTTAAAATTATAAATTTTCAACAAATCAATCAGCCTTCCGCTTGGTCGGTTTCTGCTGACTTTGGCGGACGTGCAATGCACGCCCCTACTAAATCAAATTTAAAATTCATTAAACATTCTTACTTGATGCAGAAGTTTTGTGGCCTCGCTCTTGAGGGAGGTGGCTTCGGCGGATTGCGCCGAAGTCGGAAGGAGTTTAAGTCTGATGAAACCTTATTTTTTGTCGGCTTTGCCGCCCTGTCTCGCTGTGCTCGACAACTCCCTCAGTCAGCTTCGCTGACAGCTCCCCCGTGGGAGGAGCCCACGCTCAAGACAAGTTTCTGCAAACTCTTTACAAAACCCCTCAGTCGGCTTCGCCGACAGCTCCCCTATAATGGGAGCCAATGGTTTTCTGCCCCGAACGAAAAATGTGCTGTGTGCAAAATTAACCAAATGTATTTTGTCGAGAGATTTTTTCGTTAGGTGGATTTTATTCCTCGAAGGCAATATTCTTATATACCGAGAGGGATTAAATTCGCATCACGGAAAAAGATCCGTCAAAATTAGGCTCGGGCTACCATTTCGCCGTATTTTTCTTTCTCCTCTTTGATGAACTTTTTAATTTCATCAACCGTCGGCATAAAGAGTGAGCAGCCGTGAGCGGCTACAAGCATTGAGGCCGATGCACTGCCGAGCTCAAGGCAATCCATAATATCGAGACCCTCGAGAAGTCCGTAAATAAATGCCGAGCCGTAGCCGTCGCCGCCGCCGAAGGACTTGAACGCCTTAACGGGGAACGGCTTGATCGAATACTCGCCGTCGGCTGTGTGAGCCGTCGAGCCCTCCTTGCCGTGCTTGATGATGACAATCTTGTTGCCCATCTTCATCCAGTGCTCGGCAGTCTCTCTGTCGGTTCTGCCGGGAGCGGAGATAGCCTCAGTAAGGTCAAATTCCTCACGTGAACCCATTACCATATCGCTGTTTGACGCAACGATTGAATAGTATATTGCGATCTCGTCCGCATTTTTCCAGTTGTACGGGCGATAGTCGATATCAAAAATAATCTTTGTACCGACCTTCTTTGCGAGATACATAGCCTTGAGACAAGCCTCTCTTGACGGGCTCTGTGAAAGAGCCGTACCGCTGATGAGGATAGCCTTTGCGCTCTTTATGTAGTCCTCGTCAACGTCGTCCGGATGAAGCATAAGATCTGCAATTCCGTCACGGTACATTAGGATACTGCTCTCGTGCTCCGACTTTATCTCGGTAAATGTAAGACCGAGCTTTTCGCCGCCCTTTGTGCGTGTGACATGAGAAATGTCGATTCCCTCGCCTGCGAAGAAATCCTCAACGTAGGTGCCGAACTGGTCGTCGGAAACCTTACCGATGAAGCCTACCTTCTTGCCGAGACGTGCAAGACCGACTGCAATGTTTGCGGGAGAGCCGCCGACATATTTTTTGTAGTTTTCGCACTTGTCAAGAGTGTTGTAATAGTCCGTCGGGTTGAAGTCGATTGCAACTCTGCCGATCGGGATGAGGTCAAGCTCTCTTGACTCGTCAAAATCAATGTATTTCATACTGAAACCTCCGATATATACAATAAATAATTAACCGATGTGGATTCCGCGCTCTTCTCTCTTTTCGGCAAGTTCAAGAGTAATTTTCTCCATCTTTTCGCCGACGAGATCATAGGACTTAAGCGGGATAATGCTAAGCATAAGGCTGATGCCCGGAACAATTGAAATGAGAGAGAACATTGCATATCTCATTGTCATCGAAAGATCTGTTGCGGCAACGACCGCTGTCTTTTCAAGCATCTGCGCAGGATCAAGACCGATCGCAAGGTACATAACGATGATGCCCGCAGTTGCGATAGCATTGCCGAGCTTATTGACAAAGCCCTGACAAGCCGAACCGAGACCTGTCTCTCTGAAGCCTGTTTCCCACTCCATATAGTCGAGGCTGTCGGCAACCATTGCATAGGACACAACGTTGAGAACGCCGAGAGGAACAGCCGAAATGATGAGAAGCGGAATGCAGATAAAGAAGCTGAGTTTTCCTGCAATTACGAAGTAACCGATAACCGAAGTGATAATACTTGCGCCGAAGCCGAAAAGACTTGTTGTTACAACAATCTGCTTATAGTTGAATTTCTTAATAAGTGCGGGCATAAAGAGCATTGCGCCGAACATTCCGACTGCCGAGCAGACGGAGAGAATTGTGCTGACGGTTGAAACGCTTCCAGAAATCGCCTTTGATCTCTCTGCGGCATTCATAACACTGAGATCGCCTCCGATATAAACGGCATAACGTGCAACGTGAACGGACGCCGCCTGGAGCATATATCTGCCCGAAGAAAGGACACCCATAAGAATGACAAGCATAAGCGGCTTGCACTTGAAGATTCTCGAAAGCTGTGAGGGCTCGCCCTTAACGTGCTTTTTATCGGGGATAACAACACGCTCTTTAACGTGCGGATATGAATTAACAAAAAGAATTGCGCCGATAACTGCGGCGAATACGGCAATCATTACGTATTTCATCTTATCATAGTTGAGCGCACCTGTTGCGGCGTCAACCTCTGTGAACTTATTGAAGAAAGTTTTGACAATATCATTGTTCGATGCCTCCATCTTTCCACACAAAGCGGGAAGCGCAAAGCCTGCAACAAGATAAAGTGCCATCGGAACAGCCGAGCCGACGCCGTTAAATGTACGGGCAACGGAAATGAGGTTGCCTCTCTCATTAGGATTCGGAGTCATAACATTCGGCAGGCTCCAGAACGGAACGTCCGCCGCTGTGTAAATCATACCCCAAAGCACATAGACGAATCCTGCGTAAACCATAAGACCTGTTTTGTCAAGATTCGGGCAATAGAACATAAGGAAAGTAAGCAGAGCAATCGGAACAGCCATAAAGACAACATAGGGCTTCATCTTGCCCCAGCGTGTTGTGTGACGGTCAACGATCATACCCATAAGAGGGTCATTGATAGCATCCCAAACTCTTGCCAAAAGCATAAGCAAAAGGACGAAAATAAGCGGGAGCTTCATAACGTTGGTGTAAAAGTCCGAAATGTACGAGGACATTACGCTGTAAATCATACCCTGTCCGAGACCTGCCAGACAGAACATACGAAACTCTTTGGTTTCGACAAATTTTTCCTGCATCACTTCGCTGTGATCGGCTTTTGATGCGGATTTTTTTGAGCTGCTTGCCATATTAAAACTCCTTGATATCGTATTGAAAGATCATTCTAATCTTATCCTTGCTATTTTAACATATATTAACGACCGTTTCAATATAAAATATTAAAAATAAACAAAAAATTTGAGTCTATATAACAAGTAAAAACCTCCCCCTTTTGACAAGAGGAAGGTTTTGTAAGTATTCAATTAAAATACAAAGTTTGTGAAATCAACAGAAGTCTTTGCGTTACCTGTTGCGGACTTGATTGTAAGAACATACTTAATATTCGTAAGAGCAACATCCCAATCGTATGAAACGTGAAGAGATACAAGGTTGCCTGTCTTTGAGTTGATTGTAGCCGTAACCTTGATGTTCTTGTTGTTTTCAACAACGCTCTCAACAGAAGCACCGTCGGCATTGTTGATACCTGTGTAGATGTTGCCTGCGTTCTTGTAGTCAAACGCTTTCTTGTCGCCTACTCCTGAGTAAAGACCTGTTCTGCCGATAGCAGTTGAATCAGACTTGCCCGATGCGGAAGCCTTGCTTGTGCCGTTCTTGAGGGTCATTGTGATAACATAGTTGTTACCGCTCTGCTTGCAGGTCGGTGAAGAAATATCACTTGCGGTAAGAGAAGCCTTTGAAATCTCGCCAACCTTACCCTTTGCGTTACTACTGCTCTGTGTACCTACTCCGAGGAAATCATTAACGGTTTCAATAACAATCGGCATCTTCAAAAGAGCACCGCCGTTAAGGTTGCTGAGCGTAGTTGTTCTCTTCTTGGAGAAACCTGCCTTGGAGTTAACTGCCTTGTTAACAGCCGCATTGTAGTATGCTGCGATATCAGCTGCCGTTGAAGGAACCTTGGAAGCAGCATTTGTCTTTGAGTTGTTTGAATTGCTGTTTGTATTCGTATTGGTGTTTGTGTTTGCATTGCTGTTTGACGGATCTGTTGCAGAGGGATCTGCCGCAGGATCAGCCGGATTCGACGGGTCAGTTGCAGAGGGATCTGCAGACGGGTCAACTGAGGGATCTGCCGAAGGATCAGCAGACGGATCTGCCGAGGGCTCACCCGATGTTGAAGAATTAGCTGCCGAAGCCTTAGCCGCATCAACCTTTGCAGTGCTTATTTTTCCGATGCTGATTACAGATGTGACCGCAATTGCGATAACGCAAAGCAAAGCTGTCACGCACTGGATAACTGTCTGTTTCATTGTTACCTACTCCACTTCTTTTTCTTTAATTTGTCAATAGACAAAGGCATTATATCACATACTTACTCCAAAATCCAGTATATTTATACATTTTTTGAAAATTTTTATTTTCCGTTTAAAAATTCATATCTTTTTAATAGATTTTTGCTTTACTGTATGTTATAATACATTTTGTATGTGGAATGAGGATCGAATTTTATTTTAAAATCAGCAGGGAAGAATATCAGCCTCCCCTGATTGTTAGGGGAGGTGGCTTCGGCGGATTGCGCCGAAGTCGGAAAGGTTAATACTCTGTTTGTTAAATCCCCACCACCGCAAGCGGTCCCCCTCCCCTTGCTTCAAGGGGAGGCTGAATAAGACGCAAATTTCTTGATTTTATTTTAAGTTAACAGAAAACGATTCTCGACGCCCCTGTTGGGTAGCGATGTGTCGGCGCGGTAGTGAATGACAGTCCGGTGGACTGTCAGAGCCGCGACGTGACCGAGCCGCAGCGAGACACTGTCACGACCTCGCGTCGTGACTGAGGGGTTTGTTCTAAGAGAAAAGATAAAATTAAAAGTATATCAACCTTTAATTATTGCATCTAATATCTTCAATCTAATATCTAACATCTATTTCGGGTGGTGTTCATTTGAGTAAAAAATTTATTTCGTGGAACGTCAACGGCATAAGAGCCTGTATGACAAAGGGATTTATGGACGTTTTCAACGAGCTTGACGCCGATATTTTCTGCCTCCAGGAGACAAAAATGCAGGAGGGACAGCTCGTTTTAGAGCTTGACGGATATCATCAATACTGGAACTACGCCGAAAAAAAAGGCTATTCCGGTACAGCGATTTTCACAAAGGAGAAGCCGCTCAGCGTCAGCTACGGCCTCGGCATTGAGGAGCTTGACACCGAGGGCAGACTCATCACGCTCGAATTTGACGATATATATTTCATCACAGAGTACGTTCCGAACGCTCAGGACGGTCTGAAAAGAATCGACCACCGTATGAAATGGGAAGACGCTTTCAGGGCATATGTTTCCGAGCTTCAGAAGAAAAAGCCGGTCGTTTTCTGCGGTGACCTAAACGTGGCTCATAATGAGATTGACCTGAAAAATCCCAAGACAAACCGTGGCAATGCCGGATTTTCCGATGAGGAGCGAGGCAAGTTCGGAGAACTGCTTGATGCAGGCTTTATCGACACTTTCCGTTATTTCTACCCCGATCTTGAAAATGCTTACAGCTGGTGGTCATACCGCTTTAAGGCAAGGGAAAAGAACGTGGGCTGGCGCATCGACTATTTCTGCGTTTCAAAATCTCTTGAACCGAGGCTTGAAAGCGTAAAAATACATTCTGAAATTTACGGCTCGGATCATTGTCCGGTCGAACTTGTTTTAAAATAAGAGGGATTTACAATGACAAAGAAAAACAAAAAGATAATCATCATTCTCTCGGCGGTGCTTGCGGTATGCCTTATCTTTACGGGTCTGACATTCAGCAAAAGCGTTACGGGAAAGCTGTTCGGCGGTATGGATACAGCCGGCGGCGACCCTCTTTCAACCGTTGTGGAATCCGAGTTCAAGTCGGACTATCCCCTCGTTCAGACTCAGCAGGAAAATGTCTTTTACGAGACCTATCCCGACGGAAAAATAAAGTATTTCAAGTTTGCCGACGATGAGTTTGTCGAGATCACAAATGTCAGGACAAAAAAGATCACCGTTACGTGCAGTTACCAAAAGGTTCCGATCACGCTCTACTACCTTGAGGATACCGATGTCGGAACAATCGGCTACGGTCTTTTTGATTCAAAGCAGGACACCGATGTCAAAACATTCTCCTACATTTTCGCAAGAATTATGGACTGTCCCGCCTCTTACAGAGATTCGGCAAGAACCAATTACATACTTCTCCTTGATATGGACGCCGAAGATTCCTATAAGGTGAACAAGACCTACTCCGACATCTATTCCTTTGATATGTCGTCGGGAACAGCGTCGCTCATCGTCTCCTCGAGGGACCGTACCGTTCAGGAGGACGCAACCCAGAATGAAAACTGGACAATTTTCACGGACGAATCCGTTAACAATATGAGCAAGTACGACTGGTTCGCCTCAACAAGATATCACGACACCAACGCCGAGAAGATTCTCTATGATTTTATGTCGGTTGAAAGTTCGAGAAGTGTCAGAAAGGCATCGTCGACAGAATTCACTAATTCGCCGAGCTACAACATATGGGAAAAGGACGGCAGTGTTTACTGCTTTGCCGATTCCGATGACGGCTTCAATCTCGTCAAGGACGGCAAGAAGGACTCGCCGCTCAAGAAGTTCAGCGGCAGCTTCAGCGACTATGCGGTCGGCAGTCATTTCATTCTCGATCCGTCGTCAATGGAATTTACCGACATTTACACAGGCGAAACCGTATCGGTCAAGAAAGCACGTCTCAACTCACTTTCCGGCTTCATCGCATCGCCGAACGGCAAGAATTTTATCGTTTTCTGCGGCGGTGACAATCAGGCAATGGTAATCTATAAAACAGAGGATAACAAAGCAAACATAATTTCCGACAGCGGAATATTTGATGACGGAATCTGCAACTACTGCTTTATCAGCAACAGCACGGTTCTCGTCTCCGACTTTGCCGAGGACGGTACGGCAATTAACCGTATCGTAAAAATATAAAACGGAGGGAATAGAATGTCAAAAAGAGAGGATTACATTTCGTGGGACGAATACTTTATGGGTGTGGCTCTGCTCGCCGCAAAGAGAAGTAAGGATCCCAATACGCAGGTAGGCGCCTGTATAGTTAATGAAAACAAAAAGATTATGTCGGTCGGTTACAACGGATTCCCGCTCGGCTGCAGCGACGATGCTTTCCCGTGGGACAGATCCGCAGACAGCGACTATGACACCAAATATCCCTACGTCTGCCACGCCGAGCTTAATGCGATACTCAATAACGCCGGCGCTCCGCTGAACGGATGTAGTGTGTACGTTGCGCTTTTCCCCTGCAACGAATGCGCAAAGGCAATTATTCAGTGCGGAATTAAAAAGGTATTTTATCTCTCCGACAAATATAACGGAACAAGCGGAAATCTCGCCTCAAAGCGTATGTTTGACGCCGCAGGCGTGGAATATAAGCAGTTATCACTGCCGCACAAAGAAATTACAATCAACTTTGACGAAAGTCTTGTATAATTAATTCGTTTGTGCTATTATTAATAAGTTAATTAAGTTCTGAAAGGAATGAAAATATGGGTCTTCTCAAAAAAATCTTCGGCGATTACTCAGCCAAGGAAGTTAAGCGAGTAATTCCGATAAAAAATAAAGTTCTTGCTCTTGAGGAAGAATATTCAAAGCTCAGCGACAAGGAACTTCAGGCAAAGACTCCCGAATTTAAAGAGAGACTTGCCAACGGTGAAACTCTGGATGACATTCTCCCCGAGGCTTTTGCCGCCTGCCGTGAGGCTTCGTGGCGTGTGCTCGGAATGAAGCATTTCCCCGTTCAGGTCATCGGCGGTATCGTTCTCCATCAAGGACGAATCGCTGAAATGAAAACAGGTGAAGGTAAAACTCTTGTTGCTACCCTCCCCGCTTACCTCAACGCTCTTTCCGGCGACGGTGTTCACATCGTTACAGTCAACGATTACCTCGCACGCCGTGACTCCGAGTGGATGGGCAAGCTCTACAAGTTTATGGGTCTTAAGGTTGGTCTTATCGTTCACGGACTTGACAACGATGAGCGCAAAGCGGCATATGCCGCCGACATAACATACGGAACAAACAACGAGATGGGCTTTGACTATCTTCGTGACAATATGGTTCCGTACAAGGAGAACAAGGTTCAGAGAGGTCATAACTTTGCAATTGTCGATGAGGTTGACTCAATCCTTATCGATGAGGCACGTACACCGCTTATTATTTCGGGCCGTGGCGACCAGTCAACGGAGCTTTACACCCTCGCAAACAATTTTGTTCACACACTTTCCAAGGCTGTTGTTAAGGAAATCGACTCAAAGCAAAACGCTGAGGATGTTGCCGACGGTGACTATATCGTCGATGAAAAGGCAAGAACAGCATCGCTTACAAAAAGCGGTATCGCAAAGGCAGAGGCATATTTCAACGTTGAAAACCTTATGGACGCCGAGAATATGACTCTCCTCCACCACATCAACCAGGCTATCAAGGCTGTCGGCGTTATGCGCCGTGATATCGACTATGTTGTTAAGGACAATCAGGTTCTTATCGTTGACGAGTTCACAGGCCGTATTATGCTCGGCAGACGTTATAATGAGGGTCTCCATCAGGCAATCGAAGCAAAGGAAGGCGTTAAGGTTGAGCACGAGAGCAAAACTCTCGCAACTATCACATTCCAGAACTATTTCCGTCTTTATAAGAAGCTGTCAGGTATGACAGGTACTGCTATGACGGAGAGCCAGGAGTTCCAGGAGATCTACTCGCTCGATGTTGTCGAAATTCCGACAAACAAGCCGATGATTCGTATTGACAATCACGACCTTGTTTACAAGACCGAGGCGGCTAAATACAACGCTCTCATCAATCAGGTTATGGAGTGTCACGAAAAGGGTCAGCCGGTGCTTGTCGGTACTGTATCAATCGAAAAATCAGAGGTTCTCTCCAAGCTCCTTAAATCACGCGGAATCAAGCACGAGGTTCTCAACGCTAAATTCCACGAAAAGGAAGCGGAAATTGTCGCTCAGGCAGGTAAGTTCGGCGCCGTTACTATCGCAACGAATATGGCTGGCCGTGGTACCGATATTATGCTCGGCGGTAACTCTGAGTTCCTTGCAAAGGCAGCTATGCGCCGCAAGGGCTACTCCGAGGAAATGATCGTTGAAGCAACTGGCTTCGCCGAGACGGACGATGAGGAAATCCTTGCCGCAAGAAAAGAATATGCAGAGCTTGAAAGCTCCTTTAAAGAATCCATTAAAGAGGAAGCAGAAAAGGTACGTGAGGCAGGCGGACTTTATATCATCGGTACAGAACGCCACGATTCACGCCGTATCGACAACCAGTTGAGAGGTCGTTCCGGCCGTCAGGGCGATCCCGGTGAAAGCCGTTTCTATCTTTCGCTTGAGGATGACCTTATGCGTCTCTTCGGCGGTGAAAGACTTCAGAGCGTTATGAACACCCTCGGAGCCGACGAGAATATGCCGATCGACTCCAAGATGGTTTCACGTTCAATCGAATCCGCCCAGAAGAAGAAAGAATCCCAGAACTTTGCAATTCGTAAGAACGTTCTCCAGTACGACGACGTTATGAACCGTCAGAGAGAGCTTATATATGAACAGCGTAACCGTGTCCTCGACGGAGAGGATCTCAAGGCGTCAATTCTTAAGATGCTTGACGAATCCGTAACAGAGTCAATCGACTTCTACTGTGCATCGGCACTTCCAAAGCACGAGTGGAACATCGCCGGTCTCAAGGAGAAGTATCTCGGCTGGATCACAGAGCCGGACGACTTTGAGGACATCGACGCATTTGACCGTGATGAAGCAAGAGAAATGCTCATCAACAGAGGTCACGAGCGTTACGAGGCACGTGAGAAAGAGTTCACTCCCGAAATTATGAGAAGTCTTGAGCATATGATTCTTCTCAGAAACGTTGATACGTTCTGGATGGATCACATCGACGCAATGGAGGAGCTCAAGAGAGGTATCAACCTGCGTGCATACGGCAACCAGGATCCCGTTGTTGCTTACAGAATGGAAAGCTACGATATGTTCGACGAGATGAGCAATTCAATCCGTGAGAACACCGTTCGTCAGATGCTTACCGTTCGCATCAGAAGTGAGGAGGATACAAAGCGTGAGCAGACCGCAAAGGTAACAAGCGAAAGCGGTGCCTCCGACGGAAGCGAAAAAGGCAGAACCATCCGTAAAAAGGCTGCTCCCGGTCCGAACGACCCCTGCCCCTGCGGAAGCGGCAAAAAATATAAAAAGTGCTGCGGAAATCCCGCAAATCACGGTAAATAAAAATTTAAGGGCGGCGCAATAACCGCCCTTTTATCAATAAATAATCTTATTGAATAAAGGACTGTTGACAATGAAATATATGACGAAATATATTTCCGCACTTCTTTCCCTCATTTTCTGCTTTGTTTTTACATATCCCGCAATGATCAAGCAGGTTCAGGAGCAAAAGTCTCTTGACATTCAGGAACAAATTGACAGAATTGAACAGCTTGAAGAAAATTACAAAAGCGGCAATTACACAAAGGTCAATGAAAATGCTTTTTGCGATTTTGATCTTGATAAAGCGTGCGCAAGCGGAGTAAAATTCAATGAAGTTTCGTTTATCGGAACTCATAACAGCTATCAGAAAGCCTGTGTTCCCGCAAGGCAAAAGCTGTTTCAGGATGCGTCTACCGTGACTTCCGGGCTTGTCAAGGCAGAGAAAGCGACATTTCAGAGCGATTATTTGACCGATCAGTTCAATCTCGGAATAAGAAGCGTTGAGCTTGATGTTGAGACAGTTGTTGAAAACGGCAAAGTCAGCTTCGTCTGCTCGCACTCCCCCGTCATTGATATGCCGACACACTGCTATAACTTTGCTCTTGCGTTAAAGGAAATAAAGCTATGGTCGGATGCCAATCCGAATCACCTTCCGATAACCGTAATCATCGAACCGAAAAAGGTATTTATTCCCGATAAAAATATGCGTTATTTCAACTGCAAATACGCCAACGAGCTCGGCGAGCAGGCAAAGGAAATATTCGGCGACACGCTTATCACCCCTGCCGATATGATGGGGGATCACGCATCTCTTAAAGAAATGCGTGAGGCGGATGACTGGATGACCCTCAGCGAGACGAGAGGTCACGTAATGCTTCTTCTCCACGATACAACGGCAACCGAAGATTATATCAAGCAGGATCCGACAATCAAAACTCAGGCGATGTTCCCTATGCTCCGATATAACGGCAGAGACCGTGACTGTGCGTCATTCCTGCTCATCAATAAGGCTAAGGATATTAAGGTTCAGGCAGATGAGGTTCTCGGCAAAAATCTTGTTGTCAGATCACGCTCCGACAATTTCGGATCGTACAACGAAACGGAATCTCAGACAGCACTCAACAGCGGAGCGCAGATTGTCTCAACCGACTATCCGCCCAAGGCTGATATGACAAGCGCCGAACATTGCGTAACATTCAACAACGGATATATGGTAACACTCTCAAAATAAATTAACAGCGATCACTCTTAATTGGGTGACCGCTGTTTTTCATTCTATACTGTATTTCTCGGCATACATCTTATACTTGGTTTCAAAGTTTTTGTCATTACGTTTGAAGTTGCCGAGGGTTTCGTGCAGATTGAGATTGTGAGCCGCTGTGTCGATAACACAGCCTGCAATATTGGAGCAATGGTCTGAGACACGTTCAAAATTCGTCAGAATATCCGACCAGACAAAACCCATTTCCATACTGCATTCGCCGTTTCTCATACGCAGAACATGGCTTGTCCTCATATTTTCTTTCATATCATCAATAACCTGCTCCAGCGGCTCGACATCGCTTGCCTTGCCACGGTCATTATTTATAAATGCGTCCATCGAAAGTTCAAGTATCTCATTAACCGCCGCCGATATAACGGAAAAATCCTTTGCCGCTTCCGTGGAAAAAGCAAGTTTTTTGTTTCTCATTTCTTCTGCAGATTCGAGGATATTCACGGCGTGATCGGAGATTCTTTCAAAATCGCCGAGCAGTTTAAGAAGCATATTTGCCTCCTCACTGTCGCTGTCGGCAAGGCGCTCCGAACCGATTTTCACAAGATAGGTTGCAAGCATATCTTCATAATGATCGCATTGCTTTTCATCCTCTCTTATGCTCTCGGCAAGCTCCTGAGTATACGATGTGATCGCCGTTATGCTGTTTTTGAAAGCCTGTGCCGCACTGCGAGCCATCTCAATCTCTTTCATACTGCACTGCTGAAGAGCGAGTGTCGGCGTAAAGAGAAGCCTCTCATCAAGTTCAATGTCCTTTTCAACTGTTTTCGCGTCCGGAATGAGCTTGCACACGAGCTTTTCAAGCACACCCGAAAGGGGCAGGAACAGTGCTGTATTAAGCACCTTAAAGCCGGTGTTTATAATCGCAATTCCGACAAATGTCGCCGTTGAATCGAGAATAGCAGGCTTCAAAAGTGCCTTCACAATCCAGAATACTGTTATCCACACAACAGAGCCGATAAAATTGATCAGTAAATGAACCGTTGCCGCACGCTTCGCCTCTCTCTTTGTTCCGACTCCCGATATCATCGCTGTGATACAGGTTCCGATTCCGTCGCCCATTACGATCGGTATAGCCGCACCGATCGAGACCTGCCCCGTGACGGTCAGCGCCTGCAAAATTCCGACAGAAGCCGAGCTTGACTGAATCAAAGCTGTCAGAACAGTACCTGCAAGAAGTCCCAAAAGCGGATTTTTGAACATCACAAAAAGCTGTTGGAACTCGGGCACCTCGGAAAGCCCCGAAACTGCCGACGACATCGTCTCCATTCCGAACATCAAAACAGAGAATCCGAGCAGAATTGCGCCGCTGTCCTTCTTCTTTGAATCCTTCATAAAGAGGTACAGAATTATTCCGATCAGTGCAAGAACCGGTGTAAATGAACTCGGTTTCAGCAACCTGACCCAGATATTGTCACTGCTGATTCCGCCGAGAGAAAGTATCCAGCCGGTAACGGTTGTGCCGACATTTGCGCCCATAATGACATTGATCGCTTGTCTGAGCGTCATAAGACCCGAGTTGACAAAACCGACCACCATAACGGTAGTGGCGGACGAACTCTGAATAACAGCAGTTACGCCCAACCCCGTCAGGAAGCCGGCTAATTTACCCGATGTCAGTTTTTCAAGTGTGTTTCTCAGGCTGTTGCCCGCACGGCGCTCCAGAGCCTGTCCCATAATGTTCATTCCGAACAGAAACAGACACAAACCGCCTATCATTGTTAATGCGTTAAAAACATCCATATTGTCACCGAGATAAAAATATTACGTTATTTATTATTTCACTTCAACGCCTATTTCATCCGAAATTATTCCCGATTTTCTGTCGTCAATATATGACGATGTGGTCGGAATTACAAAGCTGAATGCGGACGGAATTATTTCAAAGGTGCTGTCGGTCACAAGGTCACATTCGCCGTCAACATTAACCGATGCGGGGATATCGCTGTGAACCGTCATCTTCTTTCCTCTGACATATGTAGTCTCGGGCCAGTTGAAGTGCCTGCCCTTTTTATAATTTCCTATCTGTGTCAGCAACCGTGGAATTTTCATTGATCTGACTATTGAAAAATCAAGCAATCCGTCGTCGGGAACAGCATACGGAGCCGCCTTATATCCTCCGCCGTAAAATCGGCTGTTGCCGCAAAAAGCAAAAATGAAATCATCGGTCATCGGCTCTCCGTCATCAATCGTAACCGTAAACCTGTTTGCCGTCTTTGATTTAAGACAATATATCAGGGACGCCGTATATGCCGACTCGCCCGTCAGCCACGGAATCTTCTTGAAATCCGCCTGTTTCGAGCAAACCTCGGCATCGAAGCCCATCGAGCACTGGTTAACTGCAATTTTATCTCCGCACTTTATGGCGTCGATTTTTATTGCCGTACCGTCGATCTGTGCGCCGACATCAGCAAACTGCTCTTTCGTTCCGAAAAGACGTATAAAGTCATTTCCGGAGCCAAGCGGAACAGCCGCAAACTCAACATTATCATAGCCGTAAATTGCATTGACAATATCAAATATCGTTCCGTCGCCGCCGCAGGCATAAATTCTTGTATTCTCTCCGCTTTCGCCTATCTTTTTGCAATAGTCGTGCGTGTCCTGCGAGGAACTGCTGACATAGACATTATACTCAATATTTCTTTCGGCAGCCGCTTCTTTGATTTTCGGCATAACCGTTTCAAAGGCTCTGCCCTTTCCTGCATTCGGATTGATTATAAAAAGGTGCTTCATTTCAAAATACCTCCAAAATCACTTAAAATACATAAACAACTGACACTTTATCATTCCGTTGTAGAGCTTACGGCGCTTGTCAGCCTTTCTTCCAAATTCCTTTTCAAATTCTTCCGACGGACTTATTACGTAATATGCCCAGCCGTGTTTCTTTATAAATTTTTCGCCCATAACCTTGTAGAGCTTCTGTGCCTCGGCAATATCGAGCAGCCTTTCTCCGTAAGGCGGGTTGCAAATAACCGTACCTTTTTCGCTCTTAGGTTCAAAATTTCGGATATCCGCTTTTTCAAACTTTATCTTTCGCTCAACGCCTGCCCTTTTGGCATTGATTTTCGCAATTTCAAGCGCATCCTCGTCAATATCCGAACCATATGCAATGAAATCGGTGTCATAGTTGACAAGATCTCTTGCACGGTTTCTCTCCTCCGTCCAGACTCTCTCGTCAATAACATCCCAACGCTCTGCCGAAAAATATCTGTTGACTCCCGGAGCGATATTATGAACCATCATCGCTCCCTCAATAAGAATCGTACCGCTTCCACACATCGGGTCATAAAGAGTGTGGTACGGGCGAAGTCTTGCAAGGTCACAGAGCGCCGCCGCAAGAGTTTCCTTGATCGGCGCAGCATTCGCTTGCGGGCGGTATCCCCTCTTGTGCAGTCCCGCACCCGTCGTATCAAGAAGCAGGCTGACCTTATCCTTCATTATCGAAAACTGTATCTGGTGAATCGGTCCCGTCTCGTCAAACCAACTGATTCCGTATTTCAATTTCATACGCTCAACAACAGCCTTTTTGATGATCGACTGGCAGTCGCTGACGCTGAAAAGAGTTGAGTTGAGTGAATAGCCTTTTACCGGGAAAGCATCATATGCGCCGATCCAATCCTCCCACGGAAGTGATTTTGTGCCCTGAAAAAGCTCCTCAAAGCTCCTTGCGTAAAACTCGCCGACGAGTATCTGAATCCTTTCGGAATATCTTGAACAGATATTCGCCCTCGCAAGCATCGACTCGTCTCCCGAAAACAGAACTCTGCCGTTTTCTGAAACAACGTCCTCTGCACCGAGCGATTTCATTTCATTTGCTATTATGGATTCAAGACCCAATAAGCACGGTATTACAAATCTTATATTCATTATTTAACCTCTGAATTTTTCGTTTTCTTGGCGATCCGATCGGCAAACATTGCAAATCCAACCGCCATAAACATAATTATATAATAGTAGCTTTCAAATCTGTATGAAGAAAAGGCTTCAATTAAAATATACACAAGTGTATTGCCTATAAAAAACACCGTAAATATGTCAACATCATTTTCCTTTCGCTTCTTTATAAAAGCTACGGCTGCAATTATAAGCGCAAACGCATAGAAGAACCAACTTGTTGAATAGAATGCTTTTATAGGATATTTTGACCAGATATTATCATCATGATCAAAGGTCATTTCAAATTGGTAATCAAACAAGCCAAAATATCTAATCATTTTCTCTACTACAAATTTACATACCATTGCCGGGTTTGTTTTTGCAGTTTCAGCCAGTTCCTCTTTCATTGCTTCATTATATGAATCAATGTTACCGTATTTGTTATAATCTGTAAAAGGATATTCATATCCGTACAAGCCTTTTTGAAATTTAAAATATTGGACTCGTGCCGAAGAGATATTCATATCCGTATACTCTTTCTTTATAAACAGAACATTGAATCCCGTTATGACAACCGCAAACGCCAATAGCAGTGACACAAATTTACCTGCATTTTCTGCAACGCTTTTCCACGAGCGTCCTTTGATCATATTGTAAACAGCCATACAAAAAGCGGCAATTACAATAATGATTCCCATCGGTCTAAGAACATTTAAAAACGCTATAAGCGCACCTGCTGCCAAATATGTATACCATTTGTTTTTGTTAATTAAAAGCAGTGATATCAGCAGCAGTGTAAAACCAATATGATGATTTGTAAACTGCGGCACGGACAACATCCACGGGATAAACATTGTCGCCGCAACATATGCATATACTCCGACTTTTTTGTTAAATTTGACGCAGCAACATTTATAAACAAGAAAATTATTTACAGCCGTAATTATTGCACAGAAAATTTTAAGTGCAAAGAAATTCTCTCCAAACAGCCTTACAAAAATCGACTCGAAAGCGGCGATACCTAACTGCCAATTATATATATACATATAGCTTCCGTTTTTCAAGCCATCCGTAAATACGCCTTTGCTCATTTCAACAGCGGCATTCCAAATTGCAGCGTAATCGGAACAGGGCTGTGTGTTGTAAAAAAGCAATAGGAAAGTTACATAAACAACTTCAATTAAAATCATAGAAATGATTAAAAAATATTCTTTCTTATTCTGTAAGAATCTTCCTATCAGAAAGACAACCGCAGTATAAATCGCCGCCGGAAATACCCATATAAGCTCTTTAACAGAGAACAAATTTGAATATCCCCTTATGTATACAAGCATACATACCGGCACAGAGATAATTGAAAATAAAAGAATCGCTATTACAAGTACATTCAGAAAAGTTTTTATAAATTTTATGAATCCATCATTAATTCTGTTTGAATCCTCCATTTACCTCTTCCTCTCATATTTTTGTACTTGCATGTCGTGTTACGTGACAGCCGAAGTTCACTGCAACGGGAAGTCCGGCGATATGTGTCGGAGCAGTTTCTATTGCAACGGAAAGAGTCGTTGTGTCTCCGCCGAATCCCATAGGTCCGACATTCGTCTCGCTGTTGATCCGGTCAAGTATCTCCGCTTCCATTTCGGCATAGAACTCATCGGGATTCTTCTGCGAAACGCTTCTGCACAGCGCCTTTTTTGCAAGATATGCACACTGTTCAAAATCCCCGCCTATGCCGATACCGAGAACAATCGGAGGGCACGGATTTCCGCCTGCCATCCTTACACATTCGAGGACATACTCAATAATATCCTCTCTGCCGCGTGCGGGAGTCATCATTTTAAGGCAGCTCATATTCTCGCTTCCGAAGCCTTTCGGCGCAACGGTTATTTTTACCTCATCCCCGTCAACGATGTTCGTATGGATAACGGCAGGTGTGTTGTCCTTTGTGTTGATTCTTCTGAGAGGATCGCCGACAACAGAGCAACGCAGATAACCGTTCACATATCCGTTGTGCACGCCCTCGTTAACAGCATCATAAAGACTGCCGCCGACGAAATGAACATCCTGTCCTATATCAAGGAAAACGACAGCCATTCCGGTATCCTGGCATATCGGTATATCAAGCTCCTTAGCCGCCTCAAGGTTCTCCTCAATATCTCCGAGAACACTCTGTGCAAGCGAATTGCTTTCGCAGGAGCGACATTTACCTATCGTGTCTGCAAGATCGCTCGGCAAAATTTTATTCGCTTTTATGCAAAGCTTTTCAACAGCCTTGCTTATATCCTTAACATCTATTTCTCTCAATTTTATCACCTATATGTTTCGCTATTCCGATTATATATCAGCCGCCGAGAATTGTGCTGCAAGCATTTTCAAACTTGCCTTATTTTTCGGGCGACCGCTGATTAGCTTGAAGTGCGATTATCAGCAAGATAGTTTGTTGTTGGGAGCGTCAAAAAGCGCAGGCAATACTTTGTGTATTAACGAGCATTTTTGGCGTTTCCGGCAGCAAAATATCTGCTGAGAATTGTGCTGCAAGCTAATTAGCGGTTGCTTAAAAAAACAGGAGCAGAAACCTGCTCCTGAAATCAATTACAGCTTATTGGTGCCACGGCGGTTGTATCCGCCGCCGTGCTTGGAGTCACGCTTCAGATCCGACATCTTCTCGTCGCTTACCTGCTTAAACTTTGCCATCATACTTTCAAAAGACTGAGGCTGGTTATCCGTGCTCTTGTTTCCCTGCCAGACATTTGCCGCAGGTCTTCTCTGCTGAGTTGACTTCGGTCTCTGCGGCTTCGGCTGTTCGACAGCTTTTCTGATTGAAAGGCTGATCTTGCCGTCATCGGCGATTGAAAGCACCTTTACCTTTACCTGCTGACCGACTTTAAGATGATCCTTGATGTCCTTTACAAATTCCGTAGCCACCTCGGAAATATGTACCATTCCCTTTTTGCCGCCGTCAAGATCGACAAAGGCTCCGAAAGATGTAAAACCGGTTACTTTTCCCTCAACTATTGAACCAACTTCCAACTGCATAAAATGCGAACTCCTCTATTTTATTACGAAACGTCAATCGTTCACAGAGACATCATAATAGACGTGCTCACCCGGCTTAACATATCCGAGCTTATCTCTTGCGATCTTCTCGACGTATTCATCCTTTTTATCGCCGTTTATGTAACCCTGAAGCTTTTTATTTTCCGCAAGTACCTCGGTTACCGACGCTTTGACCTCAGCCGTCTCGGCTTTGACCTTTTTTATATCCCTATGGGTGGTTATCAACGAAATGGCGAAATATGCGCAGAGCGCAATAATGCAGAATGAAACAATAAAGCTGCGCTTGCGTTTCTTCTTTTCAGCCATTTTCGTCACCTCGATTCTGAATTTCTTCTTGCAACGGGCACACCGTTACGGATTGATTATACACTATATTGTGTCGATTATGCAAGTCATTTTCGGAATTTTTTTCGTCTTTTATAATATTTTTTTCTTTACTTTGGATTTTTTTGACGAAAGAGGCGATTTTTTCTTTAATCGCAGTACAAATTTTAATCATCCTTTTCCTTACTCGCCGCAGTTTTTTCTTTAAAAGGAACGTTACAAACGGGTCAACCGCCTTGAACGCCGCATATCCGCCCACTGCCTCACCGAGCACGGCATAAAACATAACCTTGCCGTTATACCGAACAAGAAAAAAGAAAAACGTCACCGTTAGGCAGAGAAGCAAAAACATTATATCCCTTGCAAGAGTGAATTTTTTATCACTTCCTGACAGTATGAAAAAAATAAGACGAATCAATTCATATATAAAGCCGAGCGCAAGTCCGATTCCGAACGAATACAGCAATCCGAGCAGTTGTTCGGACGTTTTGGGAAGATAATCAATCATCTGAATACCCTGCTGAGGAAACTGCCGCTGACCTTCGGCGCATTGTAGCTCACGGAGTCAATGCCGCCGTCAACGGTCATATCCCCTGTCTCGACAGAAAGTCTGCTTATTTTAAGATCGTGACCCTTAATTACAATTTCGCCGCACTCACTCTGCGCAATAATGCAGTCATCCTCATAGCTGTCAACGTTTTCAATCCCCGTCGCAGTCAGTTTTTGTCTATTTTCAATTACGATATCGTGCATCAACGTTTCAGACATAAAAAACACCTCATATAAATATATGAGGCGAAGTCTGAACATATTACATCAGTCAATTACTCTGTACATAAGCGACGCATCATCCTTCGTTGCGTGCTCTGTGACTTTGGCAACCTGAATTTTTGTAACGTTTGATCCCATCGTTATTTCAATGATGTCGTTTTCCTTTACGTCATATGAAGCACGGGCAATCTTGCCGTTTACAAGGACGTGCTTTGCATCGCACACCTCGTTTGCAATCGTTCTGCGCTTAATAACTCTGGAAACCTTAAGATATTTGTCCAGCCTCATTACTCTGTCCTCCTGAAAAAGCGGTGGCAGGACAAAACTGTCCTGCCGCATACAATAGAACCAAATAGAATTATTTAACAGCGTCCTTGAGAGCCTTGCCTGCCTTGAAAGCGGGAACCTTGCTTGCCGGAACAGTCATTGTCTCGCCTGTTCTCGGGTTGCGAGCCTGCTTCTCTGAGCGCTCTCTGATCTCGAATGTGCCGAAGCCAACAAGCTGGATCTTCTCACCGTTTTTGAGTGCGTCTGTTGTTGCAGCGATAACAGCGTTAACTGCCTTCTCGGCAGCCTTCTTGTCCATCTCGCCCTTAGCGGCTACTGCGTTGATAAATTCTGTCTTATTCATTGTAATTCCTCCAGTTTTTTATTATGAAATCTTCAAGCTCTCCGATGCACCTATCGGTCGATTTGAAGCTATCATTTACTTAAATTAATTGTAACCTTAACCGTGCTTTGCTTCATCCCAAAGCCTGTCGAGAGTCTCAATATCCGACTCTTTCATATCAATATTTCTCTCTTTTGCAAGTTTCTCAACCGTCTTAAAACGTGAAACGAATTTGTCCGTCGCATCGGTAAGAGATTCCTCGGCATCGACATCAATAAATCTCGAAACATTAACCGCAGAGAAAAGGACATCTCCTAACTCCTCGTTTATGTTTTCCTTATCTTTATTCGCAATTGCCGCCTTGAGCTCGGCAATTTCCTCGCTGAGCTTATCGAGAGCTCCGCTCACATCATCCCAGTCAAAGCCTGCCTTTGCCGCCTTTGACTGAACCTTAGTCGCTCTCATCAGAGCAGGCAGTTCTCTCGGGATCGAATCTATCGCCTCCGAAGTGGATTTCTGACCCTTAGTCTTTCGTTTAATTGCGTCCCAATTTGTCAGAACATCGTCAACACCGTTGACATTAACCTCGCCGAAAACGTGCGGATGGCGCTCAATGAGCTTCTTGCAGTTTTCATCGGCAACATCGTCGATATTGAAAACACCCTTTTCAGCCTCGATCTGTGAATGGAAAACGACCTGCATAAGGACGTCGCCCAACTCCTCACGAAGCATATCGGGATCTTTCTTGTTGATCGCCTCAATCGTCTCGTATGTTTCCTCAATGAGATTTTTCTTAATGCTCTCGTGAGTCTGCTTGATATCCCACGGGCAGCCGCCCTCGGAACGCAGAACACGCATTATCTCAACGAGGTCATAAACATTATATTTTTCTTTAAATTCAAATCCGTTTTTCATATCCATAATATTTTAACCTAAAAATCCACGTTTTTCAAGGGTTTCGGCAATTTTTTCTCCTTTCGGTATCATAAGAAGATCATCCCTTGAAATACCCTTGAAAAGAAGTATTGTTATTACATACGCAATTACCGCCGCTATAACGGCAATGATAAGTGCAATTGTGTTTCCGTTCATCACACTGTCGGGATTTCCGATATTGCCGAGGAACTTTCCGAAAACAAGATTTGTAAGGAAAGCAACCACCGCACTGATGCCCGAACAAATACACGGCTTGATAAATACCGAGCCGAAATTTATCTTCACGCCCGTTATCTTGATAATACTGTAAAGGTTTATCAGAACAACGACGAGATAACACGCAATTGACGCAATCGGCGCACCGTTGATATTGATGTGCGGATTGCCGATAAGAATATAGTTGAGAACAATTTTAATGACCGCTCCGACAACGAGCGACTTCAGCGGGATATCCGTCCTGCCGAGACCCTGAAGCATACTTGTGATCGGTGACGAAACGGCGAAAACAAACATCGTACAGCCGTAAACCGCAAGTATCGTTGCACCTATGCTCGCCGTTGCGGCAGGATAAAATGTATCCAGCAGTGAATACGATACCGCCGCAAGACCGAAACCCGTCGGCAGGGATATGAGCATAGTAACACGGATAACCGATTCAACGGCAACCTTGATGCTGTGTGTCTGCTGATTTGCCCACGCCGCCGAAAGCACGGGAATGGCACTGATTCCGAGAGTCATTGTGATCGTCGGAATGAGATTTTTAAAATCAAGAACCTCGTTATAAATTCCGTAAATATATTTAACGATCTGCGAGTCCGCAACCTTCATTGTTTCAAACTCGGTGCCGTAAAGCGCATAGATAACATCAGGCGCTTTTTCAACGGCGTATTTGAGCCGAGCCTGAATTGTTGCGGCGTCAATAAGATTTGTAATATTCGTAACAAGTGAGCTTGCCGCAATCGGCAAAGCCGTCATAACTATAATTTTTGCAAGCGACGATCCGCTCGCAGGCTTCGGCGACGCAAGAAGCTCCGCCTTTGTAATTCCGTCACCCTTTATTTTGTGCCTGAGGATAAGATAAATCAGTCCGAGGATCGTTCCGGATGTAACTCCGAGAACGGCGGTCGTTGCCGCAAAGGGATATATCGCCGCAAGGGCGTCCTCCTTGGTTGCTCTGACTGCGCCGAAAACAGGCTGACCCGCTTCAAACTTCGCCAGCTCGGCTTTAAGCAGTGCATAGCTCGCACCGAGACCGACAATCAGTTTTCCGATAACCTCAATTACCTCCGAGACGGCGGTCGGCAGCATATTCTGCAAGCCCTCATAATAGCCCCTGTATGTCGACATACAGCAGCAGAAGAATATCGACGGCGCTATTGCAAGCACGCAATAGACATTTTCGACATATTTGACGATGAACCTTGTGTACGGGTAAGCGATCAAAAGCAGAAGAACCGTTCCGATAGCTCCCATCATCACGAAAAGACGGGCGGAAACTCGTCTTATCATCCTCACGTCACGGAAATGACCGAGTGATCTTTCCTTGGCAACAAGCCTTGAAACCGCAACGGGAAGTCCTGCCATTGAGATTGAATACAACGGGGTGTAAATTTCATAGGCTGTGCTGAAATATCCTCGTCCGACCTCGCCGATCAGCATCGAAAGCGGTATCTTGAAAAGTGCGCCGATGACCTTTACAAGGACCGTGGCGACAACAAGAATAAAGGCTCCGCTGAGAAGCGACTGAGACTTTACACCGGACTTTCCGTCAGCCATTATTTTTCCTCCCGTTCAGTATTGTTTATGTAAATGACGTACCAGTTTTAAAAAGCCACCGCAAAAGCGGCAACGATTATTTTACCATAACATTCCTTATTTATCAACATTTTTTAGAAAATTTAATAAAAAATAACCTTATATAAACTCTCTCAGCAGGGAATTATCGGGTAATTTTGATAAATCTATCGGGCGAAGCCTTGAAAAATCATTTTTAAGCTCCGTTGCAAGGGGATAAAATCTGCTGTCCTCCCCCACCGTGTCCAAAAGTTCAACAGCCTCATTTCTGAAAAGGCAGGATTCATACGGGTGAAACGAATCAATTCTGAAACGTGCGTTCTTCTCAAACGGGAAGATATATTTATCCTCACCCTTCAAGACCTCAGGCCACTGGGAAAAGGTTTTTTCAACCGATGTGTTTCTGTAATGATAGTCACGTATCATTCTGCGAATAAGACGGAGACTTCTCTTGCTGAAAACGACATTGCCGTCGTCGTCAGTAATTCTTGACGAAACGCTGATATAGACCTTGTAAATGTGATTTTCGTCAAGCCCCTGAGTGATGATCGGGTTAAGCGCATGAATACCCTCAACGATTATCACATCGTTCTTCCCAAGTTCAAGGGTTTTCATCTCTTTTTTTCTCGTTCCGCTCATAAAGTCAAACTCGGGAATTTCTGCTTTCCTGTTCTCGATAAGATCGCTGAACGTCTGATGAATGAGCTCTATGTCAAGTGCATTGACATTTTCAAAGTCCTTGACGCCCTTCTTCGTCAGCGGAATATCGGCAGCATTGTGATAATAATCGTCCAAAGAGAGTGTGTAAGCTGTCCGACCGCTTTCCCTTATTTTCTGCACAATTTTGCCCGCAGTTGTGGTTTTACCCGATGAGCTCGGACCTGCAAGCAGAACAATATCACAGTCGCAGTCGGAAATAAAATTGTCAACGAGGGACGAGACCGAACGGTCAAAGCCGTCCTCCGCCGACTCGATAAACGCACCGACATCCGACGCAACGCTTTTATTTATCTCATTTAAAGTACGGTATGCCATTTAGCACCTCTTTATCTTATCGTAAAACTCCTTTATCTGTCCCTTACGCTCTGCGATTACCTCGTAGCGTGAATTGTATTCATACGGATATTTATAATTGAAAATTCTCTCGATATTTCGGCTGTACGGATCCTTTAATTTCGTGACTGCTCCTGCGCCGACGGCGAGCACCGTATGGCACTCCTCCATCATAAACACATTGTAAAGGCACTCAAAGCCGTCCTTGCACCAACCGACATTTTCAAGATTACCGAGAGAACGGGACTGCCTATACATATAATACGGTCGGTACCCCGCATAATAGAACCGATTTTGAGCATATTCCAGCATTTTATTTGCAATCTCGCCGCTCTGCACGTCAACCCCGTGTGTAACAATGGTTGACGAACGCTTTAAAGCGAGCGTATGGAGCGTGATGTTCTCGGGGTCCATCGCAATTGCCCTGTCAACGGAGTTACAGAAGCTCTCATATGTATCGTCCGTCAAGCCTGCGATCAGATCCATATTTATATTATCAAAGCCGGCATCTCTCGCCTCGCCGAAAACACGGACAACATCGTCGACCGTATGACGTCTGCCGATCGCTTTCAGGACGTCGTCGTTAAAGGTCTGTGGATTTATGCTGATTCTGCCGACTCCCGCCGACTTGATAACTCTGAGCTTTTCGGGAGTTACGGTATCGGCTCTGCCCGCCTCAATCGTGTATTCACGCAGGTGCGACAGATCAAAATACGAATTTATCTCGGCACAGATTTTTTCAAGCATTTCCGCCGAGAGAGTTGTCGGAGTGCCGCCGCCCCAATAAATTGATTCAAGCCTCAGACCGAGTGAATTTGCGATTTCGGCGGTCTGTCTTATCTCCTTGCAAAGATTTTCGACATATTCGGGCAGTAGCTTTTTCGCCTGAGCTATCGAATGGGAGACAAACGAGCAATAGTTACATCTCGTCGGGCAGAAAGGAATCGAAACATAGAGACTGAAGCTCTTTTCGTCCGAGAGGGACATAATCCTCTCCTCAGCCTTTGCAACCTCATAGGCAAGCTCGGTCTTTTTTTCACAGACAAGGAGCTTGTCTGTAAAATATTTTTTCGCACCCTTGTCACCGTATTCGTTTATCAGCGTATTCATCAGCTTTGACGGTCTTACGCCCGTCAAAATACCCCAATTCGGAGTGTAACCGCTGATTTCGGAAAGAAGAGAAAACAGCAGAATTGCCATTTCTCTCTCGCAGTCATCATAATCGGCAACCGACTTTTCCCTTGTGCCCGTCGTTCCGTGGATATTCACCGACACCTTAACCGTATATTCACCGCAAAGCTCGGTCACAACGGTTATATCGTCGTTCTCCCCGCCGTCGTCTCTGATGACACGGATCGTCTCATATGGATAGAAAACCCTGCAAAGATTCTCCATTTCGTAATGAAATTTGTGATTGACGACCCTGAGTATCATTTGAATCTCCTCATATATCTGTTTCTTCTTCTTTCATATTCCATCGTCGTTGCTCTGTTGTGACCAGGATAAATTGTGTAGTCTCCCGGCATTTCATAAAGCCTCTTGACCGACGTGTACATATCCTCGTCACTTCCGCCGAAAAGATCGGTTCTTCCGACCGTCAGGCAGAAAAGCGTGTCTCCCGTAAAAAGAGTTCTCTCGCTTTCGACATAATAGCAGACACTGCCCTTTGTGTGTCCCGGGGTGTGCATAACCCTGAAATCAATACTGCCGAGAGTTATTACGTCTCCCTCATCTACCGTGATATCGGGATCAATATTCTTTTGAGTATGCGGTGCAATACTGAACGCTATGCTGAGCATCTCGTTTGTAAGGCAGGCGGCATCCTCCTTATGAATTACGATTTTCGCCTCGGGAAACGCCTTTTTGAGGTCATAAACTCCGAGGATGTGATCCGCATGACCGTGGGTCAGCAGAATATATTTAACATTTTTATCGTTGAGTTTTTCAAGAAGCTCAGCCGTACATTCGCCGCAGTCGATTATTGCAGTCTCGCCGCTTTTTTCGTCCGTCACGATGTAGGTATTTGCGCTTACGGGACCCAACGCAAGTGATTCAACAGTCATTTCAATCCCTCTTGTTCCAGATCGTTGTGTCCATAATTATGGTAACGGGGCCGTCGTTGTGAATTTCGACCTGCATATCCGCTCCGAATGAACCGTGCTCGACCTTTTTTATTCCGTTGACCTTGAGCTGTTCCATAAAGTATTCGTAAAGCTCATTGGCATAGTCGGGCTTCGCCGCCGTGATAAAGGACGGTCTGTTGCCCTTTTTGATATCCGCACAGAGCGTAAACTGAGAAATTGCAAGAACCTCGCCGCCGATATCGAGTATCGACAGGTTCATCTTCTCGTCCTCATCCTCGAAGATACGCAATTTTGCAATCTTTGCGGCAAGGATTTCCGCATCCTTCTTTGTGTCATCGGGAAAAACGCCCAAAAGGACGTTATAACCCTTACCTATTTTTCCTATTGTCTCGCCGCCGACAACAACCGCCGACGATTTAACTCTTTGTACTACTGCTTTCATACTGTATTCAACACCTTAACTGTTTGCACGTTCAACATCGAGAACGCCGTTAATCTTTCTGAGCTTTGCCATAACGCCGTTGAGATGCTCTATTCCGTTTACGCCGATTGTCAGCTCGAGAGACGCTCTGCCGTCCTTCTTGCTCTTTGTATTAATTCCGTAGATCATAACACGCATATCCGCAATCATCTTTGAGATATCCGCCATAAGTCCGACTCGGTCGAGACAGGTCAGCGAAACCGTCGCCGTAAAGTCCTCCTTTGCGGAGCTGTCCCAGCTTGCGGCAATCCATCTGTCAGGCTCGTCGGCAAGCTCGATAACCTTAGGCACGTTCGTGCAATCACGCTTATGGATCGACACACCGTGTCCTCTTGTTATGAATCCGATTATTTTATCACCGGGTACGGGACTGCAACACTTCGAGAGTTTGATAAGACAGTTGTCAATACCCTCGATAACAACACCGTCCTGACTCTTTGTCCGTTTCTTCTGCTGAGGCGTGGTTATCTTGATAACATCCTCCTCAACAGGCTCGGGCTGTTTAAACTCCTTGACGTATTCGTCCTTGATGTGCGGCATCATCTTGTTGAGCGATATTCCGCCGTAGCCGATCGCCGCAAAGAAATCCTCTGCGCTGTTGAAGCGCTGACGCTGAGCAACCTCAAGGATGAACTTATCAAACTGCTGATCATTGAGCCTTATGAAGTTACGCTTAAATTCACGTTCAACCTCCATCTTGCCCTCAAGGATATTTTCCTCACGTCTCTCTTTCTTGAACCACGAACGGATCTTGTTTCTCGCTCCGCTCGTCTTGACGAACTTCAGCCAGTCACGGCTCGGTCCCTTGTTCTGCTGAGACGAGGTGATGATCTCCACAATCTCCCCCGTTTTGACAACATAGTCGATCGGTACGATTCTTCCGTCTACCTTTGCGCCGACCATTCTGTTGCCGACCGCCGAATGAATTGCATACGCAAAGTCGACGACCGTTGAGCCTGCGGGAAGGTTGATAACCGTTCCTTTCGGGGTGAAAACGAAAACCTCTTCCTGAACAAGGTCGGTCTTTATCGTATTGACAATATCCTGCGGATTTTCGGAAACATTCTGGCTTTCAAGAAGCTGACGTATCCACGAGAATTTCTCCTCAAATTTCTGTCTGCCGTTTATTCCGAGCTTATATTTCCAGTGGGCGGCAACACCGTACTCAGCGGTGCGGTGCATCTCCCACGTTCTGATCTGAACCTCAAACGGTATACCCTCATCGCCGATTACCGTCGTATGAAGCGACTGGTACATATTCGCCTTTGGCGTTGAGATATAGTCCTTGAAACGTCCGGGAATCGACTTGAACATATCGTGGATAATTCCGAGACAGTTGTAACAGTCTATAACGTCGTCAACAATGATTCTGACGGCGTAGATATCGTAGATTTCATCAAAGCTCTTGCCCTGCATATACATCTTACGGTAAATGCCGTGGACGCTTTTGATTCTGCCCGAAATGCTTGCATTCGGCACAACCAGCTTGATTCTTTCACTGATCTTCTTCTGAATGCTGTCAAGATATTCCTTTCTCTTTGACTGCTGCTGTTCGAGTCTATCCCTGATCTCCTTATAGGCAACGGGATCAAGATAGCTGATAGCGAGGTCTTCAAGCTCCTCCTTAACGCCACGGATACCGAGACGGTGAGCGATCGGAGCATAGATTTCAAGAGTTTCCTGAGCCTTTTCACGTCTTTTATCCGGTCGCATAAAAGACAGAGTTCTCATATTGTGTATACGGTCAGCCAGCTTGATGATAATGACACGGATATCCTGTGACATTGCCATCAGCATCTTGCGGACGTTCTCCGCCTGCTGTTCCTCCTTGGTAAAGATAGGCACCTTGCCGAGCTTTGTTACGCCCTCAACAAGGTTTGCAACGTCCTCGCCGAACTCCTCCTGAATATTTTCCTTGGTCATATCGGTGTCCTCTACAACATCGTGCAGTAAGGCAGCCGCCATAGACTCCCCGTCCATACCCAAATTGTAGAGGATAATCGCAACGGAGACAGGATGAATTATATACGGCTCACCCGAGAATCTGAACTGACCCTCGTGAGCTTTTTTGGCAATAAAATACGCCTTTTCAACGAGCGAAACATCGTTTTCGGTCATATTTTCCCTGACAAGCGTGATGAGTTTACGGTAAAGCTCGTCGGGATTTTCGGGAACAAACGGTTTGTTCTCTCCCGTATTTTCCGGCTCAACGCTTGCGGCTGCCGTTAATTTACTTTTTTCATTAGCTTCTGACATCTTTATACCACTCGGCTCAATATGCCGATTCCTTTGATAATTCTGTTAATCTTCTCAGAACGGGTGCGTCCTGCAAATTGACCTTTTCGCTTGTTTTCGGAACGCTCAGACCCTTATTTTCGTCTCTTCTGAGCACTCCCATTTCGAGCATAGCCTCAATCGCAACCGCAACCTGTCCGTAATCCTCCGCCCAAAGGTCAAGCCTGTGACAGAGAGTTTCCGTATCATAATTCCACCTGCCGACGGAACGGATAAATCTGTAAACAGCGGCGGTCGTCTCCCTTTGAGGAATCAGAAGTGACGGGTCAAATCCGTCGCTCCTGCCACGCATAAGAAGTGAAAAATCTCTCATCGAGCTAAAAAGATCATCCTCCACCATATCGTGGAGCTTTATGTTTTTCAACAATATGCTGACCCTGAGCTGACCGAGATATTCATTCGGCTCAAGACCGACTGCGGCGTCGACAACATCGCCTTTAACAAACGGGAACTCCGCCTGAACAGTTCTGAACTTGACCGTTTGCAGTGACACTCCGTTTCTTTCAAGGATGACACGCAAATGCTTGCCGTTGCCGATCGGCTGAATATCGGTGACGGTCATATTATAAAGTCCGAATATCGGCTGAGGATTACCCGCTCCGAACGGTTCAAGCTGTTCAACCGTTTCCAGCATCTCCGTATTCACACAGGCAGGGTTCAATTTGAAATCAATGTTCTGAATTGGAAAAGGCATTTCAATTGTGTCGGAATAATCGTTTATCGCTGTTCTGAAAGTATCAATATCCGTGGTTTCCAGCCCGATTCCCGCAGCCAGAGTGTGACCTCCGAAATGTGTAAGACAATCGCTGCAATGGCTGATCGCATCGTAGAGATTGAATCCCTCAATGCTCCTGCCCGAGCCCTTTGCATCATCGCCGTCAATTGTTATAACCAAGGTCGGCTTGCCGTATTTTTCAACAAGCCTTGATGCAACGATTCCGACAACTCCGTCGTGCCATCCCTCACCCGCAACAACAAGTACATTTTGATACTGCCACTCGGGATTTTTATTTATCTGTTCAACAGCCTGAATGAGAATTTCCTGCTCCGTCTGCTGTCTTGTAACATTCTCATCATTGATCTCCTGAGCCAGCAGCATTGCCTCGTCGTAGTCGTCGCTCAGAAGAAGTCTTATTGCTCTGTCCGCCGATCCCATTCGTCCTGCGGCATTGATCCTCGGGCATATTCCGAATGCAACCGAGGTTGAGGTCATCTTTCTGCTTCCGAGCCCCACAGCCTCAATCAGCGCTTGTATTCCTATCCTGTCCGAATCGGCAAGCATAGTCACACCACGGCGCACAAGCTCACGGTTTTCCTTTATCAGCGGCATAACGTCGGCAACCGTACCGACGGTGACAAGATCAACAAAGCTGTCTGTTATGCCGTTCTCCTCGCCCTCAAGGGCACATATCAATTTATATGCAACGCCGACGCCCGCATAGTCTTTAAATTCAAGATTACAGTCCGTCCTGTGCGGATCAACAACCGCAACCGCCTGCGGCAGAGTTTCCGACGGAAGATGGTGATCCGTTACAATAAGCTCCATTTCAAGCTCTCTGATATATTTTGCCTCATCAACAGCACTTATACCATTGTCGACCGTAATAATCAGCTTAACGCCCATCATACTCAGCTTGTCAATCGCCTCGTAACTCAGTCCGTAACCCTCGGTGTGACGGTTCGGAACATAATAAACGACATCTGCACCCTGCATTTCAAGATATGAATAGAGCAGTGCGGTGGAGGTCACTCCGTCAGCGTCATAGTCGCCGTAAACTGCGATTCTTTCAAATTCATCAAGCGCTTTCTGTATTCGCTTGACTGCGGCATACATATCTGGAAAATCCATCGGATCAACGCTTTTTCGTTCATTCAGTCCGAAGAAGAACTCCCTTGCGTCGTCAATCGTGTTTATTCCCCTCGTCGATGCGATGAGTGCAGCATATGGACTTACTCCGAGCTTTTCGGCGAACATTGTCGCATTTTCCTTGTTGCCGCTTCTGACTATCCACTTCTTTCTGCTCATATCGCATCTCCTTTCTTTTTATCTGTCGTATATTTCTTCAAGCTGCTTGACTGTATGTTTGATGTCAAACAGATTCAGCCTTTCATCAGCCGATTCTTTCGGTCTGTCGAGCGTTTTGTCAATCAATTCAGCCCATTTTTGTGCTCCCTTTTCAAGGGGAAAATATTCAATCAGTCCGACATCGGCTTCCCGTGTAACCACATCGGAAACCACGCAATGAAGTCCTGCCGCCTGCGCCTCAATAAGCGAAAACGGAAGTCCCTCAAACAGCGACGGCATAATGAAGCAGTCACAGCAGGAAAGAATCTCCTTGACATCCATCCTGACGCCCGTAAAAACAACCTTATCCGAAACACCAAGCTGTTTGGCTTTGTTCTTTACCTCGTTTTCAAGCTCTCCTGCGCCGACCCATATGTATTTAAAATCAGTCCTGATCTTTGCAAGCTCGGCGATTATGTCAATCGCAAAGGCGGGATTTTTCTGTGCGGAAAGTCTGCCGACCGAAACAATCAGTTTTTCACCGTCCGCGGCAAAATTTCTTGCGTAGGTTTCTTTGTTTATATTTGTATTTTTAAAAGCATCAGTATCAATTCCGTTATAAATCAACGTGGATTTTCTGCCGTCGTAAAAATATTCCGATGCAACGTCCGAGCAGGCAAGCAGTTCGGTCGATGAATCCACAATCAGTTTTTTCATCGTCTTGCTGTATATTTTTTGCAGCAGTCTTTTTACATTTGCAAATCTTCCGATCGGATCATACTGACTTTTTGAATTGTGTGCGTGACATATTCTGACGGGTATTCCGCATTTTTTTGCGATCGTCAGGGTTACGCCGTTGAGGAGATCCATATTGGAATGAGCAATATCATACCTCTCCTTCGAAAGAATCCTTTTGACATTCTTTATATATTCAAATTTCTTCTTCACCGCATCAAGGTCTCCTGCGTGGATAACCCTTATTCCGAGATCCGTCACCGTCTTTTCGTGCAGACAGTACACGCCCTCGTCAATTGCGATAATAACCGTTATATCGTATTTTGTTCTGTCGATTTTTTTCAGCACATTGACAAGGAATGTTTCAATTCCGTTTGCGCTGAGTCCGTGTGAAAAGAAAACAATCCTTTTCATATCCAACACCTGCCGGGAAAGGTTATTCTTCCGAGGCTGTCTCGTGTCTCTTTGACACCGTTGCGAGAACCTCTCTCTTAAAATCGCCGTAAATCTTGTATTTCTTTGAAAATACAATGTAGGAAATAATTATAAGTACCGGCGGAACGATGAACATAAGCGCAGAGATTGCGTCCTTGGCCTCCTGCGTCTGCTCGGGAGCCGTACCCTCATACTTTGTAATGCTGAATGTCAGGTACATAATGATACACTGAACCGTATATGCCATTTTCTGAAGAAAGCCCTTCATCGAGAATGTAAGGCTCTGATTTCTCTTGCCGAGCTTATACTCGCCGTAGTCAACAACGTCGGCAAGCATAACCGTCTGGTTGACGAACATACTTCCGATACCGATCGAGGTGATAAGGTAGCAGGCGCCGAGTCCGTAAACATTGCCGCCAAAGCCGTATCCGATGACAGCCATTCCGATGTATCCTATTGCCGCCATACCGAGCGACAGCTTATAAATAGATCTGTTATTCATCTTCAGCTTTGAGCAGATCGGGATAACGGCAATACCGATTACCGAACCGACTGCGCCGAACATATTGAATTTTGACTGGAGATTAAGGTCACCGGCAACCGAGTTGAAGTAGTAACTGCTGATTCCCGAGGTCATATAGTAGCCTGCGTTTGAAATCATTGCAAAGAGCATAAACGTAAGAAGCTGATCGTTCTGTTTTACGACGTTTAATGCCTGCTTGAATGAGAACTTCTCGCCGCCCTTGATTACATTTCTTTCCTTTGTCGAGGCAACGCTGATGCTTGCAAAAACAACAAGCATAACTGCAGCAATGATCGACCATTTGCCGAAGCCTGTCCTTAAGCATTCGGGGGTCATAGTCTTGAGACTGCTCTCGCTCGATCCGCCGAGATATGCAACGATCGGAGCAGTGAGAATAAGAACGATTCCCTGACCCAGACCGGAGAATGTTCTTGCAACCGTCGAGATGAAGTTTCTGTCCTTCTCCTCTGTTGCAAAGGACGGAATCATCGACCAGTAAGGAATATCCGCCAATGTGTTGGACATACCCCAGAGCACGTAAAATATCGCAACATAAACATACATCCAAACCGAATTTGTCGGTATTCCGGGATTATTGAACAAGAGGCAGAGAACAACCGCATTCGCAATCGCACCTCTGAGAATCCACGGGCGGTATTTGCCCATTCTGCTGTTTGACATATCAACAATAGTTCCCATCATCGGGTCGTTGATGCCGTCCCACAGTCTTGCGATAGGCGCAAGAATAAGCAGAAAAAGCGAGCTGATACCGAGCGCATTTGTCAGATAAAGCGACAGGTAAGAGTAGAACAGACCGTAGCTCAGATCAAGACCGACGGCACCGACACCGTAGCCGATTTTTTCTCTGAAAGGAACTTTTTTATCCATTTTGATACCCACTTTCATTAATTAAGTAACCGCCGCAGAAAATACGACAGCCACATAGCCTAAGCCAATCTATATAATAACACAAAAAAACATTTTAGACAATAGGAAAAATGACGTTCCTGTAAAAGAAACGCCATTTTATCTTATATAAATCTATATTCAGATTTTTTCCATACCGACCGAGATCTTAAGTATTGTAAGTGCGTCAACCGAGTTAATTTTTCCGTCGCCGTTCGTGTCGGCATTCATAAACTGCTCTTCGGTCTTGATTGTGTCATTAAGATCAACCGAATACTGAAGAACGATCAGTGCGTCCGCCGAATTAATGTTTCCGTCGCCGTTAATGTCGGGATACGCTTTCGGAAGTTCGGTAATATTTACTCTGAATCTGCAAACGGTGCAGAGCATATATTTTTCACCGGTTTTGGTGATCGTCGGTCTTCTTTTGATTACCCACTCACCGCTCGGGGTATGACCCTTGGCAGGAATCTCCTCGTCAAACTTCTCTCCGCAGAGCTTGCAGGTAACAACATAATTGCCCTTGGTGGTGCAGGACGCCTCTTTCGAGATAACCTTACTGACCTCGGGGTGCTTACAGGCAATTTCAAAGGTCGTGACATAGCCCTCACCGTAGCCGTTGATTCCGGCAACATACATCTTTGCAGTGCCTATATCCGTATTTCTTACATAAACAATTCTGTAATCCTTGCCGAATTCAACCTTTGCGCCGCTCGTCAGTTTAATTTCCGCCGCCGGAGTTATCTCCGACTTTGTGTACTGCTGTTCGGGAACATCACTGAGCGTACCGAGAGAAATATCCTTGACAATCTCGGTTTTCGGCTTTATCTCCAACGAATCAATATATGAAGCAAGATTTTTATTGTCGGCAACCGTTATGAACTTCAGTCCGTCGTCGCACGATGCAAAAGCATTCTTGCCGATTGACGTGTTTTTAGAAATTTTCACGGTGTTAAGAGTGTAGCAGTCTCGGAACGCCGCAGCGCCGAGCTCTTTAAGAGTGAACGGAAGTTCAACATCGGTGATACGTATACAGCCCTTGAATGCTGACATAGCAATGGTTTCAAGACCGAGCGGAAGCGTGAGCTTTTCAATGCCCGTGCATCTTTCAAATGCAGATTCGTCGATCGAAGTTACCTCCTGAGGAATTACAAGCTCCTTGATTCCCGAGCAGCCCGCAAAGCTCTCCCTGCCTATGTACTGAAGTCTTGACGGAAGAGTAAGGTTCTTAATCTCTGCGTGATTCATAAATGCGGCATATTCAATTCCGACAATAGGCAATCCCTTATACTCATCGGGAATGTTGACCGTGTCGTATGTCATACAAAGATAGTCCGTGATTATATATCCGTTGCCCTCTTTGTTGAGCTTGAGTATAAGATCATTGACGGTGTTACGGAGAATTGTAAACGTGGCGTTCGATGCCGTTACCTTATCCGTCATATCAACGAAACCGGAGTTGTAGGCGTTATTGATCTTCAATTTAAGGTCACAGCTGCCGTGCTCCGCAAGCGGCTTAACCTTAAAAGTAATCTGGGCAAAATCGTTTGAAAATTCGTAGTTGTTTCCGCCCGAAAGACACCAGTTAACCTTTCCTGCGATATTGTGGTTCTCCGAAAATACCTCGCCGTTAACCTGCTTATCCCTCGCCTTTCTCAATCCCTTGCCCGGAGTTACCTTTACGATTTCGAGCTTAGTCGTGTCGTATGACAGGCTCATATCAAGAGCGGCAACTTTGTTATATGACTTCGGGAAATAGATCTCTGCCGTAAATTCGTCATCCTGCATATACGTCGTCTTGCCGACCCTTACGGCAATATCTGCCGATGCGGCATACGGAGCCACATTAATCACACACAAAACAAGAGCGATCACAGCGACAACGGCTACGATTTTTCTCATTATTCCTTTCATTCCTTTTTCACCCTTTCAAAAAAATAAACTATGCTGAATTAATTATATTCTATATTATTTAACCGAAAATGTCAAATGTAAAAAAAGATAAAAATAATCCCGCCGAAAATCGACGGGATTCGATTGGCCCGCACGAAGGGATTTGAACCCCCAGTCGTCAGAATCGGAATCTGATGCATTATCCAATTATGCTACGTGCGGAAATCAGTGTTGCTATTATATCACACATTAAAAATTATTTCAATATCGTTTGCTTCAAAAAATGAGGGCTGACACATTCAGCGTCAGCCCATAGAAACATATTTTTAACCGCCGAGGTAAGCCTTTTTGACATCCTCGCTCTCCATAAGCTCCTTGCCCGTACCAGAAAGAACAATCTTTCCGGTTTCGAGAACATAAGCTCTGTCTGAGATTGCGAGGCTCTTACCCGCATTCTGCTCAACGAGGAGAATTGTTGTGCCGTCCTTGTTGATATCCTTAATGATCTCAAAAACCTGATCAACAAGCAGCGGGGAAAGTCCCATTGACGGCTCATCCATCATCAAGAGCTTCGGGTGACTCATAAGAGCACGACCCATAGCAAGCATCTGCTGCTCACCACCGGAAAGCGTACCCGCAATCTGATTCTTACGCTCCTCAAGACGGGGGAAACGAGTGTAAATCTTTTCAATATCTTCTTTAAGATTTTTCTTATCCTTAAGTGAGAACGCACCCATAAGCAGATTATCGTAAACCGAAAGCTCCTGGAAAATTCTGCGTCCCTCGGGACACTGAGTCATACCCATTTCAACGATCTTGTGGCAGGGAGTTTTCGTGATATCCTTGCCCTCATACTTTACGTGACCCTCACGGATCGGGATAAGTCCCATAATCGACTGCATCGTTGTGGTCTTTCCGGCACCGTTTGCGCCGATAAGCGTTACGATCTCGCCCTGATTAACCTCAAAGCTGATACCCTTGATCGCCTGTATAACTCCGTAGTAGACTGAAATGTCCTTAACTTCCAACATTGCCATAACATCAACCTCCGATATAAGCCTTGACAACCTCGGGATCATTGAGGGCGTCGTCTACCTTGCCCTGGCAAAGAACGGTACCGAAGTTGAGAACCGTAATCTCATCGCAAAGACCGGAAACGAATTTCAGATCGTGTTCGATAAGAAGAATTGTAACGTCAAAATTGTCACGGAGATATCTTACCGTGTCCATAAGCTCCTGTGTTTCGTGCGGATTCATACCTGCCGCCGGCTCGTCAAGGAGCAGGAGCTTCGGGTTTGTTGCAAGAGCACGTGCAATCTCGAGCTTTCTCTGCTTACCGTAGGGAAGATTGCAGGCAAGATTGTTTCTTTCCTCATAAAGATCAAAGATCTTGAGAATTTCCTTAGCCTTATCTCTCATTCTGACCTCGGTGTCATAGTGCTTCGGGAGCTTTATCATACTGATAAACGGATTGCACTTGAACTCTGGCTGGTTATGAAGTCCGACAAGAACGTTTCTGATAACGCTCATATTGTTGAAAAGTCTGATATTCTGGAAGGTTCTTGCAATACCCTTGTGATTGATTTTTTCCTGAGTTTTGCCGGTAAGATCCTCTCCGTCGAGGTAAAAAGTACCGGTTGTGGGCTTGTAAACACCTGTGAGAAGATTAAACACAGTGGTTTTACCTGCACCGTTGGGGCCGATAAGTCCGTATATCTGACCCTTTTTTATCTTCAGATTAACATCCTGAACAGCCTTCAGTCCGCCGAATGAAATTCCGAGATTTTTCGTTTCAAGTACGTAGTCAGCCATACTTATTTGCCCCCTTTCTGAGGTTTGTCGGGTTTAAACGGATCGCTCTGCTTTACGTCTGTCGTAAGAACCTCGTCCATACGAATCTTTGTTGTAACAACATCCCATCTGTTTGTATCGGAATACTGCTTTGACGGATTCTTGAGATGCTTTTCACGCCACTTATTTGTGATTGAAAATCTCTCTCTGACACTCTTGAGAGCCGGAGCATTATTGAAGATAACAACAACGATGAGGATGATTGCATAAACCAAATACTTGAGAGCGGCAAGGTCGCCGGAAAGCTGAGTCTGAAGCTGGAAGTTGAGGTAAGTGATGAACACAGCCGAAATAATCGAGCCTGTGATATTACCCATACCGCCGAGAACAACCATAACAAGGATCTCGATCGAATAGTTGAATGAGAAGAATGAGTAAACAACAGGGGTAACATATGAACCGTAGATAACGCCTGCCATACCTGCGAAGAATGCGGCAAAGACAAAAACGAACAGCTTGTAGTATGTGATGTTGATACCCATTGCCTTTGCGGCGATCTCGTTATCACGGATAGCCGTAATCGCACGTCCGTGCTTACTTCTGATAATATTCTGAATAAGGAAAAGTGAGATAAGAACGGTGACGAGAGCTACAATGTAAAGATCGTTGCCGTATTTCTTTGTCGAAAGACCGAGAGCGGCGCCGAATGTCGGAAGATTCTTGAATATCGTTCTGACAATCTCGCCGAATGCAAGCGTAACGATTGCAAGGTAGTCGCCCTTAAGTCGCAGGGCAGGAAGTCCGATTATGAGACCGAACACAGCGGCAACAAGTCCGCCGATAAGCATTGAAATGATGAGCACAAGGAGCTTTGAATCAATTACATTGTAAAGCTCTTTTGCAATATAACAGCCGATGTATGCGCCGACGCACATAAAGCCTGCGTGACCGAGCGACAGCTCGCCGAGAAAACCGACAACAAGGTTCAGTGAAACGGCAAGCAAAATGCTGTATGCCATCTGTGCAAGCAAGCCCGAGCTTGAACGGGGAAGATTTCCGAATGTGCTGATAAGAAGAGGAACAACGAGCATTACAATAATGATAAGGTAATTGAACGTATCCTTTATTCTTATTCCTTTTTTAATATTCTTGAGATAATTCATAGCTTATACCTTCTCCCTTCTCTTCTTACCGAGGATACCGATAGGTCTTACGAGGAGGATAACTATCAGCAAAGCAAATTCAATCGCCGTTGCATAAGGTGCAAGAACCGGAACACTCAGTGCGAGCTTCTCAACAACGCCGAGAATAACACCGCCGAGCATAGCGCCGGGGATTGAACCGATACCGCCGATAACCGCAGCTGCGAAAGCCTTGATACCGGGCATTGAACCGAGCGTCGGGCTGACAGACGGAATCTGCATAAGGTAGAAAACACCTGCACAAGCCGCAAGAGCCGAACCGATTGCAAACGTGATCATAATGATCTTGTTGACATTAACGCCCATAAGCTGCGCCGCTCCCCTGTCCTCTGAAACAGCCTGCATCGCACGTCCTGTTTTTGTGAACTTTACGAAAAGAGTAAGAGCGACCATAATGACAGCACCGACAACGAGCGTAAGAAGCGTGTTAAGGTTAAGCTCTGCCGAACCGATATTAACCATATGCGTTTCGGTGATTGTAACAGCCTGACTCTTTGAACCGAAGATAAGCTGTGCAATACTCTGAAGAAGGTAGCTTACGCCGATCGCCGTAATAAGAACGGCAAGGGGTGATGCACCTCTCAGGGGCTTATAAGCAACCTTTTCGATGACGATACCGACAACAGTACAAACTATTACCGCAGCAATAACGCCGAGTATCGGATGACCGGTTGCATTGAGTGTGACGAGGATAGCGTAGGCACCGACCATGATAATATCACCGTGGGCAAAGTTCAGCATCTTAGCGATACCGTAAACCATTGTGTAGCCCAGAGCGATAAGAGCATAGATAGCTCCTAAGCTGAGTCCGTCCAATATAGTAGCCAACATTTGATCTACTCCTTTTCGTTAATATTCTTATAAATTAAACCGCTGATCAACAGATACCTGCAAACCATATTAAATTGGTTTTCAGATACAGATTGATCGGCGGTTTAAAAAATACACCTTTACGGGTGCCAAACGACACCCGTAAAGACTGAGTTATAAAATTCCGTATCTTGGATTAAAGAACATCCTTGAACTGAAGCGGCTTCTTGCAAGCACCCGAAGCGTCCCAAGACATTGTGCCTGTTGCGCCTGTGAGTGTGAATCCGTCAGCAGTGATAGCAGCCTTAACCTTCTCGCAAAGGTCGCTCGGGCTGATTGTTACATCGTCAACACCTGCTGCCTTCATTGCATTGTAGATAGCGTAAACTGCATCGTAAGCGTCTGCTGCAAACTGGTCAGGAGTCTCGTTGTACTTTGCCTTGTAAGCTGTAACGAACTTGCTTACTGTTGCGTCCTTGCTGTCTGCATCGAACGGAGTGATGTACTTAACCTTGTTTGTAACGGTCTTTGAATCAATAAGATCTGCGATACCGTCGAATCCGTCGGAACCGACAAGGTCAGCCTTGCAACCCTTAGCTGTTGCAGCCTTGCAGATAAGTGAACCTTCCTGATAGTACATCGGGAGGAAGATAACGTCGCAATCCTTGAGCTGCTCAATCTGAGTTGAGAAGTCCTTGTTGTTCTCAGCGTCGAATGTAGCCGACTTGAATGCTACGCCCTTAGCGTCCATCTCAGTCTTGAATGCGTCAAAGATACCTGTCGAATAAGTATCGCTGGTGTTGTAGATAACACCGATGTTCTTGTAATTCTTTGAAAGATCATCGGCAGCAAGAGTACCCTGGTCCGGATCGCCGAAGCAAACACGGAAGCCGTTGTCTCTGCCCTCAATAACCTTAGAAGCTGAAGCTGACGGAGTCATAAAGAAGAGGTTGTCCTCTACTGCACTTGCACCGAAAGCATCGCATGAGTCTGTTGTAACAGAACCGAGTGAAATCTGCATACCTGCTTCAAGAAGTGAGTTGTAACCTGTTGTTGCATCCTGAGCGGTAGCCTTATCGTCCTTCATATCGAACTTGAACTTAACACCGTTAAGTCCGCCTGCTGCATTGATCTCTTCAATAGCGATCGTTGCACCGTTCTTTACAGAGTTACCGTACGAAGCAGCGTCACCTGTAAGAGGGCCTGTTGTACCAATGAAATACTCTGTGTTGTTTGCTGTGTAGCTGCTGCCCGATGTCTTTGTTCCGCCGCAAGCGGTGAAGCAGAGAGCAATCAAAGTAAGAGCAAGCACTGCCGCAAGAACCTTTTTTACTGACTTTTTCATAAAATGACCTCCTTTTAATTTCCGAGCTGCTTTTGGTAACTCGGTTCACATCATCTATGATGTGAATAATGATACACTCATAATATTGAGATGTCAACAGGTAAATTCTAAAAAAGCTGTCAGTTTTTTAATGAATTTAGCTAAAAACAGAGCTTGCTTTTTGTGCATTTTACACATTACAAACCGTAATGTCATTTTTTACAACTTAAATTTATTCAAATATGGGTATAAATATACAAATTGACCAAGAAATGTCATAAATTTGTCGCTTTAAAGTGCTGATTAAAACTGAGCATTGAGAGCGTCAACCTTATCCGTATGCTCCCACGGAAGATCAACATCTGTTCTGCCCATATGACCATATGCCGAAGTTGCCGTGTAAATCGGTCTGCGAAGGTTAAGCTCGTCGATAATTGCCGCAGGACGGAGATCAAAGACATTCTTAACCGCCTTTGCAAGCTCCTCATCCGAATGAACGCCTGTGCCGAATGTATCAACCATAACCGAAACAGGCTTTGCAACGCCGATCGCATAAGCAAGCTGAAGCTCGCACTTCTTTGCAAGACCTGCCGCAACAATGTTCTTGGCGATGTAACGGCACATATAAGCCGCAGAACGGTCAACCTTTGTCGGATCTTTTCCGCTGAAGGCTCCGCCGCCGTGACGTGAATATCCGCCGTAGGTGTCAAC
>DKDP01000024.1:52924-54999 GCA_002449395.1 Ruminococcaceae bacterium UBA6845 | reverse complement strand
CGTCCTGTCGGGTTAACATAAATCTTTGTGTTTTCGTCGATAAGTGACGGATCAATTGTCGGCTTGATTACCTTTTCGATAATATCCTTGCGAATCTGATCAAGCTCGACATCTGCACTGTGCTGAGACGAGACTACGATTGCGTCAATTCTTACGACCTTATCGTCGTCATATTCAACGGTAACCTGAGTTTTACCGTCGGCTCTGAGATATGCGAGATCGCCGTTCTCCCTCTCCTCTGTCAGCTTGAGAGCAAGTTTGTGAGCAAGCGAAATCGGCATCGGCATAAGCTCGGGAGTTTCGTCACACGCATAACCGAACATCATTCCCTGATCGCCTGCGCCGTTGAGGTTATATTTATCCTCTTCGCCGCCCTTGAGCTCATACGAAGCGTCAACGCCCATTGCAATGTCGGGAGACTGCTTGTCCAGAGAGGTGATAATTGCGCAGGTGTTGCCGTCAAAGCCCTTGTCTGCGCTGTCGTATCCGATATCGCAGATCGCTTTTCTTGCGATAGACGGGATATCAATGTTAGCCGTTGTTGATATCTCGCCCATAATGAGAACCATACCGGTAGTGCAGCAGGTCTCGCAGGCGACACGACCGTTCGGATCCTGAGCCAGGATAGCGTCAAGAATCGAATCGGAAATTCTGTCGCAGATTTTATCGGGATGACCCTTTGTTACTGATTCTGATGAAAAAAGATGCTTTGCCATTTTTGTACCTCCATTTGTCTGACTGGCGAACATAAACTAAAAAAGCTCCCGGCAAAAACCGAGAGCATATATAGCCTTATCTTTCGGTTACACCGCAGGATTTAGCACCTTGCCGTTGGCAGGTTGCCGAGCTTCACAGGGCCTGTTCCCTCAGCTACTCTGAATAAGGGTGTTTCGTATCACGAAATCTATTCAATTGCATATGAGATTATATACTATATTATTATATTAGTCAAGTAGAAATTTTTATTATTTATTTTTTCTGTATTCGATTTAGTAACTTCGGATTAATCGGACTGTAAAAACAAATAATTTTGGCGTTTTTGTCGAGCGAATTGTGATCGGATGAGAGTAAAGGCACAAGCGGTTGTATTTTCGGGGAGAGGGTGTAAAATATAATTTTTTTGTTTAAATTTCCGCCGTAAAAGTGTATAATGGTATGGTGAATGTAATTTGAGGCAAAGGATGTTTATAATGTCGTATATTTTCAATTCCGCTGTTCTCGGCTCGATGTTTGCCGTGCCGTCGCAGGTCGTGGATAACTACATAAAACTGGCGAGCGCATCTCAGCTCAAAACACTTCTGTGGATTTGCCGTCACATTTCCGAACCGATTGACCCCGCAATAATATCTCGGGAGATCGGTTACAGCGTCGGCGATGTTGAGGACGCTTTGACTGTTATTGCAAGCTGGGGCGTTCTTATCGGAACCGATGTAACGGTCTCCCCTGCTCCCGCCGCAGTTGAAGAGCCGAAAAAAGAGGAGCCGCAGAAGCACTTTGACGATATATCGGCGTCAAAGCCGTCAAGCGAGCAGATAATGACACGTTGTAAGGAGGATCCCGAGATTCCCGCAATGTTTGCCGATATTGAAAAGATGCTCGGTAAAACTCTCGGCTATGACAGCAGAAGCATCCTCCTGATGATGCACGACCACTACGGCTTGCCGATTGAGGTTATCTATATGCTTGTCGACTACTGCAAATCGGTCGGCAAAAGCGGATTTTCCTATATTTCAAAGGTCGGAAAAACTTGGGGCGAGCGTGAAATAGATACGATAGAAAAGGCGGATGAGCAGATTAAAATCCTCAATTCCTGCAACAGGCTTTGGACGGATTTTGCCGAGATGGCAGGAATCCAAAACCCACGTCCCTCCTCGTCACAGTCGGCTTATCTCAGAACGTGGTCGGTCGAGCTGAAATTCAATGCCGAAATGATATACCTTGCATATGAGGAAATGCTCAATCACACGAGCAAGCTGAGCTTTCCGTATATGAATAAGATTCTGATGAACTGGCACTCAAAAGGAATCAAAACTCCCGATGATATTGAAAAAGAAAAAGAAGAGTACCGCAGGAAG
>DKDP01000024.1:3918-52907 GCA_002449395.1 Ruminococcaceae bacterium UBA6845 | reverse complement strand
AATCTCCCGCCGCAAAAAGCGACGCATCATATGACATCAATGAATTTATCAAACGAGGCGAAGCGCTGCCGGTATATAAGAAAGGAAGCTGAATATGGCATACAGCAAGGAAACATATAAAAAAGCCGAGCAGGAGCTGGCGCAGAGAAGAAGCCGTGCGCTTGCCGAGCGTGAAGAACACCACCGCATCGCCGTTGAAAGCGTTCCCGAAATACTTGAAACAGAAGAGAGAATGTCGGCGGCAGGATTGGCAACGATCAAGGCTCTCGGAATGGGCGCGGTCGATGCAAAGGAATACATAAAAAAGCTCGCCGAGATAAATCTCAACGCTCAGGCTCAGCGCCGTCTGTTTCTTAAAAAAGCCGGTTTCCCCGAGGACTGGCTCGACGTGCACTATTCCTGTCCGAAGTGTGAGGACAAGGGCTTTGTCAACGGAATTATGTGCGACTGCTTTAAGGATCTGCTTAAATCGCTTGAATATGAAAAGCTCTGTTCAAAGCTGCCCGTCGGCAGCTGTCGGTTTGATAATTTCAAGCTCGATTACTATCCGGACGGCGCGGGCACAAGTCCACGCAGGAGAATGGAAAGCGTGCTGAATTACTGCAAAACCTACGCCACGGACTTCAGCCGCCGTTCGCCGAGCCTTTTGCTCTACGGTAAAACGGGACTCGGCAAGACTCATCTCTCGCTCGCCGTTGCAGGAAAAGCCGTTGAATCCGGCTACGGGGTTATTTATACCTCCGCTCAGAACCTTTTCAACAAGCTCGAGAAAGAAAAATTCGGCCGTTCAGACGGCAATACCGAGGAAACAATACTTGACTGTGATCTCCTGATAATTGACGATCTCGGCGCCGAGTTCACAACTCAGTTCACCGTTTCCGCCCTTTACAATATCATCAACTCAAGAGAATTGGAGGGCAAGCCGACAATAATCAGCACAAATCTTACTCCTGAGCAGCTCACTTCGGCTTACAGTGAGAGAATCGCATCAAGAATACTGAGTAATTTTGTTATGCTCTATTTTGACGGCTCGGATATAAGACAAATTAAAACGAGGTAATTTATGGATATAATTCTTGCACTCACAAACGAATTTAATTTAAAGAAATGGCAGATTGAAAACGTCGTTTCCCTTATTGACGACGGCAACACGATCCCATTTATTGCACGATACAGGAAAGAGGCTCACGGCACACTCGACGATCAGACCCTGCGTGCGATCTCCGAAAGACTTGAATATCTGCGCAATCTGGACAAGCGCCGTGAAGAAATCCGCTCATCAATTGACGGTCAGGAAAAGCTGACCGACGAAATCTCCGCCGCACTTGATAAAGCGGTAACGCTTGCCGAGCTGGAGGATATCTACCGTCCGTTCAAGCCGAAGAGAAAGACAAGAGCCTCCGTCGCAAGAGAAAAGGGTCTTGAACCGCTCGCTCAGGCGATATATCTTCAGGCGGCAAACAGCCCGTCCGCACTTGAGCTTGCAAAGAACTACATAAACGAAGAAAAAGAGGTCAACTCCGCCGAAGATGCTCTTCAGGGTGCAATGGATATAATTGCCGAGGACATTTCCGATATGGCAGACATACGCCGCAGGCTGAAAAATCTGCTCAACGTTGTCGGTACTGTCAACGTAAAGGCAAGCGATCCGGACGCAAAGAGCGTTTATGAGCAGTATTACGATTATTCCGAACCCGTCAGCAAAATTGCCGATCACAGAATTTTGGCAATCAACCGTGGTGAGAACGAGGGATTTCTCAAGGTAAGCCTTGATCTCGACCGTGTTAAGGCACTGAATGTTATCGCATCCGAAACGCTCACAGACAGCGGCTCGCTCTGCACCGATACGGTTCGTGATGCAGGCGTTGACGCTTATGACAGGCTGATTTTCCCGTCGGTTGAGCGTGAAATCCGTTCCGCCCTGACGGAAAGAGCCGACGCTTCGGCAATCAAGAATTTCTCGCTTAACTTAAAGGAGCTTTTGCTTCAGCCGCCCGTCAAGGGCAAGGTTGCCCTCGGACTTGATCCGGGTTACAGAACAGGATGCAAGGTTGCGGTTGTTGATGCAACGGGACGCGTGCTTGACACAGGCGTTGCGTATATCACCCACTCTGCCGCTCAGCAGGCGCAGGCAAAAACGCTTATTAAAAATTTGATAAAGAAATACGGTGTGCAGATTATCGCAATAGGCAACGGCACGGCTTCCAAGGAAACGGAAATTTTCACCGCAGAACTTTTAAAGGAGCTTAACACTGACACGGCATATATGGTTGTCAGCGAGGCAGGCGCCTCGGTCTATTCGGCATCCAAGCTCGCCGCCGAGGAATTTCCGCAGTATGACGTTTCGCTCAGAAGTGCCGTTTCAATTGCCCGTCGTTTGCAGGATCCGCTTGCCGAACTCGTCAAGATTGACCCCAAGGCTATCGGCGTCGGTCAGTATCAGCACGATATGCCGAAGAAGGAGCTTGACAGCGCCCTCAACGGAGTTGTCGAGGATGCGGTTAACAGCGTCGGTGTCGACCTCAACACCGCCTCCCCTTCACTTTTGACAAGGGTTTCGGGCATCAACTCGACAGTTGCCAAAAATATCGTCGCTTACCGAGAGGAAAACGGCGAATTTACCTCACGATCGCAGCTCAAAAAGGTTCCGAAGTTAGGTGCAAAGGCATTCGAACAGTGCGCAGGATTTATGCGTGTGCCCGAGAGCAAAAATCTTCTCGATAACACGGGCGTTCACCCAGAAAGCTACACTGCCGCCAAGGCTCTGCTTGAGATCTGCGGCTACACAGTCAATGACGCCGCCAAAAATAAGATCGGTGATCTCGAAGAAAAGATAAAAACTCTCGGTGAGGAAAAGGTTGCAGAAAAAATAGGTGTCGGCGTTCCGACAATGCAGGATATCGTCAAGGAGCTTATGCGCCCCGGCCGTGATCCCCGTGACGAGCTTCCGCCGCCGATGCTCCGCACCGATGTTATGGATATGAAAGATCTCAAGCCCGGTATGGAGCTTAAGGGAACCGTCAGAAATGTCATTGATTTCGGTGCATTTATCGATATCGGCGTGCATCAGGACGGATTGGTTCATATCTCGCAAATTACCGACCGCTATATCAAGCACCCCTCCGACGTGCTCAAGGTCGGTCAGATCGTCACGGTTTGGATACTCGACGTCAATCTCGAAAAGAAAAGAATCTCACTTACAATGAAGAAACCCAAGAACAATGAATAAATTAGACAGCAGAAATTCAAAAAAGCTGATATATCTGTGCTCGCTGGCGTATTTTGTCAGCTACATCACCCGAATAAATTTTGCGGCAGTTATTGCGGCGATCATCTCCGACGGATACATTGAAAAGGCGGCGGCAGGTGCGGTCACCACCGTCGGATTCATCACATACGGAGTCGGTCAGCTCGTCAGCGGCAAATTAGGCGACCGATTCGACCCCAAACGTTTGATGTCGATCGGATTCTTTACAACCGCCGCAATGAATTTACTTATTCCGTTTGTCCACGGTTCGGTTGCAATGTGTATTGTATGGGGCGTGAACGGACTTGCGCAGTCGCTTATGTGGCCGCCGATGCTCAAGATAATGAAAACAGCAATGAGCGAAGACGACTTCAATAAAGGCTGTGTTCAGACAAACCTCGGCAGTACGGTTGCTACGGTTGTAATTTACCTGCTCTCCCCTGCCGTAATTTCCGTTTGGAGCTGGAAAGGCGTATTTTTTATTTCATCCGTCTGCGGCGTAGCAATGGCTGTTGTTTGGTTCTCGATTCTCACAAAAATCGAGCGCTCGGCTGACATAAAATATGTCCTCAAAAAGTCCCCGGAGAAAAGGAAGAAAAAGCACAGTCCCACTATGCCGATTGTCCTGCTTGTTTTCACACTTGCGGCAATATTCTTCCAAGGCTCCCTGCGTGACGGCGTAACAACGTGGCTGCCGACATACATCTACGAATCCTTCGGCCTGAGCAGTGAAAAATCAATTCTCACAAGCGCAGTCATTCCGATATTCTCATACATCAGCCTGCAAATTTGTGCAAAACTCTACAACAAGATGGGCAGAAAGCCGTTCAAATGCGGACTGATGATCTTCGCCGTCGGCACAGTTGCCGCAATAATACTTGCCGTTTTCGGCGGTCGATCGGTTATTCTTACCGCCGTTATGTGTGCGCTGATTGTCGCTTGTATGCACGGTGTGAATCTTGTTCTCATCAGCTTTCTCCCCGGTATTTACGGCAACAACGAGAATGTTTCCGAGCTTTCGGGCACACTTAACTTTATGACATATGTCGGTTCGGCGGCTTCGGCTTACGGCTTCGCCCTGCTTTCAAATAATTTCGGCTGGAACGGCACGATAATCAGTTGGGTTGTGATCGCCCTGCTTGGCACTGCGGCGGTCGGAGTCTGCAAAATAATTGACAAGGAACCTAAAAATGAACAGTAAAAAATCAAAGAAAGAACAGAAGAACAGTTTTTGCCCCGTTGCCGGAAAATGCGGAGGCTGTCAGCTTCAGAATATGACCTATGAGCGTCAGCTCGGCTATAAGGAAGCGAAGGTCGTCAAACTCCTCGGCAAATACTGCCACGTTGATGACATAATCGGTATGGATCACCCCTACCACTATCGCAACAAGGTTCAGGCGGCTTTCGGCTCAACAAGAGGCGGCAAGATTATCTCGGGCGTGTATCAATCAAAATCACACAGAATAGTCTGCGTTGACCGCTGTCAAATTGAGGATCAAAAAGCCGATGAAATCATAGTTACCATCCGTTCAATGATGCCGAAATTCCGTATGACGGCATATAACGAAGACCGCGGCACGGGATTCCTCCGTCACGTTCTTGTAAAGCACGGCTTTAAAAGCGGTGAAATTATGGTGGTCCTCGTTACGGGAACTGTTGTTTTCCCGGGCAAGAACTCATTTGTCAAGGAACTGCTTGCAGCTCATCCCGAGATTACAACAATTGTACAGAATATAAATAATTCGGATACAAGTATGGTTCTCGGTGACACCGAAAAGGTTCTTTACGGCAAGGGCTATATCAAGGACACGCTTTGCGGCTGCGTTTTCGGAATATCGGCAAAGTCGTTCTATCAGATCAATCCTGTTCAGACAGAAAAGCTCTACAACAAGGCGATGGAGTTTGCCGGTCTCACAGGCAAGGAAACCGTTATCGACGCTTACTGCGGAATCGGCACGATAGGCATCGTCGCCGCAAAGAAAGCAAAGCAGGTAATCGGCGTCGAGGTTAACAGAGACGCCGTCCACGATGCAATCGGCAACGCAAAGCTCAATGAAACAAAAAATATCCGTTTCTACTGTGCCGACGCAGGTGAGTTTATGACAGATATGGCTGCCGACGGTGAAAAGGCGAACATTGTGTTTATGGATCCTCCGAGAGCCGGAAGCGACAAGGCTTTTCTTTCCTCTGTCGTCACTCTCAGCCCGAAGAAAATCGTCTATATCTCCTGCAATCCCGAAACGCAGGCACGTGATCTTGTTTTCCTCACCCGCCACGGCTATAAGGTCAAAAAAATTCAGCCCGTCGATATGTTTCCCCATACGGCACATGTAGAGACTGTTGCGTTATTGGTCAGGAACAAGTAATGTGGCAAAGTAAATTTATCCATATCATAAGAGCAAGGTGCGATAATGATGTCGCACCTTTAATTTTTTATGAAATCGGATTGAGCAAGGCATACATCACAATTTGTGGGGTGTAGTCTTATCTTTCACTAAGGATCTTATTATCAAAGCCGCTCCTATCAGCAATCCGACAGCGGCGGCAATCGCCGCAATCCTTGTGGGAACAATACTTTCGTGAACACACCGATTGTACTCATCTATTGAAATAAGAATTTCATCATCGCAGGAAAGACCGACAACATTTACGAAAAAGGCTTCGTTCAATTTCTCCTCATCGTCTTTTTGTATTATCAAACGAGCCTTTTGACCGGGCTTTAACCCGATTGACTGCAAACGATCGAAAAACTCGATCGGCACACGAAACAGATCAATATACTCATATGTATCTATAATTATAAAATCGTCATTTCCGGCTGAATTGTCAGATTTTATATGTTGTATCGTCACCGGCAAACTTACTGTGTCCGCCTCTTTGATCTTATCCGCTCCGTTGAGCATCGAAAGGATCCCCAGCATTCCAACAGAAAAAATCAACATTAAGCAGGTGAAAAATACTTTTATTCTTTTATTTTTCATATAACCTTTCCTTTCACGCTGAGAATTAATAACAGTATACCACAGATGAAGCGTTATCGTCAAGACCGTGATAATCAGCCGTTTCATCTAAAAGGTTTTGTCCCTCCGTACAGTAGCCGACGAAAGTTCAAAATGTGACATAACTTTTTATATATTCCCGTTTTTGCTATAAAAATCGGAAAAGTTTTTCACCTCTCCGATTTGCACAATTATTCGATTGACAGATCTCTTTTCATCCTAAATCTCAATTAAAATCATTGGATTAATCGGATTTTTCATCAATTAATCTTGCGGCTTTCTCTCCGAAATAATATACCGCATTCAGCGGTGCAGGGAGAAAATACAGCGAATCTTTTAACTTTTCACTCAAACTTTCAGGCGGTGAAAATTTTCTTCCGTTCATTGAGAAAAAGATTTCTTCATTCTCTCTTTCGGACACAATTTTTGCCGTTTTTACTCCGCTTTCCATATACTCCGTGTTCACCTTTGTGACCGCAAGACCTGACGCAACGAGAATTGCCGCCGTTATTACCGCCGTCACGCTTATAAATGTATCGGTTATTTTTGCAAACTGCGTTTTATAGCTTTTCATTTTTTCACCTCAAAAAAATTCTTGGCAAAAAAAGTTTTTTTATTCAATTTTTTCGGAATAAATTACTCCTTTGAGCTCACAATAACTCAAAAGGAGTGGTAAATTTATGCCTGAAATTTTTCTTCCTCAAAAAATTTATTTCGGTGAAAATTCGATTGAAAAGTTCACACGCAACGACTTTGAAAGTGTTCTGATTATTTCCGATAAGGACGACGCAAAAAAATCTGAATTTGCAAAAAGAGTCAAAGAAAACTTTGACAAAAAAGTTCCCGTCACCGAGTTGATAATTGACCCTAATCTCGGTTCTCTTCACGAAAGGTCGATAAAATATATTTCCGAAAATGAAACGGATCGAATTGTTGCAGTCGGAAGCGCAAGACTGATAGACACAGCAATGCTCCTGTCCTATCAAAGCGGCATCGGTTTTTCTGCCGTTCCGTTTTTCTCGTCGAGCGCAATGACCGACTTTGAAGAAACAAAGTATAAAACATACCGCACCTCGCCGAAAGAGGTTGTGCTTGATCCGGAGCTTACGATGCAAATTGATTCGGGCACGGTTGCTTATGACTCCCTGTCGTGCTTTGCCTATGCGGTTGACTCTCTTATCTGCGGCAGTAACGCCGTGATCGGCTCGCTTGCGCTTTCAAGCGCCGCAGAAATTCTCAACAATGCCGTCGGCGCATACCGCGGCAATTTCAAATCCATTCAAAAGCTGCAGTACGCTATGTACTATGCCGTGCTGGCATCCCGCAACACCGACTGCGCCGAATCATCTTCGCTTGAAGAGGTCACATCGTTCTTCACTCAGCTCGGAGTTTCAAAGCAGACGGCGGCGGCAATCTGTATACCCGAAATTGCAGAATACTATCGCAGTGAAATTCCGAGTGAGCTTGCACGAATGACGGGGCTTTTCCGTTCGGGCGAGGACGGTCTTTATGCGGTTGACCGGCTTGTTGAACGTATCCGCAGAGTGCAGGCGGCACTGAATATTCCTCGCTCAATCAGTTCAATCTGCTCCGAAAACGAGATGTACCGTGCATTCTGCGAGAACACTCACCTGCCGACCGAGTTGCTTGATCTCTGCTACTACGGCAGCTTTAAATTTATGAAGCTGTAAGCCTTACACAAACGTGGCTTTTTCAATCTCTTTTTTTAGCCTTGCGATTATCTTCTTTTCAAGCCTTGAGATATAGCTCTGCGAAATTCCGAGCATATCGGCGACCTCTTTCTGAGTGTATTCACGCTGACCGTTCAAGCCGAACCGCATTGACATTATCGTTCTCTCTCTTTCGCCCATTGAATTTATTGTTCTCAGCAAAAGGCTCTTTTCATCCTCAAGCTCAATGTCACGGTTAATAAGATCGGGATCACTGCCGAGAATATCCGAAAGCAGAAGCTCATTGCCGTCCCAATCGACATTCAGCGGTTCATCAATCGAAATTTCATTGCGCTGTGAACCCGTTTTTCTCAGGTGCATCAGAATTTCATTTTCAATACAGCGTGAAGCATATGTTGCCAATTTGATGTTTTTCTCCGGGCAAAAGGTATTTACCGCCTTGATAAGTCCGATTGTTCCGATTGACACAAGGTCCTCAATGCCAACACCCGAGTTTTCAAATTTTTTGGCTATATATACCACAAGTCTCAGATTGTGAACTATCAGCTTTTCCCGAACGCTGTCGTTTCCCTTTGCGATCTCCTCCATCACCGCCTGTTCCTCCTGCTTTGAGAGCGGCGGCGGCAGAGTTTCGGGACCGTTTATGTAATGAATTGTGTTCTCCTGCCTCAGCCGAAGCAGGAGCTTTTTTATTTTTTCTATTATCTTCATTGCTGTTCACTCCATCAAAAAGTTTTGGATTTAAAATAAAATCATATTCACCTGCGCCGATACGGTTCTTTGTAACGGCAATGTAAACTTCATTTGTTTTCAACCTTTTATCAAGAGATGAAATTTCAATTTCCTGAGGTCTGAACGACGGTAAAATTCCGACATCCGATACGGTCTTGCAAACTATGAGGCGAATATTTTCGGATTCGCCGAACTCTGCCGACTTTTCATAATAATCAACAATGCTCTTCGGAAGAATACCTATAAGCGTATCATATTCTCCGACCACAACGGGAAAACCGCTGAAGCTCTCAACGAGGGAATTACCCGTATCGCAGAGCGCAACGCCCGATATTTTTCTGTCGGAATTTTTTACCGAAAGGCTGTATACGGAATTGATCGGTGCTTTTCTTGCAATCAGCCTTGAAATCAGGCTTACTGTGGCGAAGCAGGCAACCGTCGATACGGCAAGCACCGAAAGATTGATATCGAAATAGACCGTACCGTTGTTGTATATCATTCCGACAGGAGCAACCGTAATCCAGAGCACGAGCATTATTCCGCCGAAAGCAACGGTTACGGCAAGAAAGGTGAAAAAGCAGCGCAGAAATCGCCGAATGTTACGGAAGCCGAAAGCGGCAAGGGCAATCAGTACACTCGATACGATTCTCATCGGCAGTTCAACATAAACCGGCATCTCCGGCAGAAAAATGATCAGCCCGTACACGCTGCCGAGTGCCGCTCCCGCGAGCAGCCGCAAATTGGATATTTTATTCTTCAATATCAACGATGAGCACAGGAGCAAAGCATAGTTTACAAAAAGGTTAACTACCATCAGCACATCGGCATAGACTGTCATTCTCACCACCTCGGTTCAATTATAGCCCCGATCATACGAATTTTTTGTCGCAATAGCAGTCCAAAAAATAAAACCGTATTTCCGAATGAACGGAGATACGGTTTCGATTATTTATATAGTATATATTTACATATAATGTGAGCGAACAAATACATTCTTTTCCTGATAAACAGCGTTGCCCACCAGTCGAGTGACTTTGACTTGAATTTGTTTATGTCATAATCATTAAAAGATTTTCTTATCATATCCGAATTGCCGATTCTTTTTAACAAGGAAAACTTGCCGCCGACAGCATTGTAATACACATTTCCGAGTAAAACAGGAAGATTGGCTTTAATCGTAAATTCGGCAATATCGCTGTAAAATAGAGGATTGTTATCGGAATTTTCACTGAAATATTTCAGTTTCAGCTTCCACTGGCGGTTCATTACCAGGTCATAATCTTTTACATACTTTGTTCTTTGCAGACTGTCCTTGCGGATTCTGTAAGCATAAATCGGTTCATCTGCCGCAACAACCCTCTCCGCCTTGAGAAAAGCAAGGGTGTTAAAGGGAGGGTCTTCAAGCATACGCAGAGAAATATCAAATAATACACCGTTTTCGATCAAAAAATTTCTTTTATAAATATTTCTCCACGCAAAGATAACGGTTCTGTCGGTATTTGAAGTACAGACATACCGGATCATTTCCTCGTGATTCAATACTTTATCACTTTTTAGTACCGTCTCGTTTTTTGTAAAATTATCCTTTCCGTCAACGAAGGACACATATGACATATGCAGTATATCCGCATCCGCATTAACAGCTTTTTCATATGCTCTCGAAACACCGTCGGAATGTAAAACATCATCACTATCGACAAACCAGACATACTTTCCCTTTGCTATTTTCAATCCGGCATTTCTTGCCTTAGCAGGGCCTCCGTTCTCCTGATGTATCACCTTCACCGTATTCGGATATTGCTCTGCGTATTCGTCGCATATCCGAGGACAGCTGTCCGGCGAGGCGTCATCGACAAGGATAATTTCATAATCATCAAAGGTCTGTGCAAGGATGGAATCAACACACTCTCTGAGATATTTTTCAACATTATATACCGGAACTATGTAACTCAGCTTCACGTTATAACCTCCTACACAGTTTATTAATATTCTACAATACTTCGCCATTTTTTTCAATGAAATATTCGTCTTTTTTCTCTAAAAAATAAGCGGCGAATTGTACAAAATTACCATTGCTTTTTTATTGCAAAGTGCTATAATGTGTGAATGGATTTGAGACAAGTAACCATAGGTTACTTAATTACAGAGGTGATAAAATGAAAGAGATGCTTCGTGTGATCCTTGATATGGATAAGCAGGCCTCCCGGCGTGTCAAAGAGGCTGAGGCATATCGTGACAAGGAAATCGCCGAACTGAGCGAAAAGAAGAATCGGATTACAGAGGAAGAAAACCGTCTGGCGATCGACTCGGCTCAGAAAAAAAGTCAGAAACAGCGCACCGAGGGTGACGCATATCTCAAAAAAATTGAGGAAAGAAACCGACACATTCTTGACGGTATGGACGCCCTTTACGGCAAGAATGCCGAGAATTGGGTAAACACCATAGTCGAAAACGTTACGCAAAATTGACAGGCAATCGGTTTTTACCGTTGTTTTTTATGTGAGGTGAGTTTTAATGTCGGTGTCGTATGCCGATAATGCCGTTCTTGCAAAGGCACACGCTATGTACGGCAAAAGAATCACAAAAGAGAACTATGCCGATATGCTCAACTGCAAATCACTCAACGAGCTTGCGGCTTATCTGAAAACGAGGACATATTTCAGCGCCGATTTTGAAGCGCTTCCGGCAAATATCAATTCCGCTCAGATTGAAGAGCTTTTAAAAATGAGCCTGCTTAAGAAATGTGAAAAGCTCTGTGAATATCAGCTTTCCGCCGGAGAGAATTTCTACAAATACTTCGTCGTCCAGAACGATATACGCCAGATAATGACGGTTGTGCGGCTTCTTATTCAGGGACATCCCGAAAAATATCTTGCCGCTCTTCCCCCGTTTTTTAACAGCAAAACGGATATTGATCTCTACGAATTGGCAAAGGTTCGCAGCTATGACGATCTTCTGAGGGCTCTTGAGCATACCGATTACAAAAAGATCCTTGAAAGGTATCGGGACAACTATTCGGAGGACGGAATGTTTATCCTGATCGAAAACGAGCTTAACAAGTACCGTTTTTCGTTCCTTATAAAGTCCGTCAAGCTCTCAAAGGATCACCGAAAGAAAAAAGAGATTTATGAAATAATCAATTACAGGCTTGATATGTACACGCTCACCCGTGCTTACAGACTTCTCAATCTCGGAAGTCCGAACAAGATGTTCATCAGGGACTTTACGGTTAAGGGCTGTACCAATTTTTCCGAAAAGGATATGCAGGCGATATCGGATGCCAAGTCGGCAACGGAAATAGTCAAGCTGATCCCCAATACCTATTATAAAAAGGATTTTTCAAATATTGATTTTAAATATATTGAAAATGCTACCACGGAAATGTTGATACGCAGACTGTTAAAGGGTTTCCGTTACTACACCAACCCGACGGCGGTTATGCTGTGCTACCTTTTCCTTGCCGAAAATGAGGTGCGAAATATTATCCACATCGTTGAGGCGATAAAATACAATATTCCGACGGAGAAAGCAAAATCCGTTCTCATCGGAACAGAAAGTTAGGAGGCTGTGTTTTGGCAATTGAAAAAATGAAGCTCGTCAGGACTTACGGTCTTATTGATCATCTTGATGAGTTTATCAGATCCTGCTGTCTCAGCGGCGATTTTCATCCCGAAAACGCCATGGACTACATATCGGATTCGCTCGGATATGTACCGCTGAACGAGGAAAATCCATATTCCTCCTCTATTCAGAAGATCGAGGAAATCGCATCAATTGCGGGCGTTACCCTTAAAGACACATTCAAGGGCGACGAAATAATCTTTGACGCCGATGAAATCGAGTACATCGACACTCTGAAAGAAAAGCTCTCGGAATCATTCCGAAAGCGAACGGAAATTTCAGATAAGCTCGCCGAGGTTGAGTCATCGGCTGAGCAGTTTAATCACTTTATCGGAATCGACGTTCCGATCGAGGAATTACTCTCCTGCGAATTTCTCAAGGTTCGTTTCGGCAGTATCCCCAAGGATTGCTACCCGAAATTGAAAGCCTATGAAAACAACAATCTGTTTGTTTTTCTTGAATCATCGGTCGACGAAAAGAGCCACTGGGGCATCTATTCCGCACCGAGGACAGAAATCGACGAGGTTGACCGAATTTTTGCATCACTCTACTTTGACAGAATCCGTATTCCGTTCTCAACGGGAACTCCGAAAGAGATTCTTGCAAAGCTCAACAAGGAAAAGAAAGAGCTGACATCACAGCTTGCCGAAATTGACAAGCAGATATCGGACTTCTGGGCTGAGAACTCGGAGCACTGTGAACAGGTTCACGCTTATCTTGAGGTTGCAAGCCTTGCGTTTGATCTCAGACGTTACGCCGCGAAGGATTCCGGCTCGGACAACTTCATTTATGTCGGCTGGGTTCCGAAATCGAGCTACAAATGGTTCAAACAGCAGATCAAGAACATCGACGGCGTCAGCTTTGAAGAGGCTGATCCCGAGGACGAAAAGAGGAACAGTCCGCCCGTCAAGCTCAGGAACAAGAAACCGTTCCGTCCGTTTGAGATGTTCGTCGAAATGTACGGACTTCCCTCCTACGGCGGAGTTGATATCACACCGTTTGTTGCAATAACGTATTCACTGCTCTTCGGCATAATGTTTGCCGATGTAGGACAGGGACTTGTGCTTGCGATCGGCGGATATCTTGTATACAGGCTCAAGGGCACAAAGCTCGCAAAGATCCTTGTCCCCTGCGGAATGAGCTCGGCGTTCTTCGGACTGATTTTCGGATCGGTATTCGGATACGAAGAGCTTCTTGATCCGCTCTATCACGCAATCGGACTTTCGGGCAAGCCGCTTTCCGTTATGGACTCGATCAACACCGTCCTGCTTCTGGCAATCGGAATAGGCGTTGCGCTCGTTATCATTTCAATGTGTCTGAACATCTTCTGTTCATTGAAAAACAAGAAGATCGGCGAGGCACTGTTCAGCACGAACGGAGTTGTCGGAGTTATCCTTTATGCAACGCTTGTATGTGCGGTTGTCGGATTTATGTCCGGCAAAACGATTCTCCCGACAGGTATTGTTGTGATCGTTGCGGTTGTCTGCATACTTCTTCTTTACTTCCAGGAGATTCTCATCGGAATGGTAGACAAGAAAGAAAATTACCTTCCCGAGAAATGGTCGGATTACATTATGCAGAATTTCTTCGAGGTCATCGAATACATTCTGACATATTTCAGCAACACTGTATCTTTCCTGCGTGTCGGCGCATTCGTCCTTGTTCACGCAGGTATGATGATGGTTTTCTCATCGCTTGCAGGCGACGAATACTCGGTCGGCGGTATCATCTCGATGATATTCGGCAACGTGATCGTTATCGCTCTCGAGGGACTTCTTACCGGAATCCAGGTATTGAGACTTGAATTTTACGAGATGTTCAGCCGATTCTATGCAGGCGACGGCAAACCGTTCAACGGCGTCGGAATGCGCAAGAACAAAGGCGTATTCTCCGGCATTAAAAATGTCTTTAAATCCTCAAAAAACGAGGATAAGGAAAATGTAATTATAACAGTCAAAAAATAATTTTCGGAGGTAATTACCATGTCATTATTTTATGTTCTTATCGCAGTTCTTCCCATCGCCGCTCTCACGGCACTTTTCGCATATTCATTCAACCGCAAGGCAAGAGGCGTTTCGGGCAAAAAGGTTCTTGCAAGAAACCTCATCGCCTTTGCAGTAATCGCTATCACCGTCTGCGCCGTTACATTCTCCGTTTCGGCTGCTAACGAGGACAAGTCGGCTGACGTTGCAACAACCTCTCAGAGCGAATCCTCAGAGGCAACCGCAGCTTCAAATTCCGACAACGGCAAGGGTCTCGGACTTCTTGCGGCGGCTATCGTTACAGGTCTTTCGGGTGTCGGCGGCGGTATCGCCGTTGCAGCAGGCGCACCGGCAGCTATCGCAGCAACAAGCGAGGACGCCAAGGCATTCGGTAAAGCGCTTATCTTCGTTGCCCTCGGTGAGTCAATCGCCCTTTACGGTGTTGTTATTTCAATTCTTATCCTTAACAAGATCTAAGGTGAAATTATGCGTCTTTATCTGATTTGTGACAATGAAGACACGGCTCTCGGTCTGCGGCTTGCAGGCATCGAGGGCACAGTTACCGAAAATAAAGATGAGGTTCACGGACTGCTTGAAAAAGCGGCACAGGATTCCGAGATCGGAATTATCCTCATCAATCAGACGCTTGTGTCTCTCTGCTCGGATGAAATTGCAGCTTTCCGCAGAGCACATTCTCTGCCGCTGATTATTGAGATCCCCGACAGGCATTCCGACGGCACAAGCAACTCGATCGCCGACTATGTAAGCGAAGCGATCGGAATTAAATTATAAGTTACTTCCCAAAAGGAGGAGTAAATTTGAACAGCAACGCAAACAAAACAGAGCGTTTTCTTGAAGCGATAAATTCGGACGCCGACGCACGCTGCGGTAAAATCAAGAAGGACGTTGATGAGTATATTGACAACGAGCTCAAAAAGGCACGCCGTCTCGCTCACCAGAATGTCCGTCCCGTCAGAAGCAGTGAAATTGACCGTCTTAATGAGGAAATAAACGCAGAGCTGTCCGAGACGGAAACAAAAGAAATTGAAAAGCTCGTCGCACGCCGCAATGAAATCACCGAAAAGGTATTCGCCGATGCGGTTGAGAGAATCAAGGCTTTTACAAAGAGCGACAAATACCACGATTTTGTTATGACGAGTGTAAAAAATATTAAGGCGGCAATCGGAGACGATTCCGTAATTTATCTCAGCCCGAGCGACAAGCAATTTGAGGATGAGATCAGGGATCTCGGCAATGAGGTCAGATTTGACGTTCGGATCAGTCTCGGCGGCTGTAAGGGAGAAAATCTCCGCACGGCAATGACCGCCGACGACACGCTTGATTCACGCCTTGCGGAAGAAAAGCAAAAATTCTACGGTTATTCCGGCTTATCACTATCTCTTTGACAGAAGGAGCAAACATAAATGGAAAATGTTATTTATTCAATAAACGGTCCTGTTGTTTCTGTTAAGGGTAGAACCGACCTGCAAATGACCGAAATGGTCTTTGTCGGAAATCAGCGCCTTATCGGCGAGGTTATCAGAATTGACAGTGATGAGACCGTTATTCAGGTTTATGAGGAAACCTCGGGACTGAAGCCCGGAGATCCGATTTTCCCGACGGGCTCTCCCCTTTGCATCACGCTCGGACCCGGAATCCTCAGCAATATATTTGACGGAATTGAAAATCCGCTCAACGACATTGCCGCAAGCGCAGGCTCGTTCATTCCGAGGGGACTTCATCCGTCATCGCTCAATGAGGAGACCGAATGGGATGTTACCGTCACCGCAAAGGTCGGCGACAAACTCAAGGGCGGCGATATCTATGCCACCACTCCCGAAAAGGCTCTTATCCACAAGATTATGGTTCCGCCCGAGCTCAGCGGCGAGGTTATCTCCGCAAACCCGAGCGGCAAATATAAGGTCAACGACACGGTAATCGTTTTAAAGGACAAACTCGGCAAAACGTACGAGCTCACCCTCTGCCGCAAGTGGCCGATCAGAACGCCGAGACCGATTTCAAAGCGACTTCCGATTGAAAAGCCGCTTATCACAGGTCAGCGTGTAATCGACACCCTCTTCCCGCTTGCAAAGGGCGGCGCCGCCGCAATTCCCGGCGGATTCGGAACAGGAAAAACAATGACTCAGCACCAGCTTGCAAAATGGTGCGATGCGGACATCATTATCTATGTCGGCTGCGGCGAGCGTGGCAACGAAATGACGCAGGCTCTGACCGAGTTCGGCGAAATCACCGACCCGAAATCGGGCAGACCGCTTACCGACCGTACCGTTCTTATCGCAAACACATCGAATATGCCCGTTGCCGCACGTGAGGCATCTATCTATACAGGTATTACAATTGCGGAATATTACCGTGATATGGGCTACCACACAGCGATGATGGCTGATTCGACCTCACGTTGGGCTGAGGCTCTCCGTGAGATCAGCGGACGACTTGAAGAGATGCCCGCCGACGAGGGCTTCCCTGCATACCTGCCGTCACGGCTTTCGGAGTTCTATGAGCGTGCAGGCTATGTTGAGACGCTCAACGGTCAGGAGGGTTCAATTTCCGTTATCGGTGCGGTTTCTCCGCAGGGTTCCGACTTCTCGGAGCCTGTAACTCAGAACACAAAGCGTTTCACACGCTGCTTCTGGGCGCTTGATAAGTCGCTGGCATATGCCCGTCACTATCCGGCAATCAACTGGAACGACAGTTACAGCGAATATCTTGCCGACCTCGCTCCGTGGTACAATAAAAATGTAGGCTCCGACTTCACAGCCTGCCGTAACGAAATTGCAGCTTTGCTCGCCGAAGAAACAAGCCTTATGGAGATCGTAAAGCTCATCGGTTCCGATGTTCTTCCCGACGATCAAAAGCTCATTATCGAGATCGCAAGAGTTATCCGTGTCGGATTTCTTCAGCAGAATGCTTTTCACAAGGATGACACATACGTTTCGCTTGAAAAGCAGCTTAAAATGATGCAGATCATCCTTTACCTTTATCACAGAAGCGCAGAAATTGTCGCTCTTAAAATCCCGATTTCAAAGGTAATGGAGCTTAAGCTGTTTGACAAACTCGTTCAGATGAAATATGATATACCTAACGACAGGCTCGATATGTTCGACGAATATTATAAGGATATTGACTCGGCTCTTGCCTCTGTCCGCACAAAGGAGGCGCCTGAAAAATGATTATTGAACATCTCGGTTTAAGTCAGATTAACGGCTCTCTTATCGTCCTTGACAACATCAAGGATGCGTCATACGACGAAATGGTTGAGCTCCGCCTTGAAAACGGTACCTCAAGAACGGGACGTATCGTTCAGATTGAGGGCGAAAAAGTCGTTATTCAGGTGTTTGAGGGTACAAAAGGTCTTTCCCTCGTCAACACAAAGACGAGAATGACCGGTCACCCGATTGAGCTTGCGCTCTCACCCGAAATTGTCGGCAGGGTATTTGACGGTCTCGGCAGACCGATCGACGGACTCGGCGAGGTTTATCCCGTTGAAAAGCGTGACGTCAACTCCTCTCCGATCAATCCCGTTTCAAGAGTTTATCCCAAGAACTATATAAACACCGGAATTTCCTCGATTGATGCGCTTATGACGCTTATCAGAGGTCAGAAGCTGCCGATCTTCTCGGGTTCGGGTATGAAGCACAATGAGCTTGCAGTTCAGATTGTACGTCAGGCGTCGATCTCCGACAGCGAGGATTTTGCTATCGTTTTCGCCGCAATGGGCGTTAAGAACGACGTTGCAAGCTACTTCCGTACCTCATTTGAAAAGGCAAACGTTATGCACAAGGTTGTAATGTTCCTGAACCTTTCAAATGACCCGATCGTTGAAAGAATTATCACTCCCCGATGCGCATTGACTGCCGCCGAATACCTTGCGTTCACACTTCAGAAGAATGTGCTTGTAATTTTGACGGATATGACGTCGTACGCAGAGGCCGTACGTGAATTTAGCTCGTCAAAGGGCGAAATTCCCGCCAGAAAGGGCTTCCCGGGTTACCTCTATTCCGACTTTGCTTCGCTCTATGAGCGTGCAGGAATCATCGAGGGATCAAAGGGATCGCTTACTCAGATTCCGATCCTCACAATGCCGAACGACGATATCACCCACCCGATCCCCGACCTTACGGGATATATTACGGAGGGTCAGATCGTTCTTGACCGTGAGCTTGATTCAAAGGGTATTTATCCCCCGATCGGTATTCTTCCGTCGCTGTCACGTCTTATGAAGGACGGCATCGGCGAGGGCTACACCCGTGAGGATCACAGCATACTTGCCAACCAGCTCTTCTCCTCCTACGCAAAGGTTCAGGACGCAAAGAGCCTTGCAAGCGTTATCGGTGAGGATGAGCTTTCCGCATCGGATAAACGTCTTTTGCAGTTCGGCAAGGACTTTGAAGCGAAGTTTATTTCTCAGTCGCAGTATGAAAACCGTTCGATCCAGAAAACGCTTGACCTCGGATGGGAGCTTCTTTCCGAGCTGCCCCGTGAGGATCTCGACCGTGTTGACAACAAGACGATTGAGAAGTATTATAAAGGTAAATAAGCCGTTCAACGCTTTTCCTCAAGGGGAAGGCGTTAAGATGTCAGCAGAAGTTTTCTTAGAGCGTGGGCTCCTCCTCCGGGGGAGCTGGCGGCGAAGCCGACTGAGGGAGTAAGAAGTTCATTAACCTTAAACTCCTTCCGACTTCGGCGCAATCCGCCGAAGCCACCTCCCTCAAGAGGGAGGCTACAAAATTTCTGCATAAATAGGAATCTATAATAATGATATTTATTTGATTTCGTAGGGGTCGATGACCACATCGACCCAAATCCAGAAGAAAATAAATCTTGGCGCCCTTGTAGGGGAGCTGTCACGGCTTGCCGTGACTGAGGGGTTTGGCGGAGATTTAAATAATATAGCCCCACCAAAACCGACTACATTTCCAAAAACCACCAACTTTACGAAAGGAGAACAGCCGATGAGTTCAAAGGTATTCCCGACCAAAAACAACCTGATTGCTACAAAAAAATCACTTGACCTTGCAAAGCTCGGTTACGACCTTATGGACAGGAAGCGTAACATTCTTATCCGTGAGATTATGACGATGACAAGCCGTGCCGCAACAATCCAGAGCGAGATCAACGCCGCATATGCAAAGGCATATTATGCGCTTGAGCAGGCGCAGATATCCATCGGTAACTGTTCCTCCTTTGCCGAGAGTATTCCCGTCGACAACGGGCTCAATATGACGGTAAGGAGCGTTATGGGCGTTGAGCTTCCTCAGCTCTCGCTTGAGCGCAGAAACAGGTATTTTTACTACGGCCTCAATGCTTCCGATTCCTTGCTTGACGAGGCATATATCAACTTTGAAGAGGTCAAATATCTGACTGTTCAGCTTGCAGAGATAGAAAGCAACGTTATGCGCCTTGCCGACGCAATAAAAAAGACTCAGAAGCGTACAAACGCCCTGAGCAACGTTATGATCCCGAAATTTACATCAACCGTCAAGTTCATCTCCGATGCGCTTGATGAAAAAGAGCGTGAGGACTTCTCAAGGCTCAAGGTTATCAAACGACAGAAAGGAAATTGATTATGGCAAAAGCACTCAAAACCTTAGCGATTTTATCAATGTTCGCCCTCGTTATCTCTTCTTTTACCGCTTGTTCCCTTTCCTCCGTCAAGGACACACCCACTACCGAAGCCACAACGACAGAGACTGCAACGGACTCCGCAACCGAGGAACAGACCACGACCGAGCCGGAGATAACAACAGCCGCTCCGACGGAGCCTCAGTCAAAGCGTGATTCGATTGAGGACATCTTTGCCGATATAAAAAATCTTCCGATCGGCACGGCAGGCTCGTCCGCAAAGGCGGCAAACCTTGCTCTGCGGCTGATTGCCTTTTCAAACTCGGATCTCGCCGAGAGCGACACACTGAGCGATGACGTCAAGGCTCTCGTCAACACGGTTGATGACGAGGACGCTTACGGGGAGGCACTTTATCAGGTTAATTCCTACGCAAAGAAGTTCTTCAAGGGCAAGCAAGCCGACGTTGCCGAGATTGCAGGCGAATCGGATTTTCCGCTCAATAAAGAGTATTCGCAAGAAAAATATCAAAAGGTCTATGAGCTTTTGAAACAAAACTAAATGACAAACAGCAGTGATGAAAAATGAAATCATCACTGCTGTTTTTGTATAATCACAAATCTCCGACGCGGAAACTCGGCAAATTTAATCGGAAAAGAGTTCATCAAATGTAAGATTAAAAATTTCACATATTCGCTTAATGTTCTTTGTTTTCGGCAAAACATCGCTTGTTTCATATTTTGCGATAGCAGAACGGCTAATTCCGAGTTCCTCTGCGAGCTGTTTTTGTGTTATTTTGTTTGCCTTACGAGCCGTTTTTAAATTTTCTGAAAATCCCATAAATATTTCCTCCGCAAATAAAAAGTGCGCAGCCGAAGCCACGCACAAAAAACGCATAGCTCAACTGTCGCCAAACAAACTAAACAATACCTCTAAACCGAGTATGCTTAATAGAGCCTGCATTTTTATCGGGAGATAAATTTTTATCCGCAACGCAATTAAGTTATTTGATCCTACAAACCGTCAGATTCCGGTAATCTCATCAACCTTTGTTTTTTGATTTTTCTCTCTTATCTCGTCGAGGAATCTGCCGATTTTTGCGTGAACGGAATCGACCTCACGTTCAAATTCCGCCGCCGACATTCTGAGAACGCCGAAGCGAACCGCCGAGAGCTGAATGAGGTTATCCGATGTAACGACCCGCACGCGGTCGTTCTTTCCGATCTCGGAAATCAGTCTTTCGATATAAACATCGCCGAGCTCCCTCTCCTTTGTATAAGCAACGTGAATATTGTGGAAGTCGAACCGTTCGCCTGTGTTTCCGGGCACCTTATATGCGTCGAAAACAAGCACAACATCGTTCTTTGTATATGCGCTGTAATTGCAAAGAATCTCCATCAGCCGCTCTCTCGCCGCCCCGAGATCCGTATCCGCAAGACGTTTCAGCTCATCCCACGCAAAAATTACATTATAACCGTCGACCAAAACATAGTTTTTGCGATCGTTAAGTTCAACCTCCCCGTTCTCCTCATCTGCGGCTTTGACTTTCGGACGATAAAGCTCATACTTCGGCTTGCCAAATTCACGCTCCATTATCGTCTCAAGCTCCTTGTCGTCAATATGCAGATTTCTGCGATTGACCGAGGGTGTGAACGGTTTCTCCTTTTTCAGACAGCTTTCAAGGTGCATATACTCCTCGACCTTATCCCATTTGACGCCGAATCCGCCGCCGTGGGCGCAGAACACGGAATCGGGCGTATTATCGAGATCAGCCTCGGGATCATACGCAAGCTCGGCTATCACCTTTTCTGAATTGTGGCACTCGTCATAGCCTGCACTCTCGCAATACAGACGTCCCCTGCCGCCCGTATATGCCGCAACCTCGGAAGCGTATCCGTTGAGCTCCGTAACGGGAGCTTTTCCTTTCAGAATGGATATTCCGCCGCTGTCCTCGGGAGAATCGAATGTGCCCGACTTCATCCTTATATCGTTTATCGCTCTTCCGATCTGCTCGCTCGGCACCTCAAGCCTGAACGAAGAATACGGTTCAAGGAGCTTTGACTCCGCTTTCATAAGACCCTGCCTTACCGCTCGGTACGTTGCTTGACGGAAATCTCCGCCCTCGGTATGCTTGACGTGCGCACGGCCTGCGGCAAGAGTAATTTTCATATCCGTTATCGGCGAACCCGTCAGCACGCCGAGGTGCTGTTTTTCGCCGAGATGCATAAGTATCAGCCTCTGCCAGTTTCGGTCAAGTACATCCTCGCTGCAATCGCTTTTAAACCGAAGTCCGCTTCCCCTCGGCAAGGGCTCCATAATCAGATGAACCTCGGCATAATGCCTGAGCGGTTCATAATGTCCGACTCCCTCAACTGTGTCGGCAATCGTTTCCTTATACATAACTCTGCCCGAGTCGATGCCTATATTAACGCCGAATCTTTCGGCAACAATGCTTTTCAGAATTTCCGCCTGAACCTCTCCCATCAGTCCGACGTGAATCTCACGCAAATGGCTGTTCCAGCTCACGTGGAGCTGCGGATCCTCCTCCTCAAGCTCTCTGAGCTTCGGCAGCATAGTCTGTGCGTCGCAGTCCTTCGGCAGAACGACACGGTAATTCATCACCGGCTCCAGTACAGCGCTTTCGCCCGACGATTCAAAGCCAAGCCCCTGACCGTTGTATGTCTTGTCAAGACCCGTCAGTACGCAGATTTCGCCTGCGCCGACCTCGTCGCTCGTTGTAAATTTCGCTCCCGAATAAATTCTTATTCCGCTGACTTTTTCGTCGTTTACGATGTCACGCACCTTAACCGAGCCGCCCGTAACCTTAATGTGCGTCAGCCTGACCCCCTGAGGGTCGTGGCTTATTTTAAATACCTTTGCGCCGAATGAATCGGGGTAAATCTTCTGCAATGTGAATCTTTCCATTGCGGCTATGAACTCGTCTACACCCTCCAGCTTCAGTCCCGAGCCGAAAAAGCACGGTATCACCTGCCTTGCGGCAATTGCCCCTGCGATTTCATCATCCGTAAGTGCTTCTCCGTCAAGGAACTTTTCCATCATACTCTCGCTGCAAAGGGCAAGCTCCTCACCGACAGCCGAAAGATCGCTGAAATCAATAAAACTGCCGTCAAGCTCGGAATTGAGATTTTTAATAATCTCATCCCTGCTTTTTCTTGCAAAATCCATTTTCGTAACGAAAACAAAGGTCGGTACATTATACATTTTCAGCAGTTTCCAAAGCGTACGTGTGTGTGCCTGAACCCCGTCAAGTCCGCTGATAACCAAAATTGCATAATCAAGCACACCGAGCACCCTCTCTGTCTCGGCAGAAAAATCGACGTGACCCGGCGTATCAAGCAGAGTGAACTCCGTATTCTCGGTTGAAAAAACAGCCTGACTTGCGAAGATGGTAATACCACGCCGGCGCTCCAGCGTATGGGTATCCAGAGCCGTGTCTCCGTGATCGACACGGCCTATTTTTCTGAGCTTTCCCGTCCGATACAGCATCGCTTCGGCAAGCGTTGTTTTTCCTGCGTCAACGTGAGCAAGTATTCCCGCAACAATTTTTTTCATAGCTACCTCGATTGAATTATTTACAGCTTTATTGTAACAAAAATCCGACAAAAAGTAAACAAGGACTGCACGCAACAATCCTTGTTTTTCTCACTGATTAATACTTTATTTTTTATTTTTACAGCAGTTGCATTGTCCGCAGCTTCCGCCGCAGCAGCCGCCCTTTTTCTTCCTCTTTACAGCGGCAGCAACCGCACCGACAATTATCAGCACGAGAACCGCACCGATGATTATATCCCATATATTCATAGACCTACCGCCATTCCGATAAGATATACTATAAACGCAGCAACCCATGCTACAACGCACTGCCATACAACAACTCCGACAGCCCATTTTGCACCGAGCTCACGCTTGATTGACGCAATCGCCGCAACGCAGGGTGTATACAGTAAGCTGAACACCAAAAGGCAAGCGGCGGCAAGCGGAGTGAGTACCGTTGCGATATTTCCGCCGAAGAGAACCTCCAAGGTTGAAACGACGCTTTCCTTTGCCATAAATCCGCTGAGCAGAGCCGTGCAGATTTTCCAGTTGCCAAGCCCAAGCGGCGCAAAAACAGGAGCAATCAAGCCCGATATTTTCGCAAGCATACTGTCTGCGGAATCCCTGACCATATTGAAATGAGTGTCAAAGCTCTGGAGGAACCACACGACAATCGTCGCAATAAGAATAATGGAAAATGCTTTCTGCAAAAAGTCCTTTGCCTTTTCCCAAAGGAGCTGAGCAACATTTTTCGCTCCCGGCAGACGGTAATTCGGAAGCTCCATAACAAAAGGTACGGGCTCACCCTTGAACATAATTCCCTTATAGAGAACGGCGGCGAGGATTCCGAGTGCTATGCCGAGAACATACAGACCCGTCATAATAAGACCGCCCCGTCCCGGGAAAAATACGCTGACAAAGAACGAGTAAATCGGCAGCTTTGCCGAGCAGCTCATAAACGGAGTGAGCAAAATCGTCATCTTTCTGTCACGCTCACTCGGCAGGGTTCTCGTTGCCATAACCGCTGGCACGGTACAGCCGAAGCCGATAAGCATCGGGACAATGCTCTTACCTGACAAGCCGATCTTTCTGAGCAGTTTATCCATAACGAACGCAACACGCGCAATATATCCGCTGTCCTCCATAAGTGACAGGAAGAAAAACAGCGTTACAATAATCGGCAGGAAGCTCAGTACACTTCCGACGCCAGTAAAAATACCGTCAATAATCAGGCTGTGAATTGCCGAATTGACCTGCGCCGATGTCAGCGCCCTGTCTGTAATTTCCGACAGCTTGTCAATTCCGATTTCCATCAGCTTCTGCAACGCCGCACCTATGACATTGAATGTCAGGTAGAAAACCGCAAGCATAATTGCGATAAAGCACGGAATTGCAGTATATTTGCCTGTGAGGATTCGGTCGATTTTTTCACTGCGCAGGCGTTCCTTGCTCTCTTTCGGCTTTATAACCGTCTGTTCACAGAGATTTTCGATAAAATCGAATCTCATATCCGCTATCGCCGCACTGCGGTCAAGACCACGTTCGGTCTCCATCTGCACAACTATATGCTCCAACAGCTCCAGCTCATTCCGATCAAGCTCAAGCTGCTTCAGAACAAGCGAGTCGCCCTCTATCGCTTTCGTTGCGGCAAAACGCACGGGAAGTCCCGCCCTCGCCGCATGATCCTCAATGAGGTGAACAACTGCGTGAATACACCTGTGTACCGCACCGTTATGATCGTTCTTGTCACAGAAATCCTGATTTTTCGGGCACTCCTGATACTTTGCGATATGTATTGCGTGGCGGATCAGCTCATCAACGCCCTCATTCTTTGCCGCCGAAATCGGGATAACGGGCACACCGAGCATAGACTCCATTGCATTAACATCAACTGAGCCCTGATTGCCGATAACCTCGTCCATCATATTCAGAGCAACAACCATCGGAACATCCATTTCAAGAAGCTGCATTGTGAGATAAAGGTTGCGTTCTATGTTCGTTGCGTCAACGATGTTAATTACGGCTTTCGGCTTTTCGTCAATAACAAAGCTGCGTGAAACAATCTCCTCGCTTGAAAACGGGGACATTGAATAGATACCCGGGAGATCGGTTACTCTTGTGTTCGGATATCCACGGATCACACCGTCCTTTCGGTCAACGGTAACTCCGGGGAAATTGCCGACGTGCTGTTTCGCACCCGTCAGCTGATTGAATAGCGTTGTCTTTCCGCAGTTCTGATTACCGACCAGCGCATATGTAAGCACCGTATCATCCGGCAGAGGCTTTTCCTCTACCTTGGAGTGATATTTGCCCTCCTCGCCGAGTCCCGGGTGGGCAAGATTCCGTGAACGGTTAACGCCCTCGTGGCTGCGGCTTCGGTGCTTGATCGGCTCAATATCTATCTGCTGAGCCTCGGCAAGTCTGAGCGTAAGCTCATAGCCATGGATCTGTATTTCCATCGGATCCCCCATAGGAGCGAGTTTAACTACCGTAACCTCGGCGCCCGGGATCATACCCATATCGAGAAAATGCTGACGTAACGCTCCGTTGCCACCAACCTTGCGTATTACGGCGCTTTTCCCTACTTCAAGTTCTTTTAATGTCATACCCCATATTTTCCTTTTCTTTGCTGAATTTAAAAGGTTTCTATAATCATACCCCATAATTGGATTGATGTCAATAAAAAAGGGCTCGTACCGAAGTACGAACCCAATCTTTCAATCATTTATTTCTTTGGCTTAGCTTTCTTTGCGCCCTTGGAATTATAGGTAAGAGCACCGATAAGCATAATAACCGCAGCAATGATGATAAAGCCGATATTCTTCACGCCGTGCTTATCGATAGCAGCATAGATGAACAGGCAGGAACCTGCGAATGAAAGGATAGGCATAACAAAACGGCGGAACACATTAAGATCCTTGCCCTTAACCATAAGCATAATATAAACGGGAAGATAGAAAGCATAAACGCAGATAAGCGGAAGCTCCGTTGAATCGAAAAGGAAGATCGAGCCTTTTCCCGTGTAGTTTGCGAACGGAGTAAGGTTTGCCATATAGAAATAGAAAAGCCAAACAGCATTGACAACAAGGGCAACGATTGATGCGTTTGACGGCATATCCGAAGCCTTGTCGATCTCGCCGAGGAAATCGGGTCTCGGACCGTGATTTCTTGCTGCAAGTGAGAAGAATCCACGTCCGCAGGCAAGTGTAAGTCCGTTAAGTGTACCGAGGCAGGAAACTGCGATAAACGCGGTCAGAATTGTTCCCGCAACGTTGCCGAAAATAGTCTTGAATGCAAGACTTGCACCGTTCGGAAGAAGGTCAGCCGTCTTAATGCTGCCTGAAATTCCGATATAGTAAAGCAGGTAAACAACAACAACAATGATTGTTCCGAGAACAAGAGCACGCGGAAGATTTTTCTTCGCATTCTTAAGCTCGGAGTTGATAGCCGTTGCAATAATCCAGCCCTCATATGCAAAAACGGATGTGCAAACGCCGGCAAGAATAAGGTGTGTGGATATTCCCTCTCTTGCAACCTGTGTGCTGGAAACGATATTGCCCTCAGCGTCCTTAACAAGCTCAACAACAGAGTTCATATTGTCCATAAGAACACCGTTCTTGATTCCGAAAATCGTTCCGACAATTGCCATAAGAACAAGCGGAATGAGCTTGATGATTGTGGTTGAAACCTGGAAATGACCGGCAATCTTCGGAGAAAGTGTGTTCAGCGCAAAGCTGAAAACAAGGTAAACAAAGGCAAGAATCATTGTTTCCGCATCTGCCGCACCGTAGCCGAAAAGAGCCATTGTGTACCTTGCGGAAAGCCACGCAAGAGCCGATGTCATTGCAGGATAATAGATCGAAGCTATAAACCAGCCGACATAGTAAGCGTACTTGCTTCCGACAAGAGCCTCGGAATAGTCAACGATGCCGTTGATCTTTTCAAATTTTGTTCCCATAACGGCGAATGTGTAGGCGCTGATGACCATAACGATACCGCCGATAAGCCATGAGATAAGTGCGACAGGCAAGTCACCGTTTGTAATGTTGAGCATTGCCTCGGCTTTGAAGAAAACGCCGGAGCCGACAACGATACCTACAACCATACAGATAGCCGTTATCAATCCGTATTTCTTTTTCAATTCTGACATTTGGTTTAATCCCCTCTCATTTTGTGAAAATCCAAAAAACTGTAAAAATGTAAAAAAATTATACAATAAATATTGCAAAAAGTAAACCTACATATTATAATATATCTATTACAAAATGTTATTACGTTAGGACAGATAACTTTATGGATTCAGAAAAATTTCATGCTTTACTAAAATCACTTGAGTGCGGAAGCCTCACGGGAGCCGCCGAGGAACTCGGCTATACGCAGGCGGGACTGACGCATATGATGAACAGATTGGAAAAAGAAATCGGCGTTTCACTGCTTCAGCGAACAAAGCTCGGCGTCAGGCTTTCCCCCGACGGTCAGGAACTGCTGCCGTATATCAAGAGCTTTACGGACGCCGCTGCGGCGCTTGACACGGCGATTAAAAATATAAAAGCCGACGACAACAAGGTTATCAGAATCGCAGCATATTCCAGCATCGCCAACCACTGGCTGCCTGTGGTCATCAGCACATTCCGCAAGGAAAATCCGAATGCGAAATTTGAGCTTCACGTCGGACTGCCCGAAGAGATAACACGTCTCGTTGCCAACAGCGAGGTCGATCTCGGATTTATGAGCCTTATCAAAAACAATAAATTCGACTGGATCCACCTGCTTGACGATCCGATTTTCGCCGTTCTTCCGCCGAACGACACCAATAACGACGACTATATAACAATGGATTTCTTCCAGGACAAGTCGTTTTTTATCCCGACATACGGAGCCGACGGTGACATTCTGAGAATTATTCAGGAAAGCGGAATAGAACCGAACATCAACTCCACAACGGTTGACGACGCAACAGTCGTTTCGATCGTCAGCCACGGTCTCGGATACAGTATTCTGCCGAAGCTGATCCTCGACGGAATGAAAGGCAACGTCATAACAAAGCCGCTCTACCCCGACGAGCACCGTGATCTCGGAATAATCGTCAAGTCAAAAAACACAATGCCTCTTATTGTTCAGAAATTTGTCACCTGCAGTAAAAGGGTTGTCAAAGAGCTTGAAGAATAATTAAAAGCTGTAACATTGCGAATTTTTCAATGTTACAGCTTTTCTCATATTTTATTTTTCGTTTATCATTACCGAGGCGTAAAACATTTTTCCGTCGGTTTCAAATTTGCAGATACCGTTGTATTTTTCGACAATGCTTTTCACGGATTCTATTCCCAGTCCCCTGCCGCTGTGCTTTGTTGAGGTGAAAGTTCCGTCTGCGTTTCGCTCGGTGTTGCCGTTGAAGCTGTTGTCGACCGCAAAGCAAAGCGAGCGAGCCTCATACGACGCTCGGATTATAATTTTTCCGCCGCCGTTTTCGATGCAGGCATCGGTTGCGTTTTCCAGAAGATTTCCGAGCAGAACAGAAAGATCCGTCTTTTCGATTTTTATGTTTTCGGGAATATTTGTGCTCACCGAATAATCTATTCCGTTGTTTTTTGCAAGCTGTGCAAAATAAGCGATAACCACATTTGCCGCCGAGTTTTCACAGAAAGCGATCGGCGTATCGTCGGGCACGCTCATACTGTATTCCTGCAAATATTTTCCGAGCTCTTCGTAATCCTCTTTACCGAGCAATTCCTGCATCAGGGCGATGTGGTGACGGACATCGTGCTTTGCCCTCCTTGCCTCGGCTATTTTTTCTGTAAGGCTGTCATACTGAAGCTCACGCATCGCCAAGCGGTGGTTTTTCTCCTGAAGCTCCATATTTTTTCCCTGTTCGGAGATCAGCCTTGTCACAACATAATACACAAGAGTAGCACCGATATTTATAAGCAGCAAAAAAAGTGCATTTTTCGGCTGAAGCGAAATTTGCAGGCTTGACTGTGAGGAGTCGAAATAAATTTCATAGTACCAGATCAAATAAAATGTTGCGGGAATGAGCCACAGAAATTTCCATTCAAAGCCCGACGGCTCCTTCTCGACCGCAGGTGTATAGACCTTTTTCATATAGAAAAAGATCGGTATCCAAAATACGATCTCGACCAGAAATGTTATGAGCGAAAACGACCAGCGATATGACTGGACCGCAAGTTCGGGAAAGAGCAAACCCTCAATACATTTTGATCCGACGACGGCAAGATTCGCCGTATTTGAAATCATAAGCAAGGTAAAAAGCGCCTTGCCCCACGATATTTTCACGCTCAGGAAGAAGAACGCCGCATAAAGCACCGTGCTCACCATACTGACAAGTCCCGCCCTGCCGTTTGAAAACAGAGCCGCCCAAACACCGAGCCCGAGCTGCACTGCCGTCATAAGCACGATAAGAAGTCCCGTAACCGACCTTGAAAAGCGCAGTCTGTTTCTGAAAGGATAGAGCGCCAAAATCAGAAATGGGAGGAAGTTTAAAAGCGAATAGACAAGGATCTCCGCTATTCTGTACCCTGCCGGCATCATCTTTCACCTCCGCACCGAAGAATGTCAAATCTGAAACGTGCGTATTCCTCCCTGACATCCTTGCTTTTTCTGCGGCTGATCGGGATTCTCGTTCCGTCACTCATCAGGAAAACGTCGCTGTCCAACAGCTTAACCTCATAGAAATTGACGACAACGCCCTTGGACGGACTGCAAAAATAAGAGTTTTCGCAAAGGATCGGTTCGACCTCCGAAAAAGAAACACGGGAAACGGTATTCGCCCCGTTTTTGTTATGAAAGGTCATATAATGAGAAGAAAAATCGGCATAAATAATATTTCTCAGGACAATCGGCTGACCGTCGGGCAATCGGATAGAGCGCATAAGCTCCAGCTTATCCAGCTCGGTGCGATCCAGCATTTTTGCGAAGTCCTCGTCCGTGAACGGCTTGCGCAGATAATAGCAGGCATTGACCTCATAGCTTTCGCAGGCAAAATCATTGCTCGACGTGCAGAAAACGAGCTTGACATTTTTGTCGGTTTCCCGTACTTTACGAGCCGTGTCAACTCCGGTGAGCTTGTTCATAAAAATATCCAGAATAATCATGTCAAAGCTGTCCGCCGAAAAGTTTTCAAGCAGTTTCTCGCCGCTCGAGAATCGCTTTATTTCGGTCGAGTTGTCCGTATTGTCGGCAATCAACCGCTCAAGACGGTCTATCGAACCGATATCGTCATCGACAAGAGCTATTCTCATTTTTATCACCTGCCTGCATTATTTCTTTACAAATATATCACAAAAGCGGTTTAAAAACAAGTGTTTTGCATAACAGGTTGAACCGCTTGTGCCAAAAATTGACCGCTTGTGCCAAAAGCCTTGCGATAAAATGATTTTTTTCTTAATATAATGTATAAGGAAAAGATTGCAATACAGCTCCAGTCCCGATCCGATTCGGGACTTCGGGGCGCAAAAAAGGACAAAGGAGACGTTGCATGAAAAAGAAAAAGCTCTTCCGCATTCTGTCTGCGATTCTGTCGATCGTCATTGTGCTTTCCGCAATGCCGATAACAGCTTTTGCGGCAGGCGGCGACTGCACCCACCCCTCGATTACCGAGGACAACAAATGTACGGAATGTAATGCCGACATTGTAGCTAAAATCGTGAAATACAATCAGACGGAAGCTACATATTTTTCGGACTTCAATGAAGCACTTGCACTTGCAAGCACTAAGGATTATGAGGTCTGCACCCTTTCTCTGCTCACCGATTGCTATGAGCCGATAGAGCTTACTCAGGGTAATTTCTTCTTTGATGCAAACGGCCACACGGTTTATAGCATGATCACACTCCGTAAGAACGCCATACTCAGAATCGCTGACGGTAAGGGTACATTCCTTGGCACGATCTACGGCTACGATTACTCGTATTGCTATGTATCGGGCGGCGTATTCGGCGATTCAAACGGAAATGACGACGATCTCACAATTGTGATGGGCGGTCATTCTAACTTCATTGCCCAATACGGTATCACATGTTACGGAACGGTTCAGGCAAACGAATCCTCCGCTGTTGACCTTCGCGGTGACTTCTTCGGAAAGCTCGTATCAAATACAGGCTATGACGGATTCCTTTTGAGAACCGGTAACTATTACTGCGATATAATTGCAAACGGCGTAGATATATACGGCGATCCCAAGGGCTTCAAATTGCTCTACGGTGACTATGGCAAAGACTGCACAATAACGATCTCCGACGGCGCAAGGCTTGAGGCTTCGGGCTATATCAATATGGATGAGTCCGTTAAGATCAATGTCTATGACAATAACAACAGCGGCACGACCTTATATATTAACGTTGCAACAATCAACTGCCCCGTTAATATTCACGGTGGAACGCTTGAAGCAGACTATCAGGCTGCAAAATTTAACAATACGGTTACCATTGCCGACGGCGCTTCCGCAGAGCTCTCGGGCGGTTCATTCAAAAAGCTGACATTTGAGGGCGACAAGACCTGTGCCGACGCCCTTGTTAAGCGTCACGTTTATCGCAATACTGCGGATAACACCCTTGTAACGAATGCCAAGGTCAAGACTCTTGAGAATGTCAGCGTTAAGGAATGTACAGAGCATACATTTGACGAGAACTATCTCTGCACGACCTGCGGCTCACTTGCCGAAGCAATCCTTATTGACGACAAAGGCAACTATCCTGCACCGTATGACAGATTTGTCGATGCTATGAACGATGCTACAACTATCTCGGGTACCGTAACGGTTAAGCTCCTTGATAATTTTGTTATCGATGAATCCGTGTCGATCCAGACCATGGTAGGCGATGAAATCATTCTTGACATGAACGGCAAGAGAATTGACCGTAATTTCGAGGACACATCGGGAAGCCTGCCCGGTATTCTTACCTTGAAGAAGCTCACCGTTACGGGTAACGGCTCCTCAAGCATCTACTTCGGCGTTATGGCTGTCGGCGAACTCGTCGGCGATCTGACTATCGAAAACGGTACTTTTGACTCATTCATTGCTGCAATGGGTCCCGCAAAGCTGACAATAAACGACGCAACGGTGAACGGACACATTGCTTTGGAAAACTCTGAGGGCTATCCGATAGTAAAATTAAACGGCGGAAGCTACAAGCGCTTAGCCACCAGCGGCGAGGATTTTGATTGGTACTCGGCTCTCGGCGAGGGCAAGGGCTACTATTCAACAGGCGGAATTAATTTCGGTAGTTACAGACTCAGAGACAACGAGGCTTACGGCTTCGACGGAGAGGCAAACGACTCAATGATTACAGTCGTTGACCATCACGATCATTCGGCAATCACAGGTGAGGAAGAACACCGCTGTCTTGAATGCGGCGCAACAATCGTTGCTTCCGCAATGCAGACGAACGGCGGCAGACCGTATTTCTACGAGACCTTTGATGAAGCGCTTGCGGCAGTTAAGGCAATCTCGGGAGAAAGTATGCTTACTCTCTTTGACGACATCAGCCTCACTTCGGCGGTTAATTTCAGCGCAGCCGATGCAGACATAACATTCAACCTCAACGGACACACGATCAACGATGCGACCGAGGACGGCTCGGCGATGATCAAGTACGATAAGGGTGCCCTCACAATAAAGGGCAACGGAATCATAAATGTTTCCATTGATGCAATGACCTATTTTGACAATACGGCAGGAAAACTTGTCATTGAAAACGGTACTTTCAATAAATCAATAAGAACCATTTTCAGCACAGAGATAAACGGCGGTACATTCAACGACGAACTCCTGATAATGTATGCCGATATGAGCGACACCCGCACGATCGTTATAAACGATGGCTATTTCAAGGACGTTGCAACCGATTGTGCCGTAATGGATATCAACGGCGGTACCTTTGAGAAACTTTACACTTTCAGCTTCAACGATATCTTTATGTTCCTCGGCGAGGGCAAGGGCTACTACGCCGATGTTGAGGGCGATATGTTCACCCGCTTTACATATGACAAGAGCCAGTACTCAAACAGTGTTTACGGTTATAACGGAACAGCCGACAAGCCGTTAAAGGTTCTCGACCACAAGGAGCATAACAAGGATGCAAACGGCAAGTGCTCCAACTGCGGTGCACAGGGCGTCGCTTCCGTAACAAGCAAAGACGTATTAACAACGTATTACGACACCTTTGAGGAAGCAGCAGAAGCCGCCAAAGCACAGAAAGGCGCTTGCAAGATCAAGCTCTATGAAAATACTACTATCTCTTATGAGGTTGATTTCAGCACAAACGGTTCAAGCATAACGCTTGACCTCAACGGACATACCATCGACACCGACAATTACGAAGACATATTTATGATTCATCAGTCGGGTACGCTTACCATAACGGGCAACGGAACGATAAACGCAATGGTTTTGTCTTATAGCGAAGATACTACGGCTGATGCAGCTCCGGGAAAGCTTGTAATAGAAAACGGTAATTTCAAGCATGTTGAAATAGCAGGCCTTGATTCCGAAATCTACGGCGGTACATTTACAGAAGCCGCCATTGACTGGATGAACGACAATGCCGAAAACTACGTCTACGACGGCTATTTCAAATTATTAGCCGTTGAAACACCGACAGCGGTTATCTACGGCGGCACAATGGAAATACTCGGTACAACTCAACTCCGCAAAGAGGATCTTTTTGATGTCCTCGGAAGCGGCAAGGGCTACTACGCCGACGTTGAAGGTCAGATATTCGGCAAATTGTTCGAGCATGGCGATTACTCATACGACGGCTATAACGGAACAGCCGACAAGCCGTTGACTGTCAAAGACCACACGAAGCACAACGTGGATGAAAACGGAATCTGTATCAACTGCGGCGATGAGATCAGCTTCAAACTTACAGTATCGGGCGGAACGGTTGTAAGTAAGGAAATAAGAAAAGCTCTCACTTCCGATTTTTACGTTGCAACAATCACAGCACCTGTACAGAAGCCCGGCACAGATCTCTACTTCGTTTATTGGAGAGACACCGATACCGGCGAGGTTGTCAGCACATACACAACATACAGCTTCTTCCTTGTAAGAAACACAAACCTTGAAGCCGTATATGCCTCCCGTCAGAACTACACAGCGGAGAGAAACAAGGGCGTTCAGGTCAGCCGAGTTGTAACTCTTAAAGAAAACAAAGAGGCTAACAAATACTACCTCTATGTTGAACACAGCGTTGCCTCGGCGGCAGGTCCGATCACGGGTCACGGCGTAATTTTCACAACCGACAAAAACTATTCGGACGCAGACTCGCTCGTTCTCGGCAATGACAATGTTGAGAAGAGAGCGGCAAAACTTTCAGCCGCCACCCTTACCGGTATGCTTGAAATATTACTTGAGCTTGACACATCAAGTGACAGCTGCACACTTTGGGCAAGACCTTATATTATCGACGAAAACGGCAATCCGATTTACGGTGATATCAAGGAAATTAACACGAGCTCTGCCGATCAGCACACAGGAAACGATTCAACTGCCATCGAGGTTGCGAGCTATGACCTGACCGAAATTAACAGCGACGGAGAGACGGACATAGATTTCAACGAACCGACAGAAAAATCACCGTTCGAAATTATCGTTTCGATTTTCACCAAGCTGATTAATTTCATAAAGACCGTTATCGCATTTATCACCGATTCGGGGGTACAAGTATGAAATACACAAAGCCTGAAATAAAAATTGAAAAGTTTTCGATAGTTGATGAAATTATGAACGATCAGACGAGTGCAATAAGCGGATTTGATCCCGTAATTGAGGGTAACGATCCTAATTTTGAAACTCTCGGTCAGTCGTTCATTGACGAACTGATTATCTGATCCAAGACCGAAAAACAAACATAAAACAAAAGCTATAATTCACAATTGTTTTTACTGACAGTGAATTATAGCTTTGTTTTTTATCTGAACTGAATGAGATTTCTGCTTTACCAATCGAATCTTCTGCGTGAAAAGGCGGTAATTATACTGCCGATTCCGAAAAGCACAAGATATACCGCCACAATGTATGCGGCAATACGGAGAGTGAAAAACGAAAACGCAGGGCTGAAAATCATAATGAAACCGATAACCAGTCCCAGGATATTCAATATCAATGAGAAATAATAGTAAAACGAATTTCCGACCAGTTTTACAAAGTTTGACCTTGTGAGTCCCGCAATGCTGTGGGCAATGAACCACAGGGGCATAAGAACCGTCAACGCCCATTTACCTATGCTCGGATTTGCGATCAGCATAATTCCGCACATTACACTGAGTATTCCCGAAATCAGCGCAAGCATCGGACCGAATCCCGTAAAGCGTGACACCCTTGCATATACGACAATATCATAGATTCCCATTGCAATTATAATAATACCATACACCACGATCGCACCGGTCAGAATGTTCTGCGGACAGACAAAGGTGTAGATTCCGAGCACCGTCATCAGCAAGCCGATGATCAGTTCGCCCCATCCGAAATTAGATCTGTTATTCATACTGTTCCGCCGTCCTTTCCGTTCAGGATAGACATAAATTCATTTCCCGTAATCGTTTCTTTTTCATAAAGATAATTTGCAAGTTCATCGAGCTTCGCTCTGTTGTCGGCAAGAAGCCGGCGGGCTTTCTCATGCTGAATTTTAACCGTCTCGACAATCTTTCTGTCGATTTCCTTTTGCGTCTCCGCCGAGCAGACAAGCGACGAATCTCCTCCGAGGTATTGATTGTTGACCGTTTCCATTGCCACCATATCAAAATCGTCCGTCATTCCGTAGCGTGTAATCATCGCTCTTGCCAGCTTTGTCGCCTGCTCAATATCGTTGGAGGCGCCCGTCGTTATCTGTCCGAAAACGATTTCCTCCGCCGCACGTCCGCCCGTGAGAGTTGCGATTTTGTTTTCAAGCTCTTCCTTTGTCATCAGCACCTTATCGTTCTGCTCAACCTGCATTGTGTAGCCGAGGGCGCCCGAGGTTCTCGGGATAATCGTAATCTTCTGCACCGGTGCGGAAGCTGTCTGAAGCGCCGCAACAAGTGCATGACCGATCTCGTGATATGCAACAACCTTCTTCTCTTCATCGGACATAATTGCATTTTTCTTCTGATAACCGGCTATAACAATCTCGATGCTCTCCTCAAGATCCGACTGCTCGACCACTGTGCGTCCGCTGCGAACCGCACGCAGAGCCGCCTCATTGATAATATTCGCAAGCTCGGCGCCCGAAGTTCCAGACGCCATACGTGCAATAGTATGGAAATCAACATCATCCGCTGTTTTGATCTTCTTTGCGTGTACTTTTAAGATCGCTTCACGTCCTGCAAGATCAGGCAGTTCAACGGGAACACGGCGGTCAAATCGACCGGGACGTGTCAGGGCGGGGTCAAGCGACTCCGGGCGGTTTGTGGCCGCCAAAATGATAACGCCGTTATTGCCGTCGAAACCATCCATCTCCGTAAGCAACTGATTAAGCGTCTGCTCACGTTCGTCGTTGCCGCCGATCTGTCCGTCACGCTTTTTTCCGATAGCGTCTATCTCGTCAATGAAGACTATGCAGGGAGCCTTTTCCTTTGCCTGTTTAAAAAGGTCTCTGACCTTTGACGCACCCATACCGACAAACATTTCAACAAACTCCGAGCCCGACATCGAGAAAAACGGTACGTTTGCCTCACCTGCAACCGCCTTTGCGAGCATTGTTTTACCTGTGCCCGGAGGGCCTACAAGCAGAACGCCCTTCGGCATTGATGCGCCGACGTCGGAATATTTTTTCGGGTTGTGAAGATAATCGACAATTTCCGCCAGATTTTCCTTAGCCTCATCCTCACCCGCAACATCGGCGAAGCGTATTCCGTCGCTCGACGGGACATATACCTTTGCGTTACTTTTACCCATACCGAACGACATAGCGTTTGGGCCGCCTGCCTGTGACATCATCTTCTTACCGACATACTGTCCGAGTACGACAAATATCAGAAGCGGCAAAATAAATGACAAAAAGAAGCTCAGAAGCGGAGACATTCCTTTTTCGATATTTCGTGTGAATTTTGCACCCGACGCATAAAGCCTGTCCGTTAAATTCGGATCGTTCATTTCACCTGTCTTATATATCTGTTTTTCGTCCTTGTCTGTGAAAATAATTTCCGAATCGTCAACCTCAACACTGCCGATACTTTTTTCTTCAATCATCTTCATAAAAGTGCCGTAGTCAACCTCTTTTACCCTTGCATTCATGATAAGCGGTGCAACAACCATATTGAACACAAGAATAACAAGCAAGACTATACCGTAATAATAAATCAACGGCTTTTTCGGTGATTTAACTTCTTTCATTGTTAACTCCTCCACAAGAATAAACCTCTTCGCAAGGTTATTATGATGTTGCAACTATGGTATTATGAATATATAACGTAAAAAATAACCATTTGTGAACTTTTTTACAGGTTTAGACACTCTATTTATATTGTAGTACGAAATAAGGATAAAATAACCTGTATCGTTTTAAATTATGTGTGACGTTTTAACGCCCATCATTACTTAAACCCCAAACAAACCCCAAAAGTGCAAAAGAAAAACCTTGAAACCACGTAGCTACGTCGTTTCAAGGCTAAATCTTTGGTGCGAGAGACGGGACTTGAACCCGTACGGGATTACCACACGCCCCTCAAACGTGCGCGTCTGCCGATTCCGCCACTCTCGCATTCAATTGTCGTTCCCTCAAGGAACGTTTGATATTATATCAGATAGATACACATTTGTCAACTGTTTTTGAAAATAATTTTGATATTTTTATAAATAATCCGACAGCTTTTAAACTGTCGGATTACTGCTTATTTTGTTGCCAAGAACAGGTCTCTGAATCTGACGGCGTGATCATATGCCGCACGGACAAATTGTTCGATATTCATTCCGAGATACATATCATTTGAATGACTTCCGCAGCGTCCCTTTGAATCGACCTCAAAGGTCAGACTGCCGTCAAATCCGCACTTATGAAGTCGTTTGGCAATCCCCTCCCAATCGGCATACCCGTCAAACGGCAGAAGATGATAGTCATCCAAAAAATTCGGATGCTCCGGGTCGGTCATTCCGTGGTTATCGTCAAGATGAGTTGAAATCAAATATTTTCCGTACTTGCCGAGCATATCCGTGCCGCCGTTGTAACAAAGCTCGTGCCCCGAATCATAGGTAAAGCCCACATTTTCAAGCTCGCCGTACTTGTCAAGCAACGCCTTGAGGTAACACTCGCCCTCGGTGTTTTCAAATCCGATCGTCACTCCCCTTTTGATTGCGTAGTCAATAATTTTACCGACCCGCTCCAAGCCGAGCGCGGTCGGAGTGTGGTTATCCATCCCGATTATTGCGTGCATTATAACGATCGGCACGTCAAGATTATGGCAGTTATCTATTGAATTTCTGAGCTCCTGCTCCATAATTTTCGCAAGCTCGCCGTCCTCGTCGTGCCAGAGATCATCCATTCCGTAAAACGGCGCATGGATTGAATGAAAGCCGATTCCGATTTTTGCCGCCTTTTCGGCAACGGCCTCATCGTCCGAAGCACGCTGATTCCTCTCTTCGCAGTAAAAGAACTGGTCGAAGCCGACCGATTTCATTATTTCTATCTGCTCAACTGCCGGGACTTCATCAAAATCCAGTCCCGTGCCGAGGCAGAGTAACGGTTTGTCGTTCATATCATTTCTCCTCAAAGACATATTCACCCGGTGCGAGTCCGATTAACGCACAGCCGTCCTTTATTTCATATTCATCAAAGCCGTGTTCAACTCCGTTAACCGTGAATTTTTCGCCGAATATCGGCAGTCTGAGCTCGGCGGTAACAGGAACGGTGCATTTATATGTGAATCCGTTTTCGCTGTGCCACTCGCTTTCAATCAGTCCTGCGCCCGATTTATAGCTTGCCTTTGCGTATGTCATACGCTTCTGACCGTCGGGAAGCTCCTCGGCTGTTCTTGTGTCAACCCTCGGCTGAAGAATGACCGTGCCAAATCCGGGTGTTCCAGGCTCGATTCCCGCCATATAGCGGTACATCCACTCAACCACCGAACCGTAGGCATAGTGATTAAATGAGTTCATACCGACATCGCCGAAGCCGTTTTCCTTTGTATAGGAGTTCCAGCGCTCCCATATTGTCGTTGCGCCCTGGTCAATGCTGTAAAGCCACGACGGCTCGTTGCGTTGCATAAGGAGAGTATATGCCATTTTATCCTTGCCGTACTTTGAAAGCGTCGTGCAAAGATTATATGTTCCGAGGAATCCCGTCGAAAGTCGGTTGCCGTTTGTCTTTATCTGCTCAACAAGCTCATCGGCAAGCTCCTTGGCATAATCACCGTCAACAAGGTCAAAGGCAAGCACAATTATTTTGTCGGTCTGCGTCTGACCGATCAGTTTGCCGTCCCTCATATAGTTTTCAACGAAATAGGCGTAAGCCTGCTTTCTGAGCTCCTTATAGTGCTCGGCTCTGTCATTTTTGCCGAGTACACCACTCATTTTTATCATAAGGTCAAGGTCGTGAACAAAATACGCCGAAGAAATGAATGTTTTATCGCACTGATCATAGGCAAGCCAATCGCCGAAACGGGCGTTTGCTCCTGCCATTCCGAATTTTTCGATAAGCTGAGCAATATATTTTTCCATTGAATCATAGTGGTCATTCAGCAATTCAATATCATTATACATCACGTACATATTATAAGGAACGATTATGCCGACATCCGTCCAGCCTGCCTCATTCTCGGCGCTGCAGCAACCGCTTCTCGGAATAACCTCCGAATATGCTCCCTCGTCGCTCTGGGCGTCACGTGCATCCTGCATCCATTTGCGGAAAAAGTCTCTTACATTTGCATTGTAGGCGGCGGTTACGCTGAAGGCCTGAGCGTCGCCTGTCCAGCCGTAGCGTTCGTCACGCTGAGGGCAATCGGTCGGCACACTGAGATAGTTGCCGCGCTGACCCCAAAGAGTGTTGGAAATGAGCTTATTAACAAGCTCGTTCGAGGTTTCAACCGTTCCGATTTCTTCCGTAACCGAGCCGACAACCTCAGATATAAAATCAGTGATTTCAATATCGTTCTCTGCGCTGATCTGAACATATCGGTAGCCGTAAAAGGTGAATGTTGGTCTGTACGTTTCCTCTCCGTCTCCGCTGAGAATATATATCTCCTTGGCAAGAGCCGAACGCAAATTTATTGTATAAAGCGAGCCCTTTGCGCCGTCATTGCCTCTTGAAATTTCGCCGCTGTCATTAAGAAACTCGGCATAGTGAACATTGACCGTCGTTCCTCTTGCTCCCTTAAGGGTGAGCTTCGCCCAGCCTACCATCTCCTGTTCAAGATCAATTATGAGTATCTGTCCCTTTTTAAGTGTGAGCGGAAACGACTCGGGATTTGCGCAAATATTTATCTCGCCGTAGTTTGAACCGTTGTATCGGATTCCGTCATAAACGGTCATAGCCTTTGATCTGAGGCTCAGCTCGTCACGCACCTGAACCGTCGGACCGACAAACGGAGTCAGCACGCCGTTGAAATAATCGCAAATCTCTGCCTTGCCCCACTCTGCCGAATCATAGCCCACTGTTGATATTTTAGCGTAGCTGTCCTGAGTTGCGTCGTAATATTCGCCGTCCCAGATATCTGCCGTGCGAACGGACCCGCCGACCGTTGCCTCCCAATTTTCATTCGTGGTGAGAATTGACTCTCCGTTGTGGATTATATTTGCGATAAAAGCCGGATTATTGCCGCCGTAATAATCGCCGACAATTCTGCCGGAATACCAGCCGCTCGAAACAACGGCAAGTATTCTGTTCTTTCCCCTGCCGACAAAATCGGACACATCATAGTTATAGTAAAGCGCACGCTTATGATAATTTGTCCAGCCGGGCTTCATTTCATCGTTGCCGACACGCTTGCCGTTGATGTAAATATCAACTATACCGAGAGCGGAGAAAAACAATTCCGTTTTTCCGTCCGAGCCAATTTCAAAATTACTTGCAAACATCGGCAAACCGCTGCCCTCGGCAATTTCGGTATGCTGATAAAGCCTCGGTCTCGGAGCGCCCCACGCCTTTTCTTTCGGGTCGAAGTAGTTGTCAAACTCCGTGTAAATAAATTTTGCATTATCAAAAATCTTTTCCATATTGTCCTCCTGTAAACCAATTTTTAAAAATTTCGGCAGTTTAAGCCAAGGTTAAAATAAAATGTCAGATATATTTAATTTAATTTTGATGCAGAATCCTCGTGGCCTCCCTCTTGAGGGAGGTGGCTTCGGCGGTTTGCGCCGAAGTCGGAGGGAGTTTAGTTCCGATAAAATTTTACTCCCTCAGTCGACTTCGCCGCCGGCTCCCCCGGAGGATGAGCCCACGTTCAACGATAATTTTTATCTGACTTTAACAACCCCTCAGTCGGCTACGCTGACAGCTCCCATAAAAGGAAGTCGAGAAAAGGCTCTGTATTCAACCGCCTCGTCACAAAAAAGGCAGAAATGAAAGCCATATAATATGCTTTTATTTCTGCCCCTGTTTGTCTTTATTTAGTAAGGAAATACCAAACTATGTCAATAACCTTAAAGTCCTTCAGAACCTTGACAAGGAACTTAACAATTGTGTCCGCAAGCAGAGTTGTTGCTCCGCCGAGATCAACAAAGTGATTTGTCTGTGCCTCGGGCGCGCCCTCGTACTCGAGAGTAAACGGCTGAGTATAGATAACTCCGCCCTCGCCGACGATCTCTGCTCTGACATACGAACCGATTTCATCCGAATAATCGTCAAGATCAATCGTGTTGCCCGTTGCAATCACCTTTCCGTCGGCAATCCAATGAACCATATAGGCATCCTTTGTGCTGATTGTGATCGTATCCTCATCATCGTCGACCGAAACGGACTTTACCTTGGGAGTAACCGCATCCTGATCAAATTCAAAAACAGTGCGCTGTTTGCCTGCATTTTCCTCTTCAACAATCTTGCTGTAAGTTTCGGCGAAGCTGTCTGCCAGCTCAAGACCTACGCCTGCCGCCTTAAGCTCCTCCGACCAGGACTGAAGTTCAACCTTGCTGCCCATATAATAGCTTGCGGCGAAGAATGCGCCGTCTTTCATCGCTTCCTTAAGCTCAGGAACAGTCTTCTCGGGCATACACATAAGGGTGTAGCCTGAATTGATAATTCCCTCGTTGTGCGAATCCGAGGTAGCAAGTCCGAAAACGTTTCTGCCCGTCGGAACAACCTTTTGAAGAAGAAGATCCCAGAGCTTTCTGTCATAACGTGTTCTGTAATCACCCTTGCTGTTCACGTCGATTCCGAGGCAAGCGGGATACTGAACGAGAATGTTTGAAAATTTGTTGACAATGTAGTTGAACTTCACGTTGTCTGTATTGTATGCTTCATCATAATTTGCAACATTTCTTGCGCCGCTGTACTCACCGGGATGGTTGATAACGCAAAGTCCGCCGAGCTTATCCACATTCTTGATCGGCGTTTCATAGTCGCTTGTGCCGCCTATCGTGTCGTTGCCGTAGTTAACAAACCACGAGCAAACGTGTGCGTTGTTGAACGAGGTCGGGTTCTGCTCGTTGCCGAACGGTACACGAAGCATAGAATTTTCGGCGTTGCCGTTCTCGTCGTACTCGGTATAATAATTGCCGTCATATGTATAATTTTTACCGTCGGTTGTCTCACCCTTTGAGGAAAGCACCTTGATCGGTAGATTTCCCTTTCTGACGGTCATCGCAATTTTTACCGCCCTATTCGTCGACGGATCGTCCCATCCGTAGTCCGTTGTACCGTGGTCGGTAATAGCAAGAATATCAAAGTTATGATCGTAATGCTTCTCGATCGTCTCCTGCTTTGTTGACGCACCATCCGTGGCGGTGGTATGGCTGTGAAGATCGGTCTTATACTGCTTGTAGGTGTTCCAATCAACCTTTGCATAGGTACTGTTAATTTTGTAGTCAATGTCCCTATCGACGGCAAATGAGCCGAGAGCCGTGCACGATGTGATAAGTGCAGCGGACATAACCACCGAGAGAACCTTTTTGAATTTTGTGTTCATAATCTTCCTCCGTTATCTGTTAATTATTTCATTGATTACCGCCTTGACGTCAGCATCGGTATTCTGCGTGTTGCTGTTTTCGTCAGTCAGCGGAACAATTGTTTTTGTCGTCTGATCGTTATAAAGGAACTGCGGATACTCGGCGATGCTGTTCACTGTCGGCTGTGATTTTGACTGAGCAAGGCTCCATGTAAAATCGTAATAGCCTGCCGTGTACCAAGTGTGCATCATATCCTTTATAAACCACGTGTATTCGGGATACATACAGGTTGAGGCGTCAATCACGCCGTCGCAGGAGATGTGATTGTGACCGTCGCCGATCCTCTGCGTGTAACCGTCACCGAGCGTCTCACCAAAATCGGCACAGGTTGCACCGAGTGATGTTCTCGAGGTGTCGATAAGGAAGTCGCTCTGATATCCGTCGTCTGTCAGCACAGGCACCGCCGCCTTACCGTAATTTGAAATCACAGCGAGCTTCGTTCCGTGTGCCAATGCATTGTCAAGGATCGCTTTTGTGCTGTCCATAACTCCGTAATGATAAGCGTCCAGCTTTTTGATAAGCAGAGCATTCTCGGTCTCGTCGAGCATATAAGCCTTAGCCTCTTCGTAATACTCGTTTGGAACGAAAGTCCATATGCCGGGAATATTACCGAAAAGATCGTCAAGGCAATTCTTGTAAAGCACATCCTTGCCGTTGGTAAGCACCCTGTCAAGTCCTCCGCATACGGGACCAAAAACGAATCCCGCAAGCGCTTTATAGAGACACCTGAGAAGAACGGTAACAGGATCATTTCCCTCAATGAAATTGCCGACATAATTTATAACCGAATCGGATTTAATATTGATATCTCCCGTGAAGAGACCGCCCATAAGATTGATGCCGTTAAAAGCGGATGACTGCATAATCACCGTGTCAACACTGTCATAGCCGTACTGCTTCAGGTAAGTCATAACGACTGCGCCGCCCATACTCTCACCCTTGAGGACAACCTTGCTGTGATGAGTTAGCTGTTTTGTCTTTTCAACATAATCATTAAGCTCTGCGGCAATATCAAAAACATCCTCACGCCAGTCGTAGTTAAAGCGGTTATCACAGCGATATCCGTGCTCGGCAGTCGGATCAACCCTGAATTTTACATCGACATTTTCGTTTATCGGATCACCGTTATCGTCGCAGGCGGCGTCCTTCATCATCTCATTCAAAGCCTTGCTCAGCGAAAGCGCAAAGCTGTCATAATCACCCGTAATCGGGAGCATAACGGCAGGCAAAACAAGACTTGCAACGGCGCTCACGATCGCCGACGCCTCGGGTACAAATACATTGTACTGCTCATCCGTTCCGGGGTTTGCAACCAGATCGGTCATTGCAAAGCCCGTAACATAAACCACAGGTGTAACTCCGCATCGGCATTCATCCGAAGCGTATACTGAGAATCCTGCGGCGCTGACGGAAAATGTCAGCAAAAAAGCAAGAAAAACCGAAATAAATTTTTTCATATCAGCCCTCCCCTGTATTTCTGTAAATCAAAATCTGTATTTAGTATTATATCATAACTTTTTTTCAATATCAATTCTTAATTTATTGATTTTGTCATAACCATTTATATGGAGTGATGCCGATGACAAACGCAAAGAAACTGCTTACAAATACTCTGCTGCTGACAGCAACGGCATTTTTGATGAAAACGGTCGCCGTCAGCTTCAGTGTTTATCTTACCAATAAAATAGGTGCGGACGGAATCGGACTTTTCCAGCTCATAACCGCCGTATACGGTATGGCAATCACCTTTTCCGTCGCCGGAATCCGCCTTGCCGCAATGCGCCTTGTTGCGGATAACATTGCCCTCGGCAAATACAATGACAGGCAGATAATGCGCCGCTGTCTGATCTATTCCTTTGTCTGCGGAACATTCATTGCCGCTTTGCTTTTCTGCTTTTCAAACCTGATCGGAGCAAGATGGATCGGCGACGCACGCAGCATACCGTCCTTAAAGGTGCTCGGTCTCAGTCTGCCGTTTGTTTCAATGTCAGCGGCTCTCAACGGCTATTTCACCTCCGTCAAGAAAATTGTCCGTTACACCGCCGTTCAGCTTGCGGAACAGGTGTTCAAAATCACAGTAACGGTTTTCGTCCTCAGAACGGTTCTTTCTCACGGCTTGGAGGCGTCCTGCACGGCGATAGTTTTCGGAATAACCTCGGCGGAAGTTTTCTCACTCTGCTGTTCTTACACGCTTTACCGCTTTTCGGTGTGCAAGCCGACGGAAACAGAGCGTGGACTCACCATCTGGAAACGACTTCTCAGGATTTCTCTGCCCGACACCGTGGGGTCGGAAATGCGTTCGGTTCTTATGACTGTTGAGCACCTGCTCATCCCCGTAGGCTTCCGCAAATCGGGAAGCGATCCGCAGGCGGCGCTCGCAACCTACGGCGTGATTCATGGAATGTCACTGCCGCTTGTCCTCTACCCGTCGGCTCTGCTCTCGTCGCTTTCGGGTCTGCTTGTGCCCGAAATATCAGCCCTGCACATCTCGGGCAATAAGCCGAGAATAAACTATATGATCGCCAGAGTTCTCCATCTTACTCTGATCTTCTCAATCGGCACGGCAGGAATTATGTATTTCAACGCAAAAAGGCTGTCACTGGCGGTTTACGGCAATGACAGCGCTTTTATCTATATTCAAATTCTTTCGCCCTTGATTCCGATTATGTACTGCGATATGTCGGTCGACGGTATGCTCAAGGGGCTTGACCAGCAGATGAGCTATATGCGCTACAATATAATCGACGCATCGCTCTGCGTTATACTCGTATATTTCCTTGTTCCCGTACTATCGGTCAAGGGCTATATAATCGTCGTTTTCGTCAGCGAAACCGTCAATTTCATCCTCAGCTTCAGACGGCTGACAAAGGTGAGCGACGTACAGCTTTCCTTCTTCAAAGATATTTTTATTCCTCTTTTCTGCGTTATAGGCGCAAATCTTTTGAAAAACCTTATCTTCTTCTCATTCAATCCGAGCAGCCTTAAACTTGCCGCCGCAGCGGAAATAATAACCGCCGTCATTCTCTATGTCCTGATGATAATCTCATTCCGCTCCATCGACAAAGAGGAGCTCAATTGGATAAAGAGCTTAGTCAGATAATTACGACGCTTTGAGCTGGAGTCTCAATTTATCGGCGATCATTGCAATGAACTCCGAGTTGGTCGGCTTGCCTCTCGACGACTGGATGGTGTATCCGAAATATGAGCTGAGAACATCGACATCTCCTCTGTCCCATGCGACCTCGATTGCGTGACGGATTGCACGCTCAACCCTTGAAGAGGTTGTCTTGAACGTCTTTGCAACCGTCGGATAAAGCAGCTTGGTGACAGAGCCCATCATCTCGGTGTTGTTTATTGAAAGAATAATCGCTTCTCTCAAATACTGATAGCCTTTGATGTGAGCAGGCACACCGATCTGATGCATTATTTCCGATACGACAACCTCAAGATCGTTGCTGTTTTTCTCCGACGCTCCGCTCTTTTGCCAGCCGGAAAGCTGAGAAATACGCTGTGCAATAATCTCCGCCTCAACGGGCTTAAGGAAATAATAGTCCGCACCGCCGTTGAGAATTTCACTTTCAAAGCGCATATTGTCAACGCTCGAAAGAACGATTATCATCGGTCTTTTAAGATCCTTCATTTCCCGAATTTGCTTTATTACTCCGAGTGCGTCCACGTGAAGCATAAACGCATCCATAATAACAACGTCCGGTTTTTCATACTTGATTTTGGTCAGAACCTGCGCCCCGTCCTTGTCCGTCATCACCGCCGTATAGCCGTAAGACGAAAAAGCCCTTGCACAGCTCTGACCGAAATCGTTGTTTTCCGCAATCATTATTTTGATCCTATTTTCCATTAATATTTCCTCCCTGAAATTTTTTCATCGATATATTACCATTTAATGGTAATTATGTCAAGATATTTTTACCAAATTTTACCAATTATTTTTCCGATTTAATTTTTACCTGTGAAAAAACAATAAAAATGTTGTTGAATTATACTGTAAGATAGAAGAAAACCGCTCACACGTGCATATTAGCACGAATTTGAGCGGTTTCTGTTTAACTGCAAAAATGCGGTTTCGGTCCGAAGTTATCGGAGTTTGATGTTATTTGAAATACTTTACGGCAGATTTAAAGAGCTGCATATCGTAATTTCCCGGTACATTTTTATAAAGTCCGTCGCCGATACGCTCCGAGTGACCCATCTTGCCGAGCACTCTGCCGTCAGGAGAAAGGATGCCCTCGATCGCCGCAGCCGAGCCGTTCGGATTATAGAGAATATCGTCGGTCGCATCCCCGTCGGGATCAACATACTGAGTAGCTACCTGACCGTTGGCGATGAGCTTTTTGAGCATTTCCGGCTCTGCAATAAAGCGGCCCTCGCCGTGTGAAATCGGAACGTTGTAAAGCTCGCCGACCTCTGTTCCCGCAAGCCACGGAGAATTTGCCGATGCCACACGTGTTGTTACAATGCGTGACTGGTGCCTGCCGATCGAGTTGAATGTGAGCGTCGGGCAATGCTCGTCGGTATCAACAATCTTGCCGAACGGGACAAGTCCGAGCTTGATAAGTGCCTGGAATCCGTTGCATATGCCGATCATAAGTCCGTCACGTCTGTCAAGGAGATCCGTGACTTTCTCCTTGATTGCACCATTGCGGAAGAACGCTGTGATGAATTTACCCGATCCGTCAGGCTCATCACCGCCCGAGAATCCGCCGGGGATAAAGATTATCTGTGAATCCGCAACCTTGCCTGCGAAGCTCTCAACGCTTCTTGCGATTCCGTCCGAGGAGAGGTTGTTGATTACGAATATCTCCGACTCTGCGCCGGCGTCCGTAACAGCCTTTGCGGAGTCGTATTCACAGTTTGTTCCGGGGAATACAGGGATGAGAACACGTGGTTTCGCAGTTTTAATTGCGGGTGCGCTGAATTTTTTATCTGTGAAAGAAATATTTTCGAGCTTATTCTTTTTGCCGTCGAGATCGCAGGGATAAACGGTTTCGAGCTTTTCCTCGTATCCCCTTTTGAGCGTATTGATGTCAAGCGACTCTCCCTTATATGTGATTCTGCCGTCATCCGTGATCTCACCGATGAGCTGAGAGCCCGCAACAACATCCGTTACTTCAAGCAGGAACGAGGCATAATCAAGTCCGAATATTTCGTCAAGACTGAGCTTGTCGCTGTATGAGAAGCCGAGACCGTTGCCGATCGCCATTTTGAAAACGGCTTCTGCAATTCCGCCCATACCCGGAGTGTAGCAGGCAACAGCCCTGCCCGAGCGGAGAAGCTCGCTGACCTTATCGAATAAGGCAAGGAGCGAATCGGTTTTCGGCAGTCCGTTTTCATCGTATTCGGGGCTGAGCCTTACAAGAATATGACCGCTCTTTTTAAACTCGGGCGAAACAATATTCTTTATTTTATCGGTTGAAACGGCGAACGAAACAAGAGTCGGCGGAACGTCGAGCTTTTCAAATGTTCCGCTCATC
>DKDP01000024.1:0-3876 GCA_002449395.1 Ruminococcaceae bacterium UBA6845 | reverse complement strand
CCGCCGATAGCACCGATTCCGAGCTCTTTCTGAGCACGGAACGCACCGAGAAGTGCGGCAAGCGGCTTGCCCCATCTTTCGGGATCCTTGCCCGGGCGCTCAAAGTATTCCTGGAATGTCAGGTAAACATCCTTGAAGTCCGTACCTGTTGCGATCAGCTTACAAACCGATTCAACAACGGCAAGATATGCGCCGTGGAACGGGCTCTTTTCCGTAACGAACGGATTATAGCCGAACGCCATAAGCGAGCAATTGTCGGTATGACCCTTTTCAACGGAAATTTTCTGAACCATAGCCTGAATCGGGGTCTGCTGATATTTTCCGCCGAACGGCATAAGCACAGTGCCTGCTCCGATCGTTGAATCGAACCGCTCGGAAAGACCACGCTTTGAGCACAGGTTGAGATCGGTCACCGTCTTTTTATAGTTCTCACCAAAGCCGCCGACGATCTCTTTCTTATATATTTCCGCCTTTGCGGGAGCAATGTCAATATGCTTTTCCGCACCGTTGGAATTAAGGAACTCACGGCTGATATCCACAATTTTCTTGCCGTTCCACATCATCGTAAGCCTCGGATCGGCCTTAACAACGGCAACAACCGTCGCCTCAAGATTTTCACCGTCGGCAAATGAAATGAATTTTTCAACATCCTCTTTTGCAACTACGACCGCCATACGCTCCTGCGATTCACTGATCGCAAGCTCGGTACCGTCAAGTCCGTCATACTTTTTCGGTACGGCATTGAGATCAATATCAAGTCCGTCCGCAAGCTCACCGATCGCAACCGAAACACCGCCTGCGCCGAAATCGTTACAGCGCTTGATAAGTCGGCTTACATCGCCGTTTCTGAACAGGCGCTGGAGCTTACGCTCCTCGGGAGCATTACCTTTTTGAACCTCTGCACCGCAGGTTTCAAGCGACTGAAGAGTGTGCGACTTTGAGGAGCCTGTCGCTCCGCCGCAGCCGTCACGGCCCGTTCTTCCGCCGAGGAGTATTACAATGTCGCCCGGTTCGGGACATTCACGTCTTACATTCTTTTCGGGAGCGGCTGCAATTACCGCACCGATTTCCATACGCTTTGCGGCATAGCCGTCGTGGTAAATTTCATCGACAATTCCCGTTGCGAGTCCGATCTGGTTGCCGTATGAGGAATAGCCTGCCGCCGCCGTTGTCACAATTTTACGCTGAGGAAGTTTGCCCTCAAGCGTTTCGCTGACGGATTTCAGAGGATTGCCCGCACCCGTGACACGCATTGCGCCGTAAACATACGATCTGCCCGAAAGCGGATCTCTGATTGCTCCGCCGATGCAGGTCGCCGCACCGCCGAACGGCTCAATCTCCGTCGGATGATTGTGCGTCTCGTTCTTAAAGAGAAGGAGCCACGGCTCGGTCTTTCCGTCCACCTCAACGTCCATTTTAACCGTACAGGCGTTGATTTCCTCGGACTCGTCGAGCTTATCGAGCTTACCCGTACTTCTGAGATATTTAACGGCAAGCGTTGCGATATCCATCAGGTTAACCGGCTTTGTTCTGCCGAGCTGTTTTCTTGTTTCTATATAATCGTCATAGGTTTCCTGAATGAGCTTATCCTCAAACTTCACGCTGTCAATTGTCGTCAGGAAAGTCGTATGGCGGCAATGATCCGACCAGTATGTATCGATCATACGGATTTCCGTAATCGTCGGGTCACGCTTTTCCGAGATAAAATATTTCTGACAAAATGCGATGTCGTCCTCGTCCATCGCAAGACCGTACTTGCGCACAAAGTCGGCAAGCTGCGCCTCATCATATTTGCAGAAGCCGTCAAGAGTTTCAACCTCGGTCGGGATATTGTAATCCGTTTTGAGCGTTGACGGCTTTTCAAGCGACGCCTCACGAGCCTCAACGGGGTTGATAACATATTTTTTAACAGTATTGATATCCTCTGCCGAAAGCTCACCGTAGAGAAGATAAACCTTTGCCGTGCGAACCGTCGGCCTCTCGCCCTTTGAAATTATCTGAATACACTGCGCCGCCGAATCCGCACGCTGATCAAACTGACCGGGAAGATATTCAACCGCAAAAACAGCGGCGTCGGTCTCGGGCAATTCGTCGGTGATAATATCCGTCTGCGGTTCGGAAAAGACGGTTTTCTTTGCCGACTCAAACAGCTCCGCATCCATATTCTCGGCGTCGTATCTGTTGAGTATTCTCACATCCTCAAGGCTGTCAAGCTGCATAAAAGATCTGAGATCATTGAGAAGCGTTCTTGCTTCATTTGCAAATTCCTTTTTCTTTTCAACATAAACACGGTAAACCATTATTCGACCTCCTTGGCTTTCAAAGCTCTCTGACCGATGTCACGGCGCATATATGAATTTTCAAACTTAATTTTCGATGCGTTCTCGTATGCCTTGTCAAGCGCACCTTTCAGCGTATCGGCAACCGCAACCGAGTTGAGAACTCTTCCGCCGTCAGTAACAAGATGTCCGTCAACCGACTTTGCTCCTGCGATTATCACGCTGTCGGCAATATCCTCGGGGATCGTTATCGGATAGCCTTTTTTGTACGACTTTGGATAGCCTCCCGATGCCATAACAACGCAGGCACAGCTTTTGTCGGAGAACCTGACATCGGTTTCGGCAAGCGTTCCGTTTGTCACCGCCTGCATAACGGTCAAAAGATCGCTTTCAAGAAGCGGCAGAACAACCTGAGTCTCGGGATCGCCGAATCGGCAGTTATATTCTATAACCTTGGGACCGTTCGGAGTGAGCATCAGTCCGAAATAAAGACAACCCTTGAACGTTCTGCCCTCGGCTTTCATCGCTCTGATTGTCGGCAGGAAAATCTTTTCCATACACTCGTCGGCAATCTCCTTTGTATAGTAGGGATTCGGTGCGACCGTGCCCATACCGCCTGTATTGAGACCCGTATCTCCCTCGCCCGCACGCTTGTGATCCATCGAGGAAATCATCGGAACTATCGTTTCACCGTCAGTGAAGCTGAGAACGGAGACCTCGGGGCCTGTAAGAAATTCTTCAATAACAATGCGGCTTCCGCTTGCGCCGAACACCTTGTCTTTCATCATCGAATCAACAGCGGCAAGAGCCTCTTCAAGATTTTCCGCAATTATAACGCCCTTGCCAAGAGCAAGACCGTCCGCCTTGATAACAGACGGGAACGTTGTCGTTTTAAGATAATCCTGCGCCGCCTCGGGAGTGTCAAACACCTCGTAGCGAGCTGTCGGAATGTTATATTTTTTCATCAGGTTTTTTGAAAAAACCTTGCTGCCCTCAATGATCGCCGCCTTTGCCTCCGGTCCGAAGCAGGGCACACCGATTTTATTGAGCGCGTCAACCGCACCGAGAACGAGAGGATCATCGGGAGTGACGATTGCATAGTCGATTCCGTTTTCACGAGCGAAATTTACTATTCCGTCAATATCCGTTGCACCGATCGGCACGCAGACTGCGTCTGCGGCAATTCCGCCGTTTCCCGGCAGAGCAAAAATTTCCTCAACCGATTTGTTTTCCTTTATTTTTTTGATGACGGCGTGTTCACGTCCGCCGCCTCCGATAACCATTATTTTCATTGCTTATCAAATCCTTTCGATAAGGAAGCGTTTTCTTTGAAATGAATTAAATAATTTCACAAAATGCCGTGCCGCATAAAATCCGCACCTGCATTTTGACGAGAGATTTTTGTTAAACGGATTTTATTCCTCGACGGCAATATTTCTATATGCCGAGAGGGGTAAAATTAGTATCACGGAAAAAGAAACCTTTAAATTTGACGAGAGATTTTTTCGTTAGACAGTTTAAAGCCCTTGAAAGCTATATTCTTATATGCCGAGAGGGCTTTGGGCTGTATCACGGAAAAAGAAACCTTTGAACTTGA
>DKDP01000030.1:31829-71553 GCA_002449395.1 Ruminococcaceae bacterium UBA6845 | reverse complement strand
ATATTTCTATATGCCGAGAGGGATAAAATTCGTATAACGAAAAAAGATCCGTCAAGAATCAGTGATGGAAGAGGCGCATACCCGTAAACGCCATCACCATATTTCTCTCATCGCAAGCCTTGATGACGAGATCGTCACGGATTGAGCCGCCGGGCTGGGCGATGTAGGTTACGCCGCTTTTGTAGGCTCGCTCTACATTGTCGCCGAACGGGAAGAACGCATCGGATCCGAGGGCAACGCCGCTGATTGAGTCGAGATATTCACGGGCTTCGGAGGAGGTGAGAGGTTCGGGACGGGTTTTGAAATACTTCTGCCAGTTGCCGTCGGCGCAAACGTCCTCTTCGTTCTTGTTGATATAGCCGTCGATCACGTTATCTCTTTCGGGTCTGCCGAGGGTGTCAAGGAAAGGAAGATTGAGCACCTTGTCGCACTGACGCAGGAACCAGGTGTCAGCTTTGCCGCCGGCAAGACGTGTACAATGGATTCTTGACTGCTGACCTGCACCGACGCCGATCGCCTGACCGTCAACGGCATAGCAAACGGAATTTGACTGAGTATATTTAAGAGTTATAAGTGAAATAATGAGATCCCTTTTTGCCGAATCGGGAAGATTTTTATTGGAGGTTACGACATTTTCAAGAAGTGCGTTGTTAATTTCAAAGTTATTTCTGCCCTGCTCAAAGGTGATGCCGTAAACCTGCTTGCGCTCGATCGGCGCGGGAACATATGACGGATCAATTTCAACGATGTTGTAGTTGCCCTTGCGCTTCGATTTGAGAATTTCAAGAGCTTCGGGTTCGTAACCGGGGGCAATGATTCCGTCGGAAACCTCGCGCTTGATGAGCTTTGCGGTCGTGACATCGCAGACATCGGAGAGCGCTATGAAATCGCCGAAGGAGCACATTCTGTCCGTGCCTCTTGCCCTTGCAAAGGCGCAGGCAAGCGGAGAATCGTCAAGTCCCTCAATATCGTCAACAAAGCAAGCCTTTTTGAGCTTATCGGAAAGCGGGATTCCTACCGCCGCCGAGGTGGGGCTTACGTGCTTGAACGAGGTTGCGGCAGGAAGTCCGAGAGCCTCTTTCAGCTCCTTTACAAGCTGCCACGAATTGAATGCGTCAAGAAAATTTATATAGCCCGGTCTGCCGCTGAGAATTTTTATCGGAAGCTCACTGCCGTCCTCCATAAAAATTTTTGCAGGCTTCTGATTGGGATTACATCCGTATTTCAGTTCAAATTCTTTCATACTCTGTCCTTTCCTTTCTGCATAATTCAGCAATTCTTATTTATCAGCTTTTCCTCATAGCTGCCGTCCGTGAGGTCGGTATATCTTACATAAAGTGAAATCTTATTGTTTTCGTCGAGATTCGTCCAGATCTCATCGGCAAACTCGTCGATGCTGTCGGGTATTACCACTCTTTCGGGTTCACCCTGAAATGTGGGGATCGGGTCGCCGTCTGTCACGTATGTGTGGATAAAATGTCCGAGACCTGCCTTTGAGGGATAGGAGAACGTGTATCTTGCGCAGTCACTGCCGTCCTCATCAAGGCTTTTGAGTATGCTCATTTCATAGTTGAAACTGCCGTCGGCAAATGTCAGCATACCGCTGATTCTGGGCGTAAAATTAGGTGCATCTGGCTCAAATTCACGGCTTTCGAGACTTTCCGAAAAGCTCTTTCCCGTAACAACGCCGTCATAGATTGTATCCGTCTGATCGCCGTTGGTGACAATCAGCCTGTTGTCAAGACTTCTGAGCGCCGCATAGATAATCAGCGACGGATCCTCGACCTTTGAAGCGTCAAACGGCTCTGTAAAGACCTCGCCGTTCTTTACCGTAAAAACACGGTTACGGCTGTTTGCACTTCTGCCCATAATGAAGTATGCCGTCGCCGCTTTTTTTCCGTCGGCACTTTTTCCGATCACAATTCCGCGTCCGACATATGGGTTGCCCGAAATACGGTCCTTCATTGATTTTACTTCATATATATTCATTTCATTCTGTCCTTTCGTTAAGGATTTTCGCCGAGACAAGCTCCGTCGCCTGCGGAAGTATCTTCCATTCCGCCTGCTCCATAACTCTCTTCTGAAGAATTTCGGGAGTATCGCCGTCCTCGACGTCAACCGCTTTTTGGAGGATTATTTTTCCGCCGTCAGGAATTTCATTGACAAAGTGAACCGTTGCGCCCGTGACCTTAACGCCGTAGTCAAGCGCCGCACGGTGCACCCTCAGCCCGTAAAAGCCCTCGCCGCAGAACGACGGAATCAGCGACGGGTGAACATTGATTATTCTCTCGGGATAATGCGAAACAAAATCCGCACTGAGTATGCTCATAAATCCTGCAAGCACAATCATATCAATTTTATTTTCTTCGAGTAATTTCAGTATTCTGTTTTCAAACTCCGCCTGATCGGCACATTCCTTTTTCTGCACAACCGCCGTCGGGATTCCTGCATTTTCTGCCCTTGTAAGCGCATATGCCGAGCTGTTGTTTGAAACAACGAGAGCTATCCTGCCCGAATTGATTATTCCGCTCTGCCGGGCGTCGATAAGTGCCTGAAGATTTGTTCCTCCGCCCGAAACAAGAACGGCAATCTCAGCCTTGTTTTTCATCAGCCTTTACTCCTTTCAGAAGCGGTAATATCATTGCTCCGAGTGTGTTTCCGGCAACAACGAGAGCCATAAAAAGAACTATTCTCGCACTGAAAATTCCCGAAACACCGAAATAGTACATATCGGCAATCGAATGTTCAAATCCGCAAAGAATAAACACGGGAACGCAGAAAAGAACACCGAGAGCGGTATTTTTCTCCTTGTAAATACTGACGGCAAGGTACATCAGTATTCCGCAGAAAAAGCCACGGATAAATGTATGTAACGGATACTGCGCCAGCTTTGCCGAGCACATCTCAGCCGCCTTATCACCGATATTCGGCAGAACTTCTCTCAGCATCATTCCGATGAGGAACGTCACGATCAGATTTCCGAAAAGACCGACTGCGAGATTAACAAAATCAGCTTTTTCGTGCTGTTCGACAATATAGCCGATTTTCCCTGTGAAAAGATAATAGCCTTTGTAACAGATGCAGAGCAGTGCAACGGAAAAGAGTACCGCTCCGATCACCTTGTTTTCGCACGAGAGAAAAACCGTTCCGCCGATCGTTATCAGGATTCCTGCGCAGAGACTTTCACGAAGTGTTTTCAGCATATCGTTATTTTATCCTCTGAGTTTTCGATTTTTCCGATCACATAAGCGTCCTCGCCGTTGGCTTTGAGAATTTCAACAGCCTTGTCGGCGTCCTCGGGAGCAACAACTATGCTCATACCGACGCCCATATTGAAGGTGTTGAACATATCCCTTTCGGAGATGTTACCCACCTTGGCAATCAGGTCAAAAATCGGGAGCACCTTGACCGCCTTACGGTCGATTACCGCACCGAGGCCGTCGGGAATACTTCTCGGAATATTTTCATAGAATCCGCCGCCCGTGATATGGGAAATGCCCTTGACCTTGACCTGCTCAAGAAGCGCGAGAACGGGCTTTACATAAATCTTTGTGGGAGTAAGAAGAGTTTCGCCGACCGATTTGCCGCCGAGCTCTTCACGCGGGGATTTGATATCACTGTTTTCAACGTCAAAAACCTTTCTGACGAGTGAAAAGCCGTTGGAATGAACTCCGCTTGACGGAAGTGCGATAACAACATCGCCCGCTTTCATCGTTGTCGGGTCAAGGATCTTCGACTTATCGACCACGCCGACCGAAAAGCCTGCGAGGTCATATTCGTCAACCGGATAGAAACCGGGCATTTCTGCGGTCTCGCCGCCGATAAGAGCCGCACCGCTCTGAACGCAGCCCTCCGCAACGCCCGAAACGATTGATGCGATTTTTTCGGGAACATTCTTGCCGCAGGCAATATAATCGAGGAAGAAAAGCGGCTTTGCTCCGCAGCAGATTATATCATTGACGCACATTGCGACGCAGTCTATTCCGACCGTGTCGTGCTTGTCCATAAGGAAAGCGAGCTTGAGCTTTGTGCCTACGCCGTCAGTACCGCTGACAAGCACGGGCTTTTTGATGCCCGTTGTATCAAGCTCAAACAGTCCGCCGAATCCGCCGACGTCGGAGCATACCCCCGATGTCAGGGTTCTTGCGATGTGTGATTTCATCAGTTCGACAGCCTTGTAGCCTGCCGTTATATCCACGCCTGCTGCGGCGTAGCTTTCGGAACGTGATTGTGTATTCATCACTTTTTCTCCTTTTGTCTTTCGGAAATTTTACATTCAAACTTGCTCTTGTGCGTTTCGGTAGGCACTTCGGTCGGATATTTTCCGTCGAAGCAGGCTGTGCAATAGCCCTTGCCGAGGTCGCCGCAGGCAATCTTTTTAACATTGTCAACGCTGAGGTAGCCGAGCGAGTCAACTCCGATAATCTCCGCTATCTCCTCAACCGTGTGATGGCAGGCAATGAGGTTGTCACGGGAGTCGATGTCCGTGCCGTAGTAGCAGGGATTGAGGAACGGCGGAGCTGAAACACGCATATGAATTTCCTTTGCTCCGGCATTTCTGAGCAATTTAACGATTCTTGCACAGGTTGTGCCTCTGACGATTGAATCGTCAATCATAACTACCCTTTTGCCCTTTATTACATTGGTTATCGGGTTCAGCTTTATGCGCACCTGATTGGTACGGCTCTTCTGACCCGGAGAAATAAAGGTTCTGCCAATGTATTTATTCTTTATAAATCCTATTTCATACGGGATTCCCGACTGCTTGGCAAAGCCGAGAGCGGCGTCGAGACCCGAATCGGGAACACCGATTACAACATCCGCCTGAACGGGATGTTCAAGTGCAAGAAATGCGCCTGCACGGATTCTTGCCTCGTGCACGCTCGCTCCGTCGATTACGGAATCTGGACGTGCAAAATAAATATACTCAAAAACGCAGGTGTGAGGCTTTTCCTTGCCGCAGTGATCCTTGATACTGCGAACCGTCTTGCCGTCGAAAACGACGATCTCGCCCGGTTCAACATCACGGACAAATTCTGCACCGACTGCGTCAAGCGCACAGCTCTCCGAGGCTACGACATATCCGCCGTCCTCGGGCAGTTTGCCGATGCAAAGCGGACGAAATCCCATTTCGTCACGGACGGCAATCATCTTTGTCGGCGACATTATAACGAGGGAATATGCTCCCTTGATGCGGTTCACCGCACGGTTGACCGCCTCCTCAATTGACGGAGCGGTGAGCCTCTCCTCAGTTATGATATATGAAATAACCTCGGTATCGGACGTTGTGTGGAAAATCGAGCCTTTCAGCTCAAGCGCACTGCGAAGCTCATAGGAATTTGTGAGATTACCGTTATGAGCGAGCGCCACACGTCCGTTTATATGGTTTACAACTATCGGCTGAGCGTTGTCTCGTGCCGAGCCGCCCGTTGTGCCGTAACGGACATGACCTATCGCAATGTTGCCCTGACCGAACTGATTGAGATGATCGGGGGTAAAGACATCGTTGACAAGACCCGTGTCCTTATATGTTGTGAAAAGTCCGTCGTCGTTAACAACGATTCCGCAGGATTCCTGACCCCTGTGCTGGAGGGCATAAAGACCGTAATAAACGGTGCTTGCTATATCATAGGATTCCTTTGCGTAAACGCCGAAAACGCCGCATTCTTCATGAATATTCGACATAGCTATCTCCGTTTCTTATTTGAAAACTCTCTTCATCATTTCTGCATAGGCATCCTCAACGCCGCCGAGATCACGGCGGAAACGATCCTTGTCGAGCTTTTCATTTGTCTCGCTGTCCCAGAAGCGGCAGGTGTCGGGAGAAATCTCATCGGCAAGAACGATTGTTCCGTCGGAGAGCTTGCCGAACTCAAGCTTGAAATCAACCAAGGTTACGTTGAGGCTCTTGAAATACTCCTTGAGAACGGAATTAACCTTGAAAGCCATCGACTTGATGTTCTCAATCTCCTCCTTGGTTGCAAGACCGAGCGCAAGAGCGTGATACGAGTTGAGAAGAGGATCGTGAAGATCATCGTTTTTGTAGGAAAATTCGATTGTCGGCTCGGCAAAAACAATTCCCTCTTCAACGCCGTAGCGCTTTGCGAAAGAGCCAGCCGAGATATTTCTGATGATTACCTCGAGCGGAACGATCGAAACCTTGCGAACCACCGTCTCACGGTCCGAAAGCTCCTCGACATAGTGAGTCGGAACGCCGTGCTTTTCAAGAATCTGCATAAGGTAGTTTGACATCTTGTTGTTTACAACGCCCTTACCTGCGATTGTACCCTTTTTGAGTCCGTCGAATGCCGTTGCATCATCCTTGTAGGAAACGATTACATACTCGGGATCCTCCGTTGCAAAGACTTTCTTTGCCTTGCCCTCATAAAGCTGTTCACATTTTTTCATAATTGACCATTCCTTTCGATTTATTGTTATTGTTTTGTTTTCGTTTTTGCGTCTGATGATATCTAACGTCTAATATCTAATTGGGAAAATCCGCATCACGGAAAAAGAAACCTATAACTTGACGAGAGATTTTTTCGTTAGGCAGTTCAAAGTCCTTGAAGGCTATATTCTTATATGCCGAGAGGGCTTTGGGCTGCATCACGGGAAAATATCCGTCAAGACTCTTTGATCTTGGACATAACGGACCTATCTTTTTCAAGAACCGCTTTGCTGTCGCTTTTGCGTCTTTCGAGAATCTTATCGGCAAGCTCGGGATCCGAGATCGCAAGCATCTGAAGACACAAAAAAGCGGCATTGGCAGCACCGTTTACGGCAACGGTAGCAACAGGAATACCCGTTGGCATCTGAACCGTTGATAAAAGTGCGTCAATACCGCCCAATCCGCCCGAAGAAATCGGAATACCGACAACGGGAAGTGTGGTGTTTGCAGCAATAGCCCCTGCAAGATGAGCCGCCATACCTGCGGCGGCAATTATCGCTCCGAAGCCGTTCTCACGTGCGGTGCGGCTGAACTCGGCAGCCTCATCGGGAGTTCGGTGAGCTGAGAAGATATGTACCTCATAGGGCGCATTAAATTCCTCGAGGACATTAACTGCCTTTTTAACTACGGGAAGATCGCTGTCGCTTCCCATAATAACGGCGATTTTTTTCATAAATATCCCTCCGTAAAAAAATAAGGGCGCACTTATACAGATTAAAGGTATAAGTGTGCCCAGACGGTCGGCTTGTATTGTTCCTTGCTCCCCTGTGGTGACCCACAATTCCGTCAGTCACAAAGAACCTCTCTTATGTGCTTTTATTCTAACATAGAGCGGTATCAAAGTCAACGGAGCAAAAAGGAAATTATTTTTAATTTAATTTGAATAATTTGTTTAAATTGACATCACTTTATGAGGCTTTGAGATAGTCCTCCACTCCTTCGGCGGTTTCGGTCATATTCTGCGCAAAGATTCCGTAGCCCTCGGTCGGATCGTCGACAAAAACGTGAGTTACCGCACCGACAAGCATTCCGTTCTGGATTATCGGACTGCCGCTCATTCCCTGAACGATTCCGCCCGTTTTCTCAAGCAGCTTAGGATCGGTCACTCTGAGGACAAGGTTTCGCTGATTATCCTTGCCGTCAAAAATTTTCTCGATTTCGATGTCGTAATACGCCGAGCCCGTGTCGTCGATTGTGCATATAATTTGGGCAGCGCCGGTCTTTACCTCCTGCCTGAGCGCAACGGGGACAACCTTATCGTTCTCATCAAAGCTGTCCATTATCCCGTAAACGCCCGTTTCGCCGTTGATATAGAGACTGCCGATCGTTCCCGAGGAAAACACACCGCACAGTTCTCCGGCGCTGCCGCTTGTGCCCTTATAACAGCCCTTTATCTTGGCTTCGACCGCATCTCCGCCCGAAAGTGGCATTATTTCTCCCGTATCGGCGTCGCAAACCGCATGACCGAGACCCGCAAAAATTCCGTTTGTCCTGTCATGCCAGGTTATTGTTCCTATCCCTGCCGTGCTGTCTCTTATCCAGAGACCGCCCTTATAGGTCGCATCCTCCGAGCAAAGCACGGGAGTAAACTCAATCTCCCTGCTTTTTGAATCACGCTCGATTCTGAGCTTCAGCTTTTTTCCGCCGCTCGACGCAAACATTGCCGAAAGCTCACGGTTACGGTAAACCTCGACCCCGTCGACAGAGATTATCATATCCCCTTCTTTCAGTCCGGCGGCCTTGCCGGGACTTACGTTACCCGCCGCAGTCGTTACTGCGTCAATGCGGATAATCATCACGCCTTTCGTATACAGGCGTATTCCGAAAGCGTCTCCACCGGGGACAACGTACTTTCGGCGTGAGACCTTTACCTTTGCCGATTTTATGGGAAAAACGTTAAAGAGCTTGACGGAGGTTGAGTATTCGGTCTCGACGGGAGAAACATCGTCAGGGCTGTAATTCACGAGAGCCTGACACACATATGTTTTCCCGACGTTCATTTCATCGTATTCGCTGATTGTCATTTCGTCGGGTATGCGAACATAGCCGACAATGACAAGCATCATAATGACGCCCGCAGCGAAAAAACAGATCATACTTATAACACGAATACACTGCTTCAATGAAAAAGCACCTCCGAGTTTAATTTACCTCGGAGATGCCCGTTTATTCTGTCTTTTGAAAATTTTTATCAATCGGTTATAGGCTGATTTTCAATCATTTTTATCATACCCATATAGAAATTCAACAGCGATTCCTCATCAATTCCGATTCCGATCGCATTGCCGTGGTCGCCCGTGCTCAGCGGCATAACGTTCCAGATACCTGTCGGGATATTGTCCGGATCATAGTCCTTATGCGGATCGCCGAACGGATATTTTGCGGCAACGACATTGACAAGCCCGTCGTTTTCAACCCACGATTCATCAATCGGATACGGCGCATTCGGATTTGACGTATAAACTCCCATCATTTCCGAGAACGGACGGAGTATAAACAGCGTGCTCGGCAAAGCAATCTGGAGCTTGCCCGTAACGGGGCTGTCCGCCGTTGTTCTGAAAGCGTAGGAATAATAGTAAACATTGTCGTCAAGAGCCACCCTGTCGTTGAGATCCTTTGCTCCGTCACAGGAAAGATCGTAAGCAACGTTGTCATATTTCTGCTTCATCATTGTGCTGATAGCCTTATGTATATGCGCAACCGTTGTCGTCTCTCCGGGAACATAAGTCAATCCGAATTGTTCAAGGTGAAAATCAACATAGCCGTTGATCGGCGAGCGGCCCATAACCGCCGCATACATATACAGCATAACCTCAAGGATTCCGATCAGGTTGAGATCGTCCGCAATATAGGCAAGCGTTGTTCCGTTATTCGGAGAACAGATCGTCGTGACGGAGTTGACATAGTTTGCCTTTCCGCCCGTGAAAAGCGGAGAGATATCATCGGGGTCGGTTGCGGCAACTTCCGCAGAATCGCCCTTTGAAAGAAGTCCCTGCAAAAGTCGGATTGTGTTTCCGCCGAAGGAATGACCGATAAGGTTTACCTTGTTGACAAGTCCGTTTTCGTCCTTTTCGCCCCAATTATCTATAATCGGCTCGGCATATGTTCTGCCGTAGCGAAGATGGTTGTGCTTTTCCGAATGAGCCTTGCCGTAGTCAACCTTTGTTCCGGTCAGCTGAGCGTAAAGCTCGCACGCTCTGTCCCAGTTGCTTGAGAAAGGTCCGACGGACGCATCACGGCACTCAACGCCGTTTTCCCTGAGCTTCTGCATCAGGTGACACGAGGTTGCTCCCCAATAGGCAAAGTCCTGATCAATACCCTCATCCTCGCCCCAACCGAGGAATCCGTGAACGAAGATATATGGATAGCTCTTATCATTTGCCGCCGACTTGTCCTCGGGCACAACAAAACCCGGCACAAAACTGACGAACGCCATAACAAGGGCAACCCAAGCCGCAACTAAAGACTGAAACATAAAAACACCACACCCTCTTCTATTTTATTTAATAATAAAATATTATCGTCTTTTTGTCAAGAAAGCTGAGAAAAAACTGTCTAATTTGCTCAAATATTGAAGATATTTATTCCCGTAACGGGATCGACACGGCGTTCCATCTCTTTTTCAATGATATTGACAAATATTTCCGCCGTTACTCCGATTATTGCCTCGGTAAGGTGTCCGCCGACGACATTGCAGTCCTCACCCGAAAACGATGCGTGCAGATGAAGATACGGCTTGCCGTCCTTTCTTGTCATATTGCCGAGGAGCGAGACAATCTCCATCGGTTCGTCAAAGGTTTTAGGCATATATTTCCCCTCTGAGAGGTTGTAAAATCCGACGGTCGCTCTGCTGACCGCACCGATACCGTTAACCTCGGCAAAGCCGATATTTTCCTTTTCACAGAGTTCAAGCAATGAGGTAACGATATCCTCGCCGACATTCAGCCTCACACTTATTGTATTACCGTCTTTTCTGTAATTCATAATAACCGCCCTTTCACGACATTTTTCGCCAAATGGAAATTGACAAATTCTCAATTAAATAATAATATATACTTATAATAAACGCAAGTATTTTTTGAAAGGAAGTCTTATATGACAAAAATTATCTCGATAGTTACTGCAATTATTATGTTTGTTTTTCCGATGCTCAATATTCCTCACGCCGAGGTTGACAAAGACAGCTTTAAGACCGAATACACGAATGTCTTTGTCCACGGCTTTTCGGGATGGGGTGAATATGATGATACCTACAAGGTCTTTCCTTACTGGGGAGTCAGGAACGGAGATCTTATGAAATATCTCAATGCCCGTGGCTTTGACTGCCACGCCGCAAGCGTAGCCCCGAGAGGAAGCGCCTGGGACAGAGCGTGCGAGCTTTATGCTCAGCTTATGGGCACAGTCACCGATTACGGCGAAAATCACAGCAAAAAATGCGGTCACGAACGCTTCGGTAAGGACTATTCCGACTGCCGCCTTATCGGCGATTGGAGCGCAGAGAAAAAGGTTAACCTCTTCGGCCATTCCTTTGGCGGGGCAACAGTCAGACTGCTTACCGAGCTGATGGCAAACGGTGATGAGTCCGAAAAAGGTACGGCTGACATATCGCCTCTTTTTACGGGCGGCAAGGCGGACTGGGTCTACTGCATTGTTACTCTCTCCGCTCCGCATAACGGCACAACGGCATACTGCGTTGACCACAATGCCGTGACCTCAATAGTCAACGGCTTCAACTCAGCCGCATCGGTCATCCCTAAACTTGCCGACAATGCGCTTTACGATATGATGATAGACAACGCTATGGCGCTCAACGAAAGAATCTCAACGGTTGACAGCATTTATTATTTCTCCTACGCCTGCGACGGAACATACAAGGACGAAAACGGGGCTTATCACCCGGACAGCAAACTGATCGCCTCACAGTATACGGAGACCTCTAAAATTCTCTGTTCGTTTACAGGCACAACTCCGGCGGGCTATGTCGTTGACGAAAAGTGGCTGCCGAACGACGGCCTTGTCAACACCTACTCCGCTCTTGCCCCGATCGGCGCACCGTCGGTCAGCTATGACAGTTCAAATGTCAAGCCCGGAATTTGGAATGTTATGGAGATTGTCAAGGGCGACCACACAACGCTCCAGGGCGCACAGAGGGATAACTTCAACGGCAGAATCTTCTGGGTAGATCTGCTTTCAATGATTAACTCGCTTTGATGGCAAAGGATTGACAAAACCGCAAATAAATTATATTATAAACATACCGAGTAACCACTGATTAAATATTATTGGAGGGTAATATTATGACCAATGAAACAGGTAAGCAGCTTATTAAATCTGCGGCGGCAGTGCTTTGCGTTGCGAGCATTTGCGTGTCTGCGATTATTTCCACAAACAAGATTGCAGCAATGATAAAGGATACCGCTGTTCCGGCGTCCGTTCAGTCGGGCGATGTTTCGCAGGATGACGGTGTTCCGTCAGACGGCATTATCGACAGCGGTACAGGCTCCGAAGCCGTGACCGACGCAAGCGGAGCTGAACAGACCGAGGCTCCTCAGAGCGGAGACAATCAGTCGCCGAGCGCCGACACAGGCTCCTCTCAGAACAGCTCAACAGGATCAAGCTCTCAGAGCACAACAAAGAAAACAGCCAATGCGACTATGTCAAAGGCTGAGATCATCAACTATTGCAACACGGCTCTCAACAAAGCAAAGGCGGCTAAGGTCGGCTACAACAAGAAGATGGTTCGAGAGGTAAAGGGAAGCACAGACGGTATTTCTCCCAGCCTCATCAAGCTCGTTGCGGCAAACAAGAGCACAACTATGAAAAAGGGCAGTGCCGACATCAAGGACGATTTCCCGGCGGCAGGCTATGACTGGTCAAGCAAGCTCAGAGAGCAGGATGTTGCATCCGCAACTCTCAAGAAGAACGGCAAATATTATGAAATCAGACTGACTCTCGGCAAGGAGCAGAATCCCGCCAAGGGAGAAGCAAGCAGCTACGGCAGGGTTATGTCGGTTATCGACGCCGCCGAGGCAGGCAATATGGTTCCCGGAATCAAGTCAATCAATATGAGCTATCACGACGGTTATGTCTACGCCAAGGTTGACTCAACAACAGGCAGGCTCGTCAGTGCGGAATTTTCCGCAGCCGCCGACATTCAGGCGAAGATCTCCATTTTCGGCGATGTATCTGTCAAGGATATTGTCAGCACAGAGACGTTTACAAACATCGTTTGGTAATTCCAAACTTCATAAAAAATTATCAGCCTCCTGCTTTGGGAGGCTGATTTTTTGCTTTACGCCGTTAATTTTACAGCTTGTTTCTGATAATTTTTCCGCTCGTTGTTTTCGGGAGTTCGTCCTTGAATACAACGATTCTCGGATATTTATATGGTGCGGTGTGCTCCTTAACATATGTCTGAATCTCTTTCTTGAGTTCCTCGGTCGGCTCGGTTCCCTTTGTGAGAACGATTGACGCCTTAACGACCTGACCTCTTACCTCATCGGGAGCGGCGGAAACTCCGCACTCAAGAACATACGGGAGCTCCATAATAACGTTCTCAATCTCGAACGGTCCGATACGGTAGCCCGACGATTTGATAACATCATCGATACGTCCGACATACCAGTAGAAGCCGTCCTCATCACGCCATGCAACGTCGCCCGTGTGGTAAAGTCCGTCGTGCCAGCACTCGGAGGTCTTTTCCTCATCGCCGTAGTAGCCGACAAAGAGTCCGCACGGAACCTTGTCACGCTCCGCCTTGATAACAATTTCGCCCTCCTGACCTACGCCGACGCTCTTGCCGTCGGGATCAACGATATCAACGTCAAAGGTCGGAACGGGCTTGCCCATTGAGCCGAGCTTATGATCCGATCCGAAGAGATTGCCGACAACGAGAGTTGTCTCGCTCTGTCCGAAGCCCTCCATAACCTTTAGACCCGTGAGCTTATTGAGCTGGCGGAATACCTCGGGATTGAGAGCCTCACCTGCGATCGTTGCGTGCTCAATTGAGCTGAGGTCGTACTTGGTAAGATCCTCCTTAATCATCATTCTATACATCGTCGGCGGTGCGCAGAATGTTGTGATATTGTACTTTTTGAACATCGGAAGAATATCGGAAGCGTGGAAACGGTCAAAGTCATAAACGAATATGCCTGCCTCGCAGAGCCACTGACCGTAGAGCTTGCCCCAGAGTGCCTTTGCCCAGCCGGTGTCGGAAATCGTCAGATGAAGTCCGTCGGGATTTACACAGTGCCAGTAGTTCGCCGTTACGAAATGGCCGAGCGGATATTTAAAGTTATGAGTTGCGATTTTCGGGTATCCCGTTGTGCCCGAGGTGAAGAACATAAGCATCTTATCGTTGCCGCAGGCGCTGTCCTCTGTGCGCTCAAACTCCTTGCTGAAGAGCTTAACCTCGTCATTAAAATCGTGCCAGCCCTCTCTCGGCTCGCCGACGATAATCTTCGTTTTGAGCGTCGGGGAGTTCTTCGCCGCAAGGTCAACCTGATGCGCCGTGTCATCGTCCGAGGTGCAGAGAATTGCGCTTACCCCAGCCGCATTGAATCGGTAGTCAAGGTCGTGCTCCTGAAGAAGATGAGTTGCGGGAATTGCGATTGCTCCTATCTTATGGAGCGCCAAAATGGAGAACCAGAACTGATAATGACGCTTGAGAACGATCATAACCCTGTCGCCCTTTTTGATGCCGAGCGACTTGAAATAGTTCGCAGTCTGAGCGGAGTATTCCATCATATCCTTGAATGTAAATCTGCGCTCGTTCTTGTGCTTGTCGATATGAAGCATCGCCAGCTTATCGGGGAGCTTTCTGCCGAGCCCGTCAACGATGTCAAAGGCGAAATTAAACTTATCCTCATTCTCATATGAGAGCGAAAGGATCTTGCCGTTCTCGTCCTCCTTGGGATGAATGAAGTTGTGATAAATTCTCTTGCCCGTGCCCGATCTCTTGGGCGACTCGTCGTTGATCGTGTTCTTCGGAGTTACAACCTCGCCTGCCGGGTTGAAAACAAGAGCGTAGAAAGTTGTTTCTTCTTTATCAACGGCAATCATACCGTGCGGCGTTGAGCTGTCGAAATAGATTGTGTCGCCGGGATGAAGAATTTCAACGTGGTTGCCTACCTGAACCCTCAGAGTACCGCTGACAACGATATCAAGCTCCTGACCGTCGTGGGTTGTGAGGGCGATATCGTCGCTGCCCTCATTCGGGTCGCATCTAACGAAAAGCGGTTCACAGATTTTATTTTTAAACGCCGCCGCAAGGTTATAATATTCCATTCCGTGAGCGTGGTCGATTTCAAGACCCTCACCGCTCCTTGTAACCGTATATGAAGCAAGAACAGGGCTTTTACCCTCGATAATATCGTTGACATCAACATTGAAAGCAATTGCGCATCTGTATAAGAATGCAAAGGTAAGATCATTTTCGCCACGCTCGCAGGAGATGTACTCTTCAATCGTTGTGTCGGTCTTTTCCGCCATTTCGGCAGGAGTAAAGCCCACGATCTCACGCAGCTCCTTGATACGCTGAGCCATTTCGTTGATCTTGAAATTCAAGCCTGTCATTTCTTTCATTTGTGACCATTCCTTTCGTTGTTTTATGGTTTAGGTGATTGCACCTGAGTTTTTATTGGTATTTAATCAATCTTCTATTTGAAGGACAATGTCGTCAATTTAAGATATGAGCCTCCCCTTGAAGCAAGGGNNGAGGGGGACCGCTTGCGGTGGTAGGGATTTGAAATATTCAATACATATTTCTGTTTCACGTCGCAAAGTCATTTATATTTCTTGTTGATAACCCCTCCGACTTCGGCGCAATCCGCCGAGGTCACCTCCCTAACAATCAGGGAAGGCTGCTGTGCATAACTTAAGCCCCCAAAAAATAGTTAAGAAACGCTGTGGGCGATTTTATCAAAACCAAAAGAAAAACTCGTCTCAAAGCTATTTTTAATAATAGTTTTGAGACGAGTTGTAATTATTTATTTACTACCCGTGGTACCACTCAAATTGCGTTCGCCGAACGCCACTTCAGACTCCAACAAGTCCTATGCTTTTACGCAGCCTTACGGGAGGGGTCTACTTGATAATCTTTCTTCCCTCCGGCTCAGAAGCTACAAACCGAAAACTCACCTGTCGGCTCTCACCTGCCGCCGACTCTCTGAAAGGCTACCGTTTAAGATCCTCTTCGTCATTGCCTTTGAATATTTTATTTGTACGAATTTTAACACGACTTTGCGGCATTGTCAACCCTTTAAGATAATTTTTTTCAAAAAAATCAGTCACCGTTGCGCTGTGCGATCTTTTTGAGATTATCCCAGCTTATTCGTGCCGATTCAAAAACGTCAAGCGGCGTTGAATCCTGTTCAATGATAATGTATTCGATTCCCGTGTCACGGCAGGCTCTGTAACACTCGTCAAGATCGAGATTACCTGTACCGATCTCGGCAAAGTCACGGATAAAATTACCCTCGCCGTCCTTGACAATGCGGTAATCCTTGAAGTGGCAAACACTGATGCGCTTGCCGAGCTTTCTTATATATGACGCAGGGTCAACGCCGCCCGTCTGTGCCCAGTGGGTGTCAAAAATAAAGCTGACAAGCTCGGGATCAAGCTCAGTGAGCATCTGATAGCCCGTCTTTCCGTTCGGATATCTCATAAACTCGAACTGATGATTGTGATAAGCAAATTTCATACCTGCCGCCCTGAGCTTTTCAACCGCCGGCGTGAGCTCGGCAACAAATTTCTTTATGCCGTCATCGCCGCGGTATTTTTCTTCAATCCAGCCGATTCCGACCGTGCTGCATCCGAGAGCCTTGTGCTCTTCAATAACCGCATCGGTGTCATTGACGATCCTGTCAAATGAGAGGTGCGTAACGCAGACCTCCATACCGTGCTTTTTGCAGAGCTTTGCAACGTCGTAGTTATTGAGATATCCTATACCCGACACCTGAATCGTGTCAACGCCCATCTCCTCGAGCTTTGCAAGCACGTTGTCAAGATCCTCAAGTGTATCTATTACCGAGTGGAAATTATAAAGAGTAAATCCGAGCTTCATAATCATTCTCCAATCACAAATTTATTGCCGCCGTAAACGACCGTAACCTTTATCGGCTTGTCGGAAACAACTGTTATATTCGGCTTTTCGTTTTCATCGTTTCTTGCCTCGCAGATGAGATCGGCATATACGTCCCTGCCTACGGGGATATGCTTTATTCCATTGCGTTCAAGATTCCTGACATACCATACAATCTCGTTTTTCTCGGCGTGAACCTGAATACCGAGAACGTATTCGATCAGAACGGTTATCGGAATAATTCCCGCCCAGCCGACAAAATCGCCCTTTGCGGGATTTCCGGGGTTCGCTGATTCGGGAGCATAATTTTCAAAGAATGTGCCCGTCTTACGGTAAACCTTCATCATATTTTCATAGTGATTAAGAGCAATATCATATGCGAGCTTTTCCTCTCCGCTCTCGGAAAGACCTCTTATTACCATATAATTCGTCGGCGCCCAAACTCCGCCGTTCCAGTATGCGCCGTCGTCGGAATAGTCGGGATGATCCGCCGAAAGAGTCGGAACACGGTGGGGACGTTTAAATTCCTTTTCATTCTCAAGATGAGCTATAAAATCGGCTTTTCTGTCCTCGGGAACACCGTCGGCAAGAAGTCCCCAGTAGCTTGCAATGCTCTTGACCCTGAGCAGCTCGCCGTTGCCCCTGCGGTCGTAATAGTATTTGTCCTCATCCGACCACATTTTCTCGTTGATGAATTTTGTCAGGTATTCGGCCTCTTTTTTCAGCTCGTCAACGCCGTCCGTTATATCAAGCTCATCAGCCATTTTCAGAAGCTCCTTACAGCTGAGCAAAGCCTGAAAATTGGCGTCAATCCACGACATAAAGCCGTGATGGAATGTCTCAACCTGCCAGTCCTCAACTCCGGGAACGGCTTCGAGGTCGGCTCTCGGCTGATTGTCCATTCCGCAGCCCCAGCCGCTTGACCAATATGAACCGTCCTGCCAACGATGATAATTACGCATCCAGCGGTGATAGCAGAGAAGAGGATAATAAACATCGGCAAGGCGCTTTTTATCGCCGTAGTTCTGATAATACTGCCACTCGCACCAAGCTAAAATTTCAGGACCCGTGCTTACGGGATCAAGACGGTGAAATTTTGAGATGCCGTCTGTTTCGTGGTACTGTCTGCCGATAAATCCGTCAGGCTCCTGCTTGCAGTAGAAATCGTCGAGAGTTCCCTGAAATTTGAACACGCTGTCGCCGTATTTGCCGAACATCAGCATAAAGCAGCTGTCCCAAAGGAAGATGTCGCCGTTGAATGCGGCGTCAATATAGGGCGAGACAAATCCGTTCTCCTCCGTCGGCTTTCCGAGGTTTGAGAATGCGATTTTCCACGCCTTGTAGTAGGCTTCTATGGAATCGTCGTGACCGTCCCAGACGGGCTCGGGGAGCTTTCCTTTGTTGCTCTCAAAATCGGGCAGATCAGCCATATTCGGCTTTCTTCCGATAAAGGGATTGTGTTTTTCAACATCTTCAAGTTCAAGATAAGTATCTAAATATTCAGGCATACTATCGTCCTTTCGTTTTATTCCTCAACCATTCCCTGAAGCTCGTCCCACAGGGAATATTTATCCAACAATTCGTCATTCTTTGAATTGAGCAGATCGGTAAATTCGATCAGCTTTTCGTAATCGGTTTGTATCTCCTGAGAATCCAGCTTTTTCTGAATTTCTTCGATTTCATTTTCGAGTGCGGCAATGTCGTTTTCGGTTCTCGTGAGCTGCGTTTTGAGCTTTCGCTGCTGCGACGCCTGTTCCTTTTTTAGCTTGTAGTCGTTAACTTTTTCAACCTTTTTCGCCGTACCCGTTTTAACTTCAATCGACTGACGTGCCGCTTTTTTCTCAATATAATAATCGTAATTCCCGAGATATTCCGTGAATCCGTTTTCTCCGAGTTCAAGGATTCGTGAACTCAGTTTATTGATAAAATATCGGTCGTGGGAAACGATCAGCATCGTTCCGTCATAGTCGAGCAGGGTGTTTTCAAGCTCCTCACGTGAGAAAGCGTCAAGGTGGTTCGTCGGTTCGTCCAGAAGCAGAAGATTGTATCCGCCGAGCATAAGATTGAGAAGTGCAATTCTCGCCCTTTCGCCGCCGCTGAGCTCCGATATCTTCTTAAAAACATCATCGCCCTTAAAGAGGAACGCCGCCAGTGCACTGCGCACCTGGGTCTGCGTCATCTTCGGATATTTCGACCAAATTTCTTCAATAGCGGTTTTGTTGAGGTCAAGCCCCGCCTGCACCTGATCGAAATAGCCCTTAAAAAGATTTTCTCCGAATATAAACGTGCCCTCATCGGGGGCGTACTGACCCATCAACGTTTTAAGAAACGTCGTTTTTCCGCATCCGTTGTCGCCGAGAATAAAGACCCTTTCACCTCTCGTTATATGGAGTGATGCATTGCGGAATATTGTTTTACTGCCGAATTTTTTTGACAGTCCGTCGGCAATTATAACGTCGTTGCCGCTGACGCATTTCGGTTCAAAATGAAAACGTATGCGCTCAACCTTGCTGTCGGGCACAACAAGCTGTTCCTTGATTCTTTCAATCTGCTTGAGCTTGCTTTCGGCGGTTTTGATGTTCTTCTCCCTGTTCCACTGTCTCTGCTGAGCCACAACCCCCTCAAGGCGCTGTATCTCCTTCATATCGGTTTCGTATTTATCCTCTATCGCCTTTTGCTCGGCTTTCTTTTTGACAAGAAATTCAGAATAGTTACCCTTGAAACAGCGCACCTTGCGGTTTTCAAGCTCAACGGTTTTATCCGTTATTTTATCAAGGAAATATCGGTCGTGCGATATGACAAATATTGCACCGTTGTAATTTTTTAAGAAATTTTCAAGCCACTCGACCGACTTAATATCAAGATGGTTTGTCGGCTCATCAAGCAACAGTAGATTGCTCTTTGAAAGCAGGAGCTTTGCGAGCGCAACCTTTGAGCGCTGACCTCCCGAGAGCTTATCGGTTGTCAGCTTGAAATCTTCTTCGGTAAAGCCGAGACCCAGCAGTGCGCTCCTCGTGCGGCTTCTGAATGTCAATCCGCCCTCGTTGTTGAACTTAGTAGTCAATTCGTCCTGAAGTCGCAGATCCTCCTCCATATCGCCAAGGCTGTGTTCAAGGCGATAATTCACCTGATTGATCTCGATTTCAAGATTCATCAGGTCGTCAAAAACGCTTATTAGCTCATCGTAAAGCGTCATACCCTTTTTCGAGCATGTATGCTGTTCCATATATCCGAGCCTTGCATCCTTACCAATGACAACAGAGCCCTCGGTCGGCTCCAGCTCGCCCCTGATGAGTTTAAGAATCGTAGTCTTACCCACACCGTTTGAACCGATAAAGCCAACCTTTTCCTTATCGTTTATTTCAAAATTTACATTTCTGAAAAGCTCACGTTCTCCGAACGAGAACGCAAGATTCTGAAAACTTAATACTGTCATAATTCTCTCCGCTATTTGATAATGACATTTTACAACATCAAAGGAAATAAAACAAGAGTTTAGAAGAAAAAAGCGGGTAACGGCATTTCATTTCATATCAACAACATCACAAAAAAACGACAGCCAAGCCGGACTGCCGTTTTGCTTTTATATAAGTCTGAATGTCTTAACCTCGTGCGGCTTCATTGTGAACTTAAATTCGCCGTTCTCGCACGGGATTTCGTGCTCGTCGCATTCCATAAGGTTACATTCGATGACCTTTGAATAGCCGAGGTCGAACCACGCTTTTGCCGTACAATGACGTGTCTCGGATTCGTACATTCTGACGATTACGCCGTTGCCGTCCTGAGCGGGCTTGACTGCGTCGAGAATAACGCTGTCGCCGTCGATTTTTGCAAATGTATGACCGATATCACTGCCGCCGTTCTCCTTAACAAACTCGCCGTCAAGTCTGACGTTCTCCTCAAATCCGAGCCTTACGGTATCGGCGTCACGCCATGTTCCCGAGTGCGGATAGAACGAATATCTGAACGAATGCATTCCGATATCGCCGACAGGATCGGGAAGAATCGGACCTCTGAGAAGCGTTATCTTCATCACATTGTCGTGCACGTTGTAGCCGTACTTGCAGTCGTTGATGATGCTTGCACCGTAGCCTCCCTCGGAGAGATCAGCCCACTTGTGAGCGCAGAACTCAAACTTTGCCTGATCGTAGCTTGTGTTGTAATGGGTCGGATATTCCGCCGCACCGTGAGCGATCTCACAGCTTGCATTGCGGCTTCTGATATCAACGGGGAACTCTGCCTTAAGCACCTTTTCACGCTCGTGCCAGTCAACTGCCGTATCAAAATCAACCGTCGGCTTGTCCTTTTCAAGAATGATATCCTGAGTTATTGTCGATTCGTGGAACTTCCTGACAACACGGATAACGCCCCTGAGCGGTGAGGATTCAATTACCTCAATGCTCTCAGCCTTGTCGAGCGGCCAGAACTTCATCTGATAGTCAAATTCCATATTCCATGCGCTCTCGTGAACGGGTTTGTCGTGAGAAACCGTAAGCAGGTTGCCCTTGCCCGTGAGAATCTGTCTGCCCGTCTGCTTGTCGATTACCTCGTCGAGCAGTCCGTTATCATCAAGAGTGACTTTGAGATATTTATTTTCAAGTGAATTTTTCGTCGCTTTGACTGTATCAAATTCCGCCGTTTCGTTGCAGAGGGTGAAAACTCCGTAGCCGAATGCGGGAACAGGATCGGCGTAAAACTCGATATAATGCTTGCCGTCCTCGTCGTAAGCCTTGCTTGCAAGGAGCTTGCCGTCGGAATTTTTGATGCCCTTTGCCGTATACGGAATCTCAGCCTTGACAAGGCCCTTTGTCTGCCATGTGAGCATATTCCAAACAAGAACCGAATCGTCCTTCACGCTCACATTGTTGAGAATTTTATTCTTTCCGTCACGGACAAGTCTGCCGCCAAGCTCACGAAGCTCGGCATATTCCTCTCTCGTATTCTCCATTGCCTCGTGAATCGAGGTGCCGGGGAGAATGTCGTGGAATTGATTGATGAGCAGGATTTTCCATGCCTTTTCCATATCCTCGGCAGGATAATCTCCGCCGAAAACGTTGAGGATCTCGGCGTTTCTCATCATAAACTCGCCACGGCGGTTGTTCTTTTTGATGAACGCCTGACTTGTGAATGTGCCGCGGTGATTCTCATAGTAAAGCTCGCCGTCGTAAACAGGGAGCTTGTCAAAATCGCCGTCAATAGCGTGGAAGAACTCGGAAACCTTGCCGTTTCTTGTCTTAGGCATACCGGGAAGTTTTTCAAGACGCTTGCCTCGCTCAACCTGATTAAATGTACATCCGCCGCCTCCGTCGCCGTAGCCGAACATACCGCAGGACACGTCAACGATGCTGTTCTGACGGTTATTCTTGCGGAGTGTGGTTATGTACTCGGCGTCGTATTCGCTCTGATACGGCTTCTTGCAAAGGTAAGCAAGAATTTCATCGCCGCTGTGTGATCTCCAGCGGAAAACGCTGTACGGGAACTCGTTTGTGTCGTTATAGAAGAGCTTTGAAGTCATAAAATACTTCATGCCCGAGCGCTTGATAATCTGCGGAAGCGCCCATGTAAAGCCGAAGCAGTCGGGCAGCCAGTAAATATCGGACGAAACGCCGAATTCTTTCATAAAGAACTCTCTGCCGTAAAGAAGCTGACGAATGAGAGCCTCGCCGCTTGCAATGTTTGTATCCGCCTCAACCCAAGCGTTGCCGACGATTTCCCACTGACCGTTCTTGACCTTTTCCTTAACTCGCTCGTAGATATCGGGATAGTGTTTTTTCATAAAGTCATAGAGAACCGCCTGACTCTGAGTGAACTTAAAGTCGGGATAGTTGTCCATGAGCGCAAGATTATTTGAGAATGTTCTTGCCGTTTTTCTTGTGATCTCTCTGACCGTCCAGAGCCACGCAACGTCAAGGTGGCTGTGACCTGCCATGATGATTTCACCGGGGGAGGAGTAGTTGATTTTTTCAATCTCGCCCCAAAGAACATTGACCGCCTTAGGCACGGAAGCGATAAAAGCTTCGCCGCCGAGGTCAAAATCAAGCTGATGAACCGAATCGTCCATAGCGTTGAAGAGGCGGGATTTAACATATTCGTCCTCGCAGTGCTCGTATGCGTCCCATGCGGTCGAGATATCAAACCAGTAGCTTTCCGTCAGTCTGTCGACAGCAATAAGCTCTGCCTTGTTAAGCGTGTATTCCATATATTTTGCGCCTGCAATCGCACGGTCGCAGAAACCTGCACAGTTGACAGCGCCCTCAACCTGAATGTTGAGCTTTTCGCCCGGCTTAACGCCGTCTTTGAAAAGAATTTCAGTGCGATGAACCCAGCCAAAATTCTCCTCCGAGCTGACTGCGCCAACGATTTGTCCGTTGATTCTGACAATAGCTTCGCCGCCGAAATCAATCGAAAGATAAACCTTTTTGCCCTCAAATTCGGCAGGCACGGTGATTTCTGATTCAAAATATCTCGTTTCATCGTAGCCGACCTTCCATCTGTCGCCGAGATACATCTGAATGGGCGGATTCTCGTCAAGAACGATGTTGTTCGGGCTGACGTGCATACCCGTATAACTTTTCCACGAGTCGATTTCAAGGCGATTTGTCACGCAGTACGGCTCAATCTGCCTTATCTGATTTTTGAGTACATTCGGGTTGAGTGTGTGCATTTTTACCGTTCCTTTCTTTGGAGGAAGTTGAAATTATATGATATTTATTGAGTCGCAATAATTACATAGCCTCCCCTTGAAGCAAGGGGAGGGGAACCGCTTGCGGTGGTGGGGATTTAATAATCAGCCAACCGTATTTAACCCCTCAGTCAGCTGCGCTGACAGCTCCCCTAAAAGGGAGCCTATTATTTTATCTATAACACTCCACAATACCTGCATTGCCGCTGAGCTTGAATTTGCCCTCGGCGGCAACGGGCATCAGGAAGTAATCGCCTTTTTTGATTGTCTTTTCGTAACCGTCGCCGATGATTTTGCCCTCGCCCTCGGTAACGACATAGATTCTTGCGCCGCTGTCAAGGCTGAATATGCCGCCCGAAAGCTCAATTTTTCTGACAGTGAAGCTCGTTGTCATTCTATCGTCAATAAGCGAAAGATACCTCGCTCCGTCCTCGTCACTGATTACGGCAGGTTCAATCGGAGCAGGATATTTCAAATTGACATCAAAACATTCCATAGCTGTTTTTTTGTCAATGCCAAGGTACATTTCGTGATCGCTGAGCTTGTAATCGCCGCACCAACGCTCCGGCTGAATTGTGAAATCCGACGGCTCCTGAACCTCAAGAAGCAGACAGCCTGCGCCGATTGCGTGAACCATTTTGGCGGGGATATATATAACGTCGCCGGGCTTGACCTCAAAGGATTCGAGCAGATCCTCCATAACGGTTTTGCTGTTTTCGCTCTCGTCAATTGCCTTTTCAAACTGCTCCATCGTAACTCCGTCCTTGAAGCCGTAGAAAACCTTTCCTCCGGGACGTGTGGCGAGAATATACCAGCTCTCCTCCTTGCCGTATGAAGAATTAAAATATTTCCTTGAAAAAGCCTTGTCAGGGTGCGCCTGAACGGGAAGTCTGATCGCACTGTCGAGAATTTTTGTCAGCACGCCGAGGTCGTCACGCTCGCCGATAATTTCCTTTTTATATTTTTTAAGGGCGTCGTTGAGATAAAACTCCTCACCCTTTATTTTAGAGATGCCCTCATATTCGTCCGTGCTTCCCTCGTTGAGAGCATGAACGCTTGAAACGACCCATTCTTCGGGATAGTTGCCGTCCTCAGAATTGTCCGAGAAAAAGTCGGCGAAAAGTTTTCCGCCCTTGTAGACACGAAAAACTCTGTTCTTTTCGAAAAAAATCGGATAATTGTAAAACATTTCAAAACCTCCTCGGTTATTCGTACTTGATAAGCTGTCTTGCCTCATCAAGGCTCTGGTAAATTCCGCTGCCTGCCATTGCCGAAAGTGCCGCACCGTAAGCCGCCTCTTCCTTGTAGAGCGGAATATTGATTTTCTTGCCGAACATCTCGGCGGTCACACGCCTGAGTGCAGGATTTTTCCTGATTCCGTTGCCCGAGCAGACAATTTTTTCGCAGTCCTTGCCGATGAGCTTATACATATCGTGAAGCTCACGAGACATTCCGACAATTGTCGAAAGTAAAATATCCTCGGGTGTGAAATTATTTTCGTCAATGCCCGAGTATGAGCCCTTGAGCGTCGGATCAAGTCTTGTGCCGCAAAAACGGGTATCGGCAATGATTGAAGTTGTGCCCTTACTTTCGAGAGCCTTATCAATCTTCTTGTATATATTTTCGCATTTTTCGCCTGTCGCAAGCTCCGCACATTTTGCAATGAAGCTCGCCGCAGTCGCAAAAGCTCTGCCGCCGCAGAGAGCACAGCCTGCATAGAGATATTTGCCCTCGGTGAACGGACGTGCTTCGATTCCCTCGGGAGCGTCTGCGCTGTCGCCGATGACCGAAATCTGCGAGCCTGTGCCGAAATTGAGCAAGGCACTTTCATCGTCACTGACCGAACCGATAAAGCTCGCCTGATTGTCGCCGAGAGCGACCATGACGGGGATTCCGTTATATTCTCCGACCGTTTCAAGCCTGTCCGTTACTCTCGGCAGACAGCTCAAATCGGTTTTGAATTTTTGGTTTTTGATGTCGAACATACCAAGCGAAGCGGCATTTGTGACGTGCATAATCGGCTCGGATTTTTTGCAAAGAGTTATTGCAATGTAGTCGCCGATCGTCATTATGTATTTTGTGCTTTCGGGCACAAGTCCGTTTTCACGGTTATAGAAGTCGGATACCAAGCCGTAGCCCGCAAACGAGCCGAGGTAATCTGCGTAGCTCCTGCCGTCCTTGTATTGGAGGTTGCCCCTTGCGTCCTGCCAAGTGTAGAGCGGAGAAATTACCTTGCCGCTCTCGTCGGCGTAGAGAATACCGTGCATCTGATTGGAAATACCGATTGCCTTTGTTTCGGCATTGCAGAGCTTTTTGACGATATTTTCAACGATTTCCGTTATACGTTCGGGCGATTGGATTCGCTCATAGTCCCTGTCGGTCTTTATGAACGAATCGTTGTTTATGTTGACGGAATCGAGAATTTCGCCGCTTTTGCAGTCAACGATAATTCCGCATATTCCCGTTGTTCCTATGTCAATTCCGAGTGAGTTCATTGGGTGGGCTCCTTTGTACGGCTTTCTTCCGATCAGCCTCCCCTTGAAGCAAGGGGAGGGGGACCGCTTGCGGTGGTGGGGATTTAAAATGTTCTTAACCCCACCGACTTCGGCGCAAACCGCCGAAGCCACCTCCCCTAACAATCAGGGGAGGCTTAATTAAATCTCAAAAGACTTCTCTCACTCCAAATTCGCCGACTTAGGATCGAGGCGGCGAATGATATCCTGCTGGATAGCGGGTGAGAGGTCGAGGAAGTTTACGAATGTGCCGTGGATTCTCATAATATATACTCCGCTCGGGGCGTACTTCTCCGGCTCTGCGAGAACCTTTCTGAGAATTTCGGCTGTTGTGACGTTAACATAGAGGTAGAACGGTGAAACGCCCTCTTTAAGCGGATTGAAGAACAGAGGATTTACGATTTTATCCCTGAATTCAACGCCCTTGTCCTCGTATGTTTTCGCCTTGAAATACTTCGGGTCAACGCCGAGGTGTGAGGCGTAGCCGCCGTTGAACTTGTCAAACGGCATCTTCATATTTGAAAGCACACGGAAGCCGAGTCCGTTTTCGGCACTGCCGTAGAGCGGGTCAACGCCGTAGTTGAGCATATCACGGCTCTTTCTGCCGTCGGGTGTTGCGCCGACCCAATAGCCGTAAAGAAGGTGGGTTGATGGGGTGCTGAAATCGGGTCTGAACGGATTGCCGAGATAGTTTTTCTCGTTCGCAACCACGTCTGCAACCTTTGATGCGATCTCGCCTGCTTCGTTGTCAACCTTTTCAATGTTGTTTCCGTATTTATCTGCGCCGAGCAGGAAGTCACGCAAATCCTCATAGCCGACAAAATCTGATTTGAGCGCAGGAATGAGCTTATCTGCGTCCTGCGGTCTCTCTTTAAGCAGCTTGTCGATTGCGGCGAAGCAGTCGGCAACAACGGTTGTTCCGTGAATAAGACAGCCGCTTCCGTTATATTTTGTGCCCTGCCTGTGAATGTCTCTTGCGTCGATTCCGTTACGCTGACCGCCCATAAAGCAGGAGAGGAACGGGACACGCTGAGTTGAAATAGCCTCCGATGCGCCGTTGGCGGACTTAGCCATTTCGTGAGCAAAGAACTTCACGTTTTTATAGAATTCCTCACGGATATTTTCGAGCGGAGCTTTTTCTACGTCACAGAGCTTTTCGCCCGTGATGAGCGAATAGCCGCCCGTGAGGGTCATTTCAAGAATTTTCGGCAGGTTGAACCAGCTGTTGGTCGTGTTGGCGTTGTCCTCGCCCATAATCAGCGGCTCCTGACAGCCTGCGATTGCGATATCGGGGAGGTCGTCTTCGTCAACGCCGTGTGAACCGAGCGTTTCAAAGAGTGCATCATCGTTGAACATCGACGGAGTGAGAACACCGGGTGAGAAGAAGAATCTGCCAAGCTCACGGTAGAGCTTTTTGGGGGTGTTCTTGTGGAGCTTAACCGAGAGTATCGGCTGCGGCAGGTTCATATCGTAGTAAGCGTCAAGCAATGCATATGTAGTCGGGTTTGTCAGATCCTCGCCGCAAACACTGCGTCCGCTGACGATAATATTCTGCGAGATTGCCCAGCTTCTGTCCGCAACGTTGAAGAAAACAAGGAAATGCTTAAACAAAGCCGCCGTTTCGTCACGGTCAAGACCGTTTCTGTACGGTTCAAAAATTCTGTCGGCGTTTCCGACGGAGAATGCGAACGGATTCGGAGCCTGCTCAAGGCACATCATCTGCCACAGTATGATAAAGGACTGAATCGCCTCGTAGAGATTTTCCGCTCCGTTGTAGGGAACCTTTTTGAGCGTATCAGCCATGAGAATGAACTGTGATTTCTGCGGCTCGGGGAGTGTTTCTGCCTTTTCTCTTGCTAATTTTTCATATTTTGCGGCAAGGTCGCACGCCGCCTCAAGAGCGATAACGAACGCCTTGTAGCCGTTGCCGTCTTTGCCCTTCATCTCGTCAATGAGAGCCTTGAGTCCGTGCTTCAAGGCAAAGCGGAAATCGGGGATAAGGTGTCCCGTAACCTGCTCAAAGAAATAGATAACTTCCTTTGTGTAGCTCTCGCTCTCGGAATATACTTTTTCGAGCTTCTTTGCGTATTCCGTCTTGAGAAATTCATCCTTGGCTTTCTTGATTCTCTCCTCGGTGAACTCCTCGTTCGGTACGATATCGCCGAAAACTGCGGCAGGGTCGCAATAGCCTGCGAACTCCTCAACCTTGAACGACGGATTGATGAGCGCATAGCTTCGTGCAAAGGAATCGTCCTGAGTGCCTGCGAAAATCTGATTTTCGTCAAGGTCAATCGGAATATTCTTAACGATTTCCTTGATTATAAGAGCCTTTTTGACCTCCTCATCGTATTCGGAAAGCGAGTCGTAAATCTGAAGCTCCTTTTCCTTGGCGATGAACCAGCCGTCAAGTCTGTCCTTGGCTCTCTCGTGCTTAAAGAGCGCCTTTGCCTTTTCGGTCACTTTTTCGGGTGTATAAATGTCAAATATCATACCGTTACCTCCTGCTGTCAGGTTGATAATATTTTTATATTATCTTTTTCGAGCCTGCGTTTGAAAAATTCAATCTGCTCATCGCTTACAAATCCGTCCGTAATCTCGTATTCCTCCGTCCACTTGCACTTGCCGTATTCGTGGTATGCGAGTATCTCAACGACGGCGTTTCCCATATTCATTTTCCCGAACAGCTCTGCAAATGGCTCGGGATCTGTGTTGACGTGGTTTATCATCGGGATTCTTATATGAAGCTGACTTCTCTTGCCGGAGAGCTTTATCAGATTTTCAACCGACATCCTGTTGCTGTGCCCTACATATTTTTTATGTATAGCGTCATCGGGATGCTTTATATCGATAATCATATAGTCGACATAATCGGAAATTTCGCAAAGTCTCGGACTCGAACCGTTGTTTTCAATCGCCGTATTCACTCCGAGTGCCTGCGCCTTTTTCAATACATATATAAGATCATCGGGCTGTAAGGTCGGCTCGCCGCCCGTAAATGTAACTCCCCCGCCGTCAAAAAACATCATCCGGCTGCGTTCGATTTCATCGACAACCGCATCGTTCGGAACATCCTCCGCCTTATCGGAATCAAGCGGCATACTCTCGGGATTCGAGCACCATTTACACCTGAAATTGCATCCCTGCAGATGATATACAAGGCGGTTTCCGGGACCGTCCTGTGAATAATTAAAGCCCTTTTGTAAAATCTTCATAATAAGCCTCCGTATATTAGTTTATGCTAACATATTTTAACATTTTTTTCAACAAGCAAAGAATTTTTCAGCAAATATACAAAAATAGGCAGTGCTAAACTGGGGATTTGTCCCAAAAATGCAGTTTTTTATTGCTGTTATGTTATTAAAGTTGACTTTTGGATTGAAAACCAATATAATTCTATACGGTGAATAATATGCTTTTAACAATTGACATAGGAAATACCAATATAACAATGGGAATTTATGAGGGAGACGACCTACTTTTCACCTCACGTCTTGCAACCGACAGGAAGAGGACGAGCGATCAGTATTCCGTTGAACTTTTAAACATCTTCAAACTCCATAACGCAAGCTGTCAGGGCTTTTCTGGAGCAATCATAAGCAGCGTCGTTCCCGAGGTTGTCAATGCGGTCGGGAATGCGGTTGAAACCGTCACGGGAGTAAAGCCGTATATTCTCACCTCGGACATCGGAACGGGGCTTAAAATCGTCACAAACACCGAGGGCTTTCTCGGTGCGGATCTGGCGGTTGCCTCGGTTGCGGCGATTGAGAAATATCCCCTGCCCTGCTTTATAGTCGATCTCGGCACAGCGACAAAGATCATCCTGATCGACGAGGACGGAACATTCCTCGGCTGTACCATTTCGGCAGGCGTAGGAATTTCGCTTGAGGCTCTTGCAAAAAAGACCTCTCAGCTTCCCGCCGTCAGTCTGAAAGCACCGTCCACATCAATCGGAACAAACACGGTTGACTGTATGAAATCGGGAACGGTTTTCGGCACTGCGGCAATGCTCGACGGACTCACGGCACGAATGGAAAGGGACTTTGGGAAGGATGTCCCGACAACCGTTGCCACGGGAGGACTTGCGGAAGAAATCGTTAAACACTGTGAGAGAAAGACGGTATTTGACGAGAATCTTATTCTTGAGGGCTTGAAAAATATTTATAAACGGAAGGGTAACTAAAAATGAAAAGCAAACTTACAGGTGAGGGAAAAGAAAAACCTATTGCCATAGCGGTGCTGACTGTACTGATAGTAATTATGAGTCTCACGCCGCTCGGATATCTGAAAATGCCGCACGCATCAATAACATTTCTGCCGCTGCTCGTGGTAATCGGAGCGGTGCAGTACGGACCGATGTGCGGATTTTATCTCGGAACAGTATTCGGAATTTCGAGCTTTATACACTGCTTTGATCCGAGCTACACATTCGGTCAGACGTTCATTCACATAAGCCCGTTTCTATCGCTCCTCGTATGTATCATACCGAGAGCTCTCATGGGACTTAGCTGCGGACTGATTCATAAGCTGTTCAGCAGAAATACTTCACAGATATTCGCAAATATAATTTCATCGTTCAGCGGCGGATTTTTAAACACGGTATTTTTTGTTGCGGCTCTTCTTCTGGCATTTTACAGCAGTGACTACATACAAAATCTCGGATCGAATCCGACTCGGATTATCAGAACGCTGATAACCTATAACGCATACATAGAGTGGCTTGCCTGCACAGTAATCGGAACACTTGTCCCGTGCATAAAAACAAGACTGAAGCAGAAAAACAATCCCGATGAGGTCGAAGCAGAACTTATCTGACCTTGACTTTTTCCCCATAAGGTGTTATTATTTTTGCAACGGCTGTGATAAAGAGGATCGGAGCAATGCTTTTCAGAGAGTCGGCGGTTGGTGTGAGTCGGCAGTTGAGCTTCAAGGATCTATGGCTTTTGAGCCGAAAGTCTGAACCGACAGTAGGGCTTTCCGTATGGCTGCGTTAAAGCATCGAGTGGTATTCCGAAATGGATTACAAATTGAGTGGTACCGCGGGTTAATTCTCGTCTCAAAGTTATCTTTGAGGCGTATTTTTTTACCTATTTTTTCACTTAACACGACAATAATAAACAGAGGAGGATATATAATGAGCAAAGGAAAATTTTACATTACGACCGCCATCGCTTACACTTCACGTAAGCCGCATATCGGCAACAGCTATGAGATCGTAATGACCGACGCAATCGCAAGATACAAGAGATTGCAGGGCTACGACGTTTTCTTCCAGACCGGCACGGATGAGCACGGTCAGAAGATTGAGGAGATCGCCGCCGCCGAGGGCATCACGCCCAAACAGCACGTTGACAGAGTTGCGGGTGAAATCAGAGAAATCTGCGATCTTCTCAACACGACCTATGATAAATTTATCAGAACAACCGACCCCGATCACGAAAAGGTAATTCAGAAAATCTTCAAGAAGCTCTATGATCAGGGGGATATCTACAAGGGACACTATGAGGGAATGTACTGCACTCCCTGCGAGTCGTTCTGGACGGAATCACAGCTCGTTGACGGCAAGTGCCCCGACTGCGGCCGTGAGGTTAAGCCCGCCCGTGAGGAGGCTTACTTCCTGAAGCTGTCAAAATATCAGAAACAGCTTGAGGAATACATTGAGAGCAATGAGAACTTCATTTATCCCGAGAGCAGAAAGAAAGAGATGCTCAACAACTTCATCAAGCCCGGTCTCCAGGATCTCTGTGTTTCCAGAACATCCTTTAAGTGGGGTATCCCTGTCGACTTTGATCCGAAGCACGTCGTTTACGTTTGGCTTGACGCCCTTGCAAACTATATCACGGGTATCGGCTACGATCCCGACGGTTCAAGCGAGCAGTACAAAAAATACTGGCCTGCCGACGTTCATATCATCGGCAAGGATATTGTCCGTTTCCATACAATCTACTGGCCGATTATGCTTATGGCTCTCGGCGAGCCGCTCCCGAAGCAGGTATTCGGTCACCCGTGGCTCCTTTTCGGCACCGACAAAATGTCAAAATCAAGGGGCAATGTTATCTATGCCGATGATCTTGTCGAGCTCTTCGGCGTCGATGCGGTAAGATATTATCTTCTTGCCGAAATGCCCTACGCATCCGACGGTTCGATCACATACGAGAATATGATCGAGCGTTACAATGCCGACCTTGCAAACACTCTCGGCAACCTTGTAAACCGTACCGTCGCCATGACAAACAAATATTTTGACGGTGTTGTCCAGCCCGGCGACGTTTCCGAGGATATTGACAACGAGCTCAGGTCACTTGCCGTTGAGACAGTCGGCAAGGTGGATAAACTCCTTTCGGAATACAGAGTCAGCGACACGCTTGACGCAATTTTCTCACTTGCAAAGCGCTGCAACAAATATATTGACGAAACAACCCCGTGGGCACTCGCCAAGGACGAGGAAAAGAAAGGACGTCTCGGAACGGTGCTTTACAATCTTCTCGAAAGCATCCGTTTCATCGCCGTTCTCCTCTCTCCGTTCCTGCCCGAGACCTCGGATAAAATTCTTGCTCAGCTCAATACGGATATAAAGGATTACGATTCACTTTCCGCTTTCGGTGCGCTCAAGGCCGGCACAGTTGTAGGCAAGGCTGAGCCTCTCTTTGCAAGAATCGACGCAAAGGAAATGTTTGAGAAGATCGAGGCGAGAACCGAAGCCGCTCAGGAGACAGCCAAGGAGGAAAACGCCGAGGTTGAAGAGGCTGAGGGACCGGCAAAAATCGGTATTGACGACTTTGCAAAGGTTGAGCTTAAGGTTGCGGAGATCAAGGACTGTGAGCCTGTTAAAAAGGCTAAAAAGCTCCTCAAGCTCACCCTTGACGACGGAAGCAAAACTCCGAGAATCGTTGCCAGCGGAATCGCAAAATGGTACAAACCCGAGGATCTGATCGGTCATAAGGTCATCGTCGTTTCAAACCTCAAGCCTGCCGTACTCTGCGGAGTTGAGAGCAACGGAATGATCCTTGCCGCCGACGCAAAGGACGAGGCAAAGGTCGTATTCGTCGACGGAATGCCGAACGGAGCTAAGATAAGATAATGTACCGCAATATTTTTGACACTCACGCCCACTATGACGACGAAAAATTCGATGAGGACAGGGACACTCTTCTCGCCTCCCTGCCCTCAAAGGGTGTTATAAACGTGATAAACTGCGGCTGTAATCTTTCATCAAGCCTCAAAAGCATTGAGTTTTCCGAGAAATACGGTTATTTCTACTCCGCCGTCGGCGTTCACCCGAGCAACATCTGCGAAAGCTCTTATGATGAGCTTGAAAAAATAAAGGCGCTTTACCCGCACCCGAAATGTGTTGCCGTCGGGGAAATAGGATTGGAATATCACTACGATTTTGTGCCGAAAGACAAACAGCTTGATATATTTGAAAGGCAACTTGCCCTTGCAAACGAGCTTGACCTGCCTGTTATACTTCACGACCGTGAGGCGCACGAGGACACGATGAACCTTTTGAAAAAGTACAAGCCCAAGGGCGTTGTGCATTGCTTCTCCGGAAGCGTTGAAATGGCAAAAGAGGTGCTGAAGCTCGGAATGTATATCGGTCTCGGCGGTGCGGTCACGTTCAAAAACGCACGCAAGCCGCTTGAGGTTGCCGAGATGATTCCCGATGATCGGCTTCTGCTTGAAACCGACTGCCCTTATATGACGCCCGTACCGTTCAGGGGTCAGCGCAATTCATCCGACCTGATAGCCTTTTCGGCAGAAAAAATTGCCGAGGTCAGACATACCGAACCTCAGCAATTGATCGACCGTGCAGCGGAGAATGCGCACAGATTATTCAAATTATAAATTAACAGGACTGCTCTCAGTGAACAGTCCTGTTTTGTTTTCACAGCACCGATTTGATGCTTTTGAATTTTATGCGCCCTTGGAACGGGGCACGTGCCGAGGGTCGGAATTTGTTGCCATTTACCGTAATCTTTGAGCACTCGCCGTTGATTTTTATGTTGCCTCGTCCGTTTGTGATTTTGCCCTCTCTGTTATCCGTCGTGTTGCCGCAGAAGCTGAGGTTCGACACATTGGAGGCTCTCAGAAGATCGCCCTGGAAATTTTCAAAACGGTTATTTTCTATCACAATGTTGTAAAACAATGCGCAGTCTGCGGAATTGCCGTCAATATTGCTTGAGATATCAATCTGCGGGCTCCATTTGACAACGTTACACTCCTTGAACGTATTGTTTCTGACCGTCAGTGTATTCACGCCCGATCCCTCGAGCCACAAGCCCGACGAGATGTCCATTATAATCTTTATCGGGTTTGCCATCGTCTTGTAGAACGTATTGTTCTCACAAAGACCGTTGTCGCTTTGCAGAAGAAGTCCCCTTGCTCGGTTTTCGTGAAAATAATTGTTGCTGATAACGTAATTTCCGCTGTCAATACTGCCGTTGTAGATTATACATCCCTTACCGACCGTTTCGGGAAGATCACGGTCAAAGGTGATCGTCTCGCCGTTCATTGCCGTAACCTTTGCGGAAAAATCAAGATCGGAAAACCTCTCGCTATTGAAGATGACCGTATCACCGACGGCAAGATTATTGGCATTGGTATAATATCCAACCGTGTTTTTATCGACAACCTCGGTCACAGACAGAAGATTGTCGTGCACATTGACGTCATCATCACCCATAAAGCTGAAATCGCATCCGCTTATTCTGAATTTTCCGTTGGTATTTGCGATGTGTACGCCGTCGGCGGTTGCGGAAATGCGGTGATCGTTTACGTGCTCGGGGTCAAGTCCGATCACACAGTCAAGAAGCTGAAAACGCTCCGTGCGGTTTTCGATAAGCCATCCCATACCGGCTGCGGCATAAATCTTTACTCCTGAAAAAGTGATGTTTGATGTTTTGAAAACATTAAAAACATTGCCGTCATACACGTGGTGTCTCAGGAGAAAGACATCGCCGTTTCTGAAATCATCCAAATCGCCGTTATGCGTTATTTTCAGAACATTACTTTTTGTTTTCGTCACGGATTTAATAATATCCGGATGCTGATAGACATAATTTTCCTTGAAGTTCTTGCTGACTCCCGGCGTGAGCGTCTTGGCGTCATACTGCGTGAACGCCATAATCGGAATATCCTCCGACACCTCGCCAAGCTCGGTAAACTCAATTTCAAAGCTGTGTTTAATTCTGTTGACCTTTTTCACCTTGACGATTGAGCCGAGCCTTGAAGCATTCAGGTTCCATGTTATGCTCAGCCCTCTGAACTCGATACAGTCGCAGTCGGTTATGCGGAAATAGTTCGGGTGTTCAAACACAAACTGTGCACCGTCGGCGTCAATAATTGTGTTTTTCAGTCCGTCAAGCACAATCTCCCTGTCCGTGCGAAAATGATATTTTCCGCCGCCGACAACAAGCCTCGTGTTCGGGTTTTCCCTGCAATATGCAATCGCACTGCAAAAAGCCGAGTAATTGTCCTCACTGTTTTCGTCCAAACCGAAATCGGCGGCATCTACAGTTCTGTAATTTTTTTCGTTCGGGCGTGCGATATAGAAAACAGAGTCGTTCACACCGTCTACACGGTCAAATACCCGTGAATTATCAGCCGTCGGCTCGCTTTCCTTTATAAGCCCGTCCGCAGGCACGCTCGGGGTGAGTGTCCAATTAAAAATCGGAGCGAGTAAGGTTATCAATGCGGTTACAATACATAATACGGTCTGCGTCATTCAATCACCTCATTTGGAAATATGGAATCCCGTAGTGCTGATCAGCGCAATTTCGGCGCCGAGATCGTCGGTAATCTTTATCTCATAGAAACAGAGCTTTCTGCCCTCTTTGACCTTTCGGCACTCCGCAAACAGCCGTTTGCCCTTTGACGAAGAGAGATAGCTGATATGGCTGTCCGCCGTCGCAGTGAAGCTCTCGGGGGTATTTGTTGCTACGGCAAAGGCAAAGTCTGCAAGGGTAAACATAACTCCGCCCATAACCTGACCGTGAGCGCCGTAATGTCTCTCATCAAGGGTTAGACTGCACTTTGAATAGCAGTCGTCAACCTCATCAATAGTCACGCCCGTAACATCAACGGCGTATCTGTCGCCCTCAAAAAAGCGGCGGACCTCTTCAATATCTCTCATAGTATCATTCCTTTGGATTTATTAAATTATAGTTTTTCTTAGCCTTTATCTTTGAAAGACAACGGACAGATTACACCGAAGTAAGGGGAAGCTATCTGTGGAACAAAAAGTTCCTGCTCATATTCGGCTCCTTTTTATGATACCATAATAAGGGAAAAAGTCAACAGAAATAAGCCTTTACAAATACGGAATACCCCAATGTTAAAAATGCACTTTATTACTTTGAATTTATGTGATATAATACCGTCAAAGGCGGTGATTATATGGTAAAAACAGTTATTTTTGACCTTGACGGTCTGCTTGTCAACAGCGAGCTTATGACATACGAATTTTATAAAAAAACAGTTGCCGAACAAGGTGCCGATTTCACGCTGAAAGAATATACCGATGTTTACTGCGGCAGGACGGCTGTCCGAAACCTGACGGAGCTTATTGAAAAATATCATCTTCCGTTCGATGTCGAGGAGGGACTTGTTCTCACTCACAAGGCGGAAAAGGAATATCTGCAAACCAAAGGCGTTCCGCTGAAAAAAGGAGCAAAGGAACTGCTCGATTACCTGAAAAGCAACGGCTACGGAATATATCTCGCCTCATCAAGCGGTAAAGAAAGAGCCGACACAATTCTCCGAATAAACGGAATTGACGGCTATTTTGACGGCGGTGTGTTCGGAGATGAGATCGAGCACAGCAAGCCGGCACCGGATGTTTTCCTGAAAGCGAGAGAAAAATCCGGTACACCTGCCGAGGAATGTCTCGTCCTTGAGGACAGCGACGCAGGTATTCACGCCGCATACGCCGCGGGTATCCGTGTAATATGTATTCCCGATCTCAAGACCCCGTCGGAGGAGTCAAAAGGAATGGCATTTCGGGTTCTTGCGTCCCTGTACGACGTTAAGGAACTGCTTGAAAACAATCTGATATAGAAAAAACGGGCTGTTCCGAAAAGAGGGAACAGTCCGTTAAAATTATATTTTCTTGTGCGGGATATATCCAAAGTCCTTTTTCCACACGCTGATCTGACGGTAATAGAGGATGAAGCCAACTGCCGTTGTTATTGTCTCCGACAGCGGAAACGCAATCCACGTGTAATCAAGTCCGAGCAGTGAAAAGGCGTAGAATATCGGCACAAGGCATATTATCTGCCTGAGGAGTGTCAGCACAACACTCGGCGCTCCCCTACCGATCGCCTGGAAGAATATCGGCAGCATAAGAGAAAATGTTGCCGGAATAAAGCTTGTTCCGATGATCCGCAGAGCCGTTTTTCCGATCTCAAACACCTTTTCGCTTTTTGAAAAGATACCGAGAAGCTGAACGGGAATCAGCTCAAAACAGAGAATACCGACAATCATAAATGCGATCGTTATCAGAAACGACCATTTCATAACCTCTCTCGTCCGGTCAAAGCTGTGATTCGTGTAATTATAGCTGAGAACGGGCACAATGCAGGTTGTCAGTCCGATAAGCGGAATAAAGAAGAATGTCTGTAATTTATAGTAAAGTCCGAGCACGGTAACCGCCTCGTCGCAGAATGTGACAAGAATCATATTCAGCGCAACTATGTATACGGTATACATTGACTGCATTATAATCGACGGATAGCCGAGCTTGAATATTCTGCCCGTATAGTGCAGAAATCTCGACGGCACGGGCGGCTTTCTCAAACCTTTCACCCCCGTGATGACCGCCGCCAGAATCTGTCCGCCGACCGTTGCTATCGCCGCACCCGCAACGCCCATCTTCGGCACGGGTCCGAGTCCGAAAATCAGAATCGGATCGGCTATACAGTTGAATACAGCGCCGCAGATCTGAGCAATCGTCGGCAGAACCATATTTCCCTCCGCCTGATGCACCTTTGAAAAAATGCCCTCGGTAAAAAGCCCGATGCTTCCGATACAAACGATCATACCGTAGGTATTGGCGTATTCAAGCGCCGTCGGATCGCTCGCCGAGGTGCGGAGATACGGCTTCAGGAAAAACACCGTCGCAGCGGCAAACAGCGCCCAGAGGATCAGTGAAATTATAAATCCGCTGCCCGCAGTATCATTTGCTTTTTTGTCATTTTTGAGTGCATAATACTTTGCCATCAGCGTATTCACGCCAACTCCGGTTCCTACCGCAAGCGCAGTTATTATAAGCTGGAGCGGATATACTATCGACAGCGCCGTTAATCCCTGCTCCGAGTACCGACCGACAAAGAAGCTGTCGACGATGTTATAAAGCGACTGAATCAGCAATGCGAGCATAACCGGCGGTGCGATTTTCAAAAGTATTTTAGGTATGCTGTCCGTTCCGAAGAATGACGGATCGTTATGTATTTCTTTTTTCATATTATTCCTGCTTTATTGCGAAGTTATCACGTAAGGGATCGCTCACGGCGACCCCTTTTTGCAATTATAACAGCGAATTTAGTTAAAGTCAACTGTATATATCGTTATCGTTTTCTTCCTCGTTCATCTCATAAACAGAGAGCTCGTCATTGTTGACAAATGCGGTATATATCTTCCCAATCGGCGGATAATTGCCGTCTTTCAGCTCTTTTCTAAGCCAAATTTCATTTTTCCCGCAGGCTTTCAGGTTTTCAAAAAGTATTTCACCGTCGGAGATAACCACAACGGGCGATGTCTCTTTCTGAGGATTCATTCCCATATCGTTCGGATTCATCGGTCGCAGTGCGGCTTTCGGCAGGAAGCTGAGCTGACCGTTCGGCTCCTGAACAACGGTTTGCAAATCGTCGATGTTAAAATATCCGCCGATCCTGCACTGAGTCAAAAATTCGTTCAGATCGAGCTTTGCTTTTTTCAGATTTCTGCGATAAATCGTGCCGTTGTCCATAAGAATGACCGCCCTGCCGACAAAGAACCGACGGAACCTGATACTCTTATTTGACAAAATTGAAAATACCACGGCAAACAGCCCGTATATCACAATCGCAACGGCAGGCTTCCAGAACTCATCAATCGGGCTGAATGCCATATCGGCGGCAATAGAGCCGATCGTTATTCCGTTGATGTAGTCGAAAAGACTGAGCTGAGAGACCTGACGCTTACCCATTATCTTCGTCAGGAGAAACAGCTCAACGATTGATAAAATTGCTGTCAGACAAATTTTTAAAATTTCCATAATATCACCTACATTATTATTGACCCGATTACGAATAATAAACACGACGGGATTATCGCAATTAAATTTAACGTCAAACAAAATCAATATATTGTGGTTTTTAAAAATTCATCGTCTTTTTTGTTCAATATGCTGAAAATAAGACCGTCCGTACAATGTGCAGCCTGAAAATATACAATATATAGTTGTTCAGCAAAGTGCAATTCGAACATATTGTGCTTTTGCGCATAAAAAGCAATTTTTAAACAGAAATAAAAAAATATTGATCTTTGAATGATTTAGTGTTATAATCTTAAAGGTTTATAATAAATATGGTTAGTTATCCCCTTTGTGGAATTAATGAGAAATTTATCTTTTTTACATATATGAAATTTTAAGGAGTGTAACGGGTGGATAAGATATATATCAACGGCGGCAAGCCGCTCCACGGTGAGGTTACCGTCAGCGGAGCCAAGAACGCCGCTGTCGCAATTCTTCCGGCAGTTATCCTTGCACAGGACGTGTGCAGAGTTGAGAATATACCCAATATCAGCGATGTTACGATGATGATTCGTATCCTTCATCAGCTGGGCGCAAAGATCACTAAGGTTGACGAGAATACCTACGATATAGATTCATCAACTATCAATTCATACGTTGTTTCCCACGATATGACGAAGCATCTCAGAGCGTCATACTACCTTATCGGTTCCCTGCTGGCTCGTTTCGGCAGAGCTAAGGTCGCTATGCCCGGCGGATGCAATTTCGGCGT
>DKDP01000030.1:25650-31784 GCA_002449395.1 Ruminococcaceae bacterium UBA6845 | reverse complement strand
TCAGCATATCAAGGGCTTTGAGATACTCGGTTCTACCGTAACCCTCAAGGAGAACGCAATGATTGATGTTGAGGCTCCCGATCTTACTGGCGGTCTTGTCTATTTCGACGTTGTTTCGGTCGGAGCAACAATCAATCTTATGCTCGCCGCCGTTAAGGCAAAGGGCTTAACGATCATCGAAAATGCAGCTAAGGAGCCGCACATCGTTGATCTTGCAAACTTTTTAAATTCCATGGGTGCCGACGTCAGAGGCGCAGGCACGGATGTCATCAAGATCCGTGGCGTTGAGCATATGCACGGCTGTACTTATTCTATAATCCCCGACCAGATTGAGGCAGGCACGTTTATGGTTGCCGCAGTCGCAACAAACGGCAATGTACTTGTCAAGAACGTCATTCCGAAGCACCTTGAATCAATCACGGCAAAGCTCATTCAGTGCGGCGCAACGGTTGAGGAATACGACGATTCCGTTCGTGTTATCGGCAACGGCAGACCCGGCAAGTGCAACATCAAAACAATGCCCCACCCGGGATTCCCGACGGATATGCAGCCTCAGTTTGCAACAATGCTCTCCATAGCAGACGGCACAAGCATTGTTTCCGAGGGCGTTTGGGACAGCAGATTCCAGTATGTTGAGCAGCTTGCAAGAATGGGCGCCAACATCTCCGTCAACGGCAAGGCGGCAACGATCGAGGGCGTTGAATCGCTCAACGGTTCCCCTGTCAAGGCGGACGACCTCAGGGCAGGTGCGGCAATGCTTATCGCAGGTCTCATTGCCAAGGGCACGACGTCAATTGAAAATATCGTCTATATCGACCGTGGATATGACAATGTAGTCGGAAAGTTCCGCAATCTCGGCGCCGATATAGTTCGTGTAACCGAAGAGGACAAGCCAAAGGTTCTCGACGGTTCTCAGGTTGGTTAAATAATTTATGCCCCGAGCAATTCGGGGCAATGTTTTTGTTATAGGAAGGTAAATATGGCACGTTTTTGTTCACTCTTTTCATCAAGCAGCGGTAACTGCACCTACATAGGCTCGTCGGGCGGCGGTGTGCTAATTGACGCAGGAGTGAGCGCAAAACAAATTTCATTGAAGCTCAACAGCGTCGGAGTCAGCGAAAAGGACATCGGCGCTGTTTTTGTCACCCACGAGCACAGCGACCACGTCAAGGGTCTGCGTGTCTTTGCGTCGAAGTACAATATCCCCGTTTATGCAACAGAGGGAACAATCCGTGAGCTTGAAAAGATGGGCATAATAAACGGTAAATTTCCCGTTTTCCCGATCGGCAGCGGTATTGAATGCAACGGTCAGCTTGTTACACCGTTTCACACCTCTCATGACGTTGCAGAGAGCTGCGGCTATTCCGTTACGACGAGCGATGACAGAAAAATCTGCGTTGCGACGGACACGGGCATTGTCACCGACGAAATGAAAGAAGCGCTGACGGGCTGCGATCTCGCATTGGTTGAGAGCAATCACGATATCGGAATGCTCAGAAACGGCAGTTATCCGTATCTGCTCAAGCGCCGAATCCTTTCCGACGTAGGACACCTTTCCAATGTTGCGTGCGGAGATTTTGTGACGGAGCTTGTTAAAAACGGCACGACGAGACTCGTCCTCGGACATCTCAGCAAGGAAAACAACATTCCGTCGCTAGCATACAGAACGTCAAAATCGGCGCTCGACTGTGCGGGAGCCGTGGAAAACCGTGATTACATACTCAAGGTTGCAGGCTCGAATGAGCCGGAAATGGCGGTGCTTTAATGATCGGTGTTACAATCATTTGCGAGGCAAAGCTCAAGGAAAAGTACCTCCGTGACGCATCCGACGAATATGTCAAGCGCCTCGGCGCATACTGCAAGCTGAATATCATTGAGCTGAGCCCCAAGAAGCTCCCAGACAATCCGTCGGAAAGCGAAATAACCAACGCCTTGGAAATCGAGGGAAAAGAGATTATTTCAAAGATTCCCAACGGAGCAAAGGTTTATTCGATGTGCATCGAGGGCAAGCAGCTTACCTCCGAAAAGCTCGCCAAGGAAATTGAAACCTGCGGCGTACTCGGTTACAGCAATGTTGTTTTCATCATCGGCAGCTCCTACGGACTCTCCGACGAGGTAAAACGCCGCTCCGATTTCAAGCTTTCAATGTCTGAAATGACCTTTCCGCACCAGCTTGCAAGAATAATGCTCCTCGAGCAAATATACAGAGCCTTCCGCATCAACAGCGGTGGCAAATACCATAAATAAAGGGACTGTCGTGTTTCATAAACGACAGCCCCTGATTTTTATTTATAATTTCTGAGAATTTTAAGAGTTGTGGTTTTCGGGAACTCAGTATCCCTTGTCTTTACCCTTGCGACCTGCTTATAGGACGGCATCTTTCTGTTTATCTCGTTGACGTCAGCCTTGATTCTGTCCTTGGCATCCGGGGTATCAACCATATCAAGGAAAAATTCAGCGGTTATAAATCCGTTCTCCTCATATACGACAACCTCCTTGACGTACTCTATCGTCGAGAGCTTATCCTCAATCTCTTCGGGAGAAACATTCTTGCCGTTTGAAAGAATGATAAGGTTCTTCTTTCTTCCGCGGAAGAAGAGGAAGCCGTCCTCGTCGATATATCCGTAATCGCCCGTCAGGAACCAGTCGCCGTCGAATGCCGCCGCAGTTGCCTCGGGCTCGTTGTAGTAGCCCATCATAACGTTTGAACCACGCACGCAGATTTCGCCGACTCCGTCCTCATCGGGATCCTTGATCTTGATTTCATTGCACGGGAGCGGTATTCCGACGCTGCCGGGCTTGTATGCGTCAAGTCTGTTGCAGGTAACGGCAGGAGAGCACTCCGTGATTCCGTAACCGTTGATGATCTTGATTCCGAAATCCTCCATACCCTTTTCATACTTCTCATCAAGATACGCTCCGCCGCAGACAATCATCTCGAGATTGCCGCCGAGGTTGTTGATAATCTCGGAGAAAATCTTTCTTCTCTTATCAATACCGAATTTTCTGAGGAAGTTACTGATTTTGAGGCCTTTTTTGAGCATTTCCTCTCTGCCCGACTTTCTTGCGGTGAACCAGATTTTCTTGTAAATCGTCTCAATTGCAAGAGGAACGGCAGAGAAATTCTGCGGATGATATGTATTCATATCCTTCTGTATATCCTTAAGACTGCGGCAGATAAAGCCCCACTCCGTAAGAAGATTGCCCGAGAACAGTGCGCCGACCCACGAGAATGCGTGATGAAGCGGCAGGAATCCGATTGCAGGACCGCCCGTCATAACACGGCACGAGGCAACGCAGTCGGAAGCAACGTTATTCTGTGAAAGCATAACGCCCTTGCTCTTGCCCGTTGTGCCCGAGGTGTAAACAAGAAATGCGAGATCGTCGGGAAGAACCTCATCCTCAAGATAGCTCTTTACGCCGTTTTTAACCTCGTTGTGACCCTCTTCAACCATCGAGTAGAAATCTTCGATTCTGATATACTGCTCGATTGCAACGCCGTCGGCGGTTTTCATCTTTTCAACGGTGCCCTTAAAATCGTCACTGTAATAAACGGCATTGCATCCGCTGCGAACCATAATGTCGATTATATCGTCATCGGGGAGCTTCGGATCCATCGGAATAGCGGTAATCTTTCCTGTAATAATCGAATAGTAACAAGCGATCCAATAGTAGCTGTTTTCGCTGAGAATCGCAACCTTTTTGCCTCTGAGTCCCAGCTTATAAAGGTACTGACCGAGACCTGTAAGATCGTAATTAACCTGCGCAAAGGTCTTTGTCTCAACCTCGCCGTCAAAGTTATAGAATGTATACTGCGGCTTGTCCCCTCCCCTTTTGCCGCCAAAATCAATAATTTCTTTCAGGGTTTTCATATCGGGGAAATCCGCATACTTAATCTTTTTCTTCACGTCATTCAACTCCTTACAGAGAAATACAAGCTATTTTAGCATAAATTTTCAATAAAAGCAACATACATTTTCGATGTTATATAAAGTGTGATTTGACACGAATTTCCATATATGGTATTATGAAACAAATACGGAGGGATATAAATGATTTATTTTCTTTTTCTTTTACTGATACTTTCGTGCTCCTCGATGAAGATCGCCGGAGAGGGTCAGTTTCATAAGGACTATCTTTCAAAGGAGAACACCACCGCAATAAACGGTATTTTTGTTGTGCTTGTTCTCCTGTGCCACTTTACACAGTATGTGAAATTCGGGTCGGGACTTGTCGATCAGTCGTTTCTCTTTTTCAAATCGCATCTCGGACAGCTTGTCGTTACAACATTCCTTTTCTTCTCGGGTTATGGAATTATATGTTCAATCTCAAAGAAAGGAATGCCGTATGTCAAGAGCATCCCGAAAAAACGTTTTCTCAGTGTGCTGATTCATTTTGATATTGCCGTAGTGCTCTTTATGCTTCTGAATCTTTTCCTCGGCAAGAGCTTTCCTTTGAAAACAAATTTGCTTGCCCTCACGGGTTGGGAAAGCATCGGTAACAGCAACTGGTACATCCTTGCAATTCTTTGCCTGTATCTGATTGTTTTTATCTCGTTTATCGTCTGCCGAGGCAACAAATACATCGGCACGGTTATCACAACGGTACTGACTGTGGGATTAATTTATCTTATGATAAGAGCGAAAAAGCCGCCTTATTTCTACAACACAATGATCTGTTATCCTCTCGGTATGTTCTACGGACTGTTCAAAGATAAGCTCGACAAGGTGTTTATGAAAAACGACTTCCTTTACACCTGCTTTGTTGCAATTGCCCTTGCAGGATTCCTGTTCTTCTATCGAATGAGGTCAAGGGGCGTGGAGCAGTACGCTCTTTGCTGTATATTCTTCATCGGCGTGATCGTTCTTGCTATGATGAAAATTCAGCTCAACAACGAATTTCTTCAGCTCACCGGAAGTCACGTTTTTGCGATATACATTCTGCAAAGAATCCCGATGGCTGTATTCAAGAAGATCGGCTTGGCAGGTCACCGATACATTTTCCTGATTGCTGCGTTTATTGTTACGCTTGTGCTGGCATTTGCCTTTGACAAGTGTATGGCGGTTATTGATAAGAAAATTCTTAAGAAATAAAAACAAAAGCTATAATCCACACCGAGATTGCCCGGATCGTGAATTATAGCTTTTAATTTTAATAAAGTATCAGTTTAATATTCCGAGACTGACAGACAGCGCCCTGTTCACCCTTGTCATATCCCTTTCGCCGAGGTTTCCCATTCGCTCCTTGAGTCTCTGCTTGTCTATCGTCCTTACCTGCTCGAGCAAAACTATGGAATCCTTGGAGAGACCGCAGTCCTGGGCGTCCACCTGGATGTGGGTCGGCAGCTCCGTCTTAAACCGTTGACTTGTTATTGCGGCGGCGATAACCGTCGGGCTGAACTTGTTGCCGACATCATTCTGCACGATCAGAACAGGACGCATACCGCCCTGTTCGGATCCCACCACAGGACTCAAATCCGCATAATAAATATCTCCCCGCTTTATTGTCATTGTTATCACTCTCCGAAATTTTGATTGTCATAATTATATTTGCCAATCATATGCCGAATTAATCATTATTTTTCGGGGACTGAAATAATGATTCGGCAATATTATTATATTCGGCGAAATTAATTGCGTTAATTTACATAAAGCAAGGTTAACGGTATGATGTCTCTGCCGAACGAGTGGGTTATTTACGGTCTGATGGGAAATATTTTAACCTCTCCGACGGCTGTGCCGAAGTCGGAGGGGTATTTTGTCTCTTCAAATTTGTCTTTATCCCCTCCGTCACTCACGTGACACCTCCCCTTGATCTCAAATCAAGGGGGAGGCTTGGTTGATCTTTGCTGACTTAAAATGAAACAACAGGATTTTCGTTCTTTTCAGCCTCCCCTTGGATGATTCAAGGGGAGGGGGACCGCTTGCGGTGGTGGGGATAAAGATTAAACAGAAACTCATCGGTGCAATGTGGGCATCGTGCCGTAAATTTTCTGCTGACTTTCCTTGCCTCCCTTGCAGGGGAGGTGGATTTGACGCTGTGCGTCAAAGACGAAGGGGTTAAAGTTCAATAAATCCTTACTCCCTCAGACGGCTTGCGCCGCCAGCTCCCCCAAAGGAGGAGCCCACGCTCAA
>DKDP01000030.1:25360-25587 GCA_002449395.1 Ruminococcaceae bacterium UBA6845 | reverse complement strand
CAGCTGCGCTGACAGCTCCCCTTAAGGGGCGCCTAAGAAAATTCTGCCGACACTTCGCTCCCCAAGAGGAGCCACGCTCAAAGTAAATTACGAGGCAAATATTTGTAGCCTCCCTCTTGAGAGGTGGCACGACGGAGGAGTAACGGAAGGAGTTTAAGTTTGATAAAATCTTACTCCCTCAGACGGCTTGCGCCGCCAACTCCCCCGGAGGAGGAGCCCACGCTCAA
>DKDP01000030.1:22077-25325 GCA_002449395.1 Ruminococcaceae bacterium UBA6845 | reverse complement strand
AGACTTTAAGAAAACCCCTCAGCCAGCTGCGCTGACAGCTCCCCTTAAGGGGCGCCTAAGAAAATCCTGCCGACATTTCGCTACCCTAAAAGGGCGCCGAGAGAGCTTACTAACTTTTGGTTAACATATTTAATGCTTTATAAATTATTTGCACGAAAATAAAAAAGACTGGATTTTTGCTATATGAAGTGATATAATAACTTTGCTAAACGTAATTTCATATTTTATGCCCTTCGTGTGGTTTGCATATTATCCTTTCCGGATAAAAATGCAAGCTCATTTTCTGCATACCATATGAATGGGTACTGAAATTATGTTTAGCGACAGTTGAGCTATGCGTTTTTTGTGCGTGGCTTCGGCTGCGCACTTTTTTATTTACAGAGGAAATATTATTGAATTTTCAGAAAAATTAAAACGACCCATAAATCCAACAAACAAAAATTTACGGCATTTTGCACTGTCAGGTTTTAATCCGTAACATATTAAGGATTTTCACAAAAAAGGTGGATTTTTTTCTGAAAGAATGATATAATATTCTCGCCAAACAAAACTGCATATATTCTCAAAGTCTAAGTGTGTGTTTTTATCTTCCGATAAAAATGCATGCTCTATCTAGGCATACTTGACTTTGAGTTTGTTTAGTTTTGTTTGGCGACAGTTGAGCTATGCGTTTTTTGTGCGTGGCTTCGGCTGCGCACTTTTTATTTACGGAGGAAATAATTATGGGATTTTCGGAAAACTTGAAAGCGGTACGTAAAGCGAACAAAATGACTCAACAGCAGCTTGCCGATGAGCTCGGACTCGGCCGACCTGCCATCGCAAAATACGAAACAAGCGATACCTTGCCGAAGCCAAGGAACATTATGAAAATATGCGAAATTTTTAATCTCACTTTTGACGAACTGTTTTCCGACGGAAATATACTTGAATATTTAGCCGCCCGTTCGGAGGAAACGGCTCCTACGGACTGTTCCGAAAACGAAGCGGTTGAATAGATTCTGATAAAGCAACGGCTGTGCCATAATTGGCACAGCCGCTTTTTATCGGAATATAAACTTTACCTTATCCGCTTCTATTTCACGGATTTTTCCGTCCTTTTTATCGGATATCGCCGTACACTCCGTTTCGGGCGTGCGGTATTTCAGGACATAATTTTCACCGCTCGCTCTTACAGATTCCGGGACGGTGTAACACACAGTTTTAAGCACAAAATAAAGCCCTATAAACGGGCAAAATCCCGCCGCCTGCTCCGTTGTATAATCAAGGTTCATTCCGCCGTATTCAACCCGACAGCCGCTGTCATCAACGCTGATCTTCACGTCCTTAAACGGCTCCAGCATAGACACAGTCATCACTCCGGTATCGGAATAAGCAACCCTTGCAGAATAATCCGTACCGTTGTAGCTTGCGCTCACATTGCAGTCGGGGCGTGACGGAGTTACGCTTTCTTTCTTAACTTTTTTGCCGCATGAGGGCAGTAATATCATAATACCGACCATAAGTATTGCAAAAATCTTTTTCAAATTTATCTCCGATTATTCAAAATTTGAAAGAACCTCCGCAATCTCGCCGATCATCTTTGTCGGAGTAACACCGTGCATTGAATACTTTTTCTGTACGCTGTCTCCGCAGAGTCCGTGCACATACACACCCGCAATCGTTGCGGACTGCAAGCTCATGGACTGGCAAACAAAAGAGGAAATTATACCTGCCAAAACATCACCCGAACCGCCCGTTGCCATTCCCGCATTGCCCGTGCGGTTAATATATACACTGCCTGACGGTCCCGCAACGACGGTGTTTGATCCCTTGAGAACGAGCACACAGCCGTATTCGGAAGCAAATTTCCTTGCAACCTTAACTCTGTTGTTCTGAATTTCTTCGATGCTCAAGCCCGTCAGTCTCGCCATCTCCCCCGGATGCGGGGTCAGGATAAGCGGAGCGGAGGTCTCTTTCAATACATTTATATTAAACGAAACCGCATTTATTCCGTCCGCATCGAGAATAATCGGCTTTTTGACATTGAGAAGTATCTCTGCGACGAGTTTGATCGTGTCCTCGCAAAGTCCGAGTCCGCAGCCGAGGAGAACCGCTGTTGCCTTATCGGCAAGGGCAAGAATGCGATTAAGATTATCCTCCCTGAGAAAGCCGTCCCTTGTCGACGGCATAGGATCCATAAGCGGCTCGGTCAGCTTTGCTGCAATCGCAGGATATGCCGCATCGGGGAAAACGCAGTCCACAATTCCGACTCCGCTCTCAACCGCCGCATTTGCCGCCATAACCGCCGCCCCCTGCATATTACGGCTTCCTGCAATGCTCAGAAGTCTGCCGTAGTCACCCTTATTCGACGCAGGATCCCTCGGTTTAAAAAATCTTTTTATTTCATTGTGCTCGGCGGACACAATCACGTCCGATCCGACCGCCTCGTAGCATTTTTCGTCAATTCCGATGTCGATCAGCGACACAATTCCGCACTGATCCGACGCCGGCTTGAGAATGTGGACGGGCTTATAGCAGGTTATCGCAAGCGTGTAGTCCGCCCTGAAAAAGTCCGATTTAATTTCTCCGCTGTTGCCCTCGAGCCCGCTCGGTACGTCCACTGCAAATTTCTTAGCTCTCGACTTTGAAATGTCGGAGAAAAACCTCGCTATTGTCTCGTCAAGCTGACCGTGGAAACCGATTCCGAACACGCAGTCAACGATTGCGGCGGCGCTCATACAGGCAGAGACGCAGGCATCGTAATTCTGATTGAGATCGGAAACGAGCACGGGTTTATCCTCAAGATAAGCGTACATAATCTTTGACTCATATGCAGTCGGATAGCCGTTTGTCAGCACAAGACGAACACCGTAACCCTTGTCGCACAGATTTTTGGCAACAACGAATCCGTCTCCGCCGTTCTTTCCCGAACCGCAGAGAACCGCAACGGTTTTGGTCGCCGAATTGATTCCGACGATTGTCGAATGAATCTTCTCGGCGCAGGCATTGCCTGCATTTTCCATCATCTCGACATATGAAAGTCCGTTAACGTCCGCATTTTCTTCGATAACACGCATCTGTTCGCAGGTGTAAATGAGCATAATGAGTCTCCTTAGTCAATGTTTGTTATATAAAGTAATTCTGCACATTTATCAGCCTTCCCCTCGAGGGGAAGCCTCGGTTAATGTCTGCTGTCTTTATCTATTTCAGCCTCCCCTTAAATGATTTAAGGGGAGGTGGCTCGAAGAGTCGGTGGGGATAAAGATTAA
>DKDP01000030.1:21895-22031 GCA_002449395.1 Ruminococcaceae bacterium UBA6845 | reverse complement strand
CCTTACTCCCTCAGTCAGCTTCGCTGACAGCTCCCCCGGAGGAGGATCCCACGCTGAAAGTAAATCTTTTCTGACTTTAAAAACCCCTCAGACAGCTGCGCCGTCAGCGCCTCGCTGCGGCTCGGTCACGCCACGG
>DKDP01000030.1:0-21845 GCA_002449395.1 Ruminococcaceae bacterium UBA6845 | reverse complement strand
TCTGACAGTCCACCGGACTGTCATTCACTACCATGTCGACACGGCGCTACCCTCAAAGGGAAGCCTCAATTAGATTCTGCTTGCCTAAATAGTTTAATGTTTGTCGCATCGGTATCTTCAAAGAATTACAAATTCTTAACGTACCAGTCAATCGCCAGCTTCAGACCGGAATCAAAGTCATAATCCGGGTCATAACCGAGCATCTCACGTGCCTTTGATATATCGGCGTTTGAGTGTTTGATGTCCCCCGCTCTGTCGGGTCCGAAATTCGGTTCGATGTCCTTGCCGAGCGCACGTGTCAGCGAATGGTATATATCAATAAGATATTCACGTCCGCCGTAGGCTATGTTAAATGCGTTGCCTGCCGCCTCGTGCGGAGCAAGGCAAGCCTTGAGGTTCGCCTCAATAACATTCTCAACATAGGTGAAATCTCTCGACTGTCTGCCGTCGCCGTTGATCGTCGGCGTTTCGTCATTCATCAGCATTTTAATAAACTTCGGAATAACCGCCGCATACGCTCCGTCGGGATCCTGACGTCTGCCGAAAACATTAAAATATCTCATCCCGTATGTGTCAAGCCCGTAAAGCCTTGTATACAGCTTTGCGTACTCCTCGGCACAGCGCTTGGTCAGAGCATAAGGTGAAAGCAGGTTGCCCTCCTGCCCCTCCTTCTTCGGAAGAACGGGATGATCGCCGTAAACCGACGAGCTTGAGGCATAGACAAACTTCTTCACGCTCTTTCGCCTTGCCGCCTCCATCATATTGAGCGTACCCATAATATTGTTTCTCTCATAAAACAGCGGCATTTCAATGCTTCTCGGAACGCTTCCCCATGCCGCCTGATGCAGGACATAATCCACACCCTCGCAGGCATTCATACAAACATCGAGATCCTTTACGTCGCCTTTTATAAAAGTATAGTTCGGATCATTTATAAAAAGATCAATATTTTCCTTTTTTCCCGTCGAAAGGTCGTCAAGGCACCTGACCTTGTAACCCATTTTCAATATTGCCTCGCAAAGATTGGAGCCGATAAAGCCCGCTCCTCCCGTCACGAGGAAAACCGAATCCTCGGGAAATTTTAAATTCGAGTATCCCATAGTGTCATTCCTTATTCGGCAAAAACCGATCATATTTATTTAATTATAACATTTTCGGTATAATAGTGCAACACTTTTGTTTTATCTGATGTTTTCATTGCAAAAATAATTCGTTTGTGTTATTATATCAGTCAGAAGAAGATCGGAGGGGCAAAAATGAGCAATAACATTCCAATCCGCACACGTGCAATCGGCGGCTTTGATAAACAGCAGGTTGACGATTACCTGGCTGAACTCTCTGCCGAATACGAGCTGGCGGCATCTAAAGGGGATTTTTCCGCAATACGCAGTGAAATCTCCGAGCTGAAAAAGACGCTTGCAGAAAAAGAGGCAAAGCTAACACAGCTTAAAAATACCGCTGCAAAATATGAAGAGGATGACGGAAGCAAGCCCGACTTTGACAACCTTACCGATTCGGCAAAGAAATTTATCGACGCTCATAACGAGGTTGTAAAAATCGCCGACGAAACGAGCGGTTATATCAATTCAACCGAGCGAAAACTGCCCGCGCTGCTCAAGAGCCTCACGCAGATTACCAAAAATATTGATGAGCTCGGCAAGGAGCTTTCGGCGATCTCAGATCAGATCGGCGCAATTCCCATTGAAGAAAAGTCCGCAGAACCCAAACCGACCGAAAAGGATATATTCGACACGTTTATTGACGAATTTAAGATTTAAAAAATGAGCAGAGACACCTTGCGATGTTTCTGCTCTTTCCTTATCTTAATGAAAATCCCTCTTTGCGGACGGGTAAAACTTCCTTTTCAAGATTTCCGCCGTGGGCAAGGTAGATTTCGTACAGCTCCTGCATCCTCTCATCCGAGTATGTGTAGCCCCACTGATTTTTTATCTTTGCGAAATCCTCAAAGGTCTCATCCGGCAGGGTTGTTATCCTTTCAAGGTCAAGCGGAAGCGGTATGCAAACCGTTCCGTCCGAGGTAATATAATATTTCTCGGCAAGCTCGATCAGCCGTCTGTTTGCCTCCTGTTTTGGATATTCCTCATCGAACATAATTCTCGTTATCGGGAATACCGCAACCTTTGCGTTCATAAGTTCATAGGCATGCTTTGAAAGACCCGAATGTCCGTGATGAGCGACCTGAACCACATCGCATCCGAGCTCATCGCCGTAGCGTGCCTCAAGCACCTCGCTTGCAAGCGCCGAGCAGTCTCCCGGGATAAAAACTTTCGTCGTGCCGACCGTCATCATAACGGCACAGGAGGAATCGTTATAATCCGGCATCTTGTGCGGAAAAATATCCTCATGGGTGCACATCACGTCAAAGCTCAGGTTACGCACCGTGAAGTGCATACCCGAATGCAACTTATATTTCGGAACGTCAATTCCGTCAAGCTGACGGAACAGCTTTTCCGAGAGCAGTATCTCCTCAATATCCCAGTCCCCGTCAACGTCATATTTCGGGTCAATCAGGTTTCCGTAAAAGCCCTCGATAACAACATCGTCACAGTTGTATCGCAGGAAATCCATCAGCTTTGATATATGATCGGAATGAGCGTGAGTTATAAGCCAGCCGTTGACAACAATTTTCTCTCCCTTAGGAGTGCGTTCACGCATAAAGCGGTGGATTCTGTCGTTGTCATTGAACTGAAAATAATGTCCGCTGTCGACAACAAAAAAGCTGTGATCGGGGCACTGCACCAAAAGGCACATTCCGCAGTCAATATAGGTATGGTCGTTTTCAAATCCGTAGAAAACGGTTTCCCCGTCCCCGTCGCATACGGGCTCGCCGTCGCTCGGGATCGGATTTTCACCTGCCGTCACACGCAATGTCGAATCGCACGGCGTGAACAGTGCCGTAACGTGCAGTCCGTCCCTGTCAAGGAGGAAAAAGCTGTTGTCCGCAAGCTCGTTTTTACGGATCACGGAAAATCCGTTTTCGCAGAGCTTATCAATCCACTTCTCGGTTTCACCTATACTTGTATTTCTGTAAATTGCCATTTCGCAGTTTTCACGGCAGTCGTAAATCGGCTCGTCGGCATAATTGCGAAAAGCAAGCTCACTATCCCAAAAGCTCATTATTCCTTGTCCTCTTTTTTATATTTCTTTGCGATGAAGATAACACCTGCGGCAATAACTGCGATCATAGAAATTGCAAGCGCCGCAACGATAATTATCTTGTTTCTGCCCGGCTGTTTCTTCTCGGTCTCGGCATTTGCATCGGGCGTTTGTCCGCTGTGCTCATCCGTTACCTCTGTCTGAACCGTGGTTTTTGAAGAATCGACGGTTGTGGCGGCTGTTGTTGCGTCGGTTTTCGCCGCAGAGCTTGTCTTGGCAGCGGTTGTGCCTGCCTGTCCGGGTACGGTAACGGGCGTATTGCTCTTTTCGCCGATCTGCGTAACCGTTGTGCCGATTACAACTGCGCTCGTCGCCTGTGCTCCGCTTATTCCGCAGTTCGTAACCGTCAGCTTAACATCCTTTGAGGTCAGCTTATCCGCCGTATCCTTCTTCAGTGTGATAACCAAAAGATCCTTGCCGTTCACCGCTTTGAAGCCAACTGTTGTCGCAAAGGTGAATTTAATCGGATTGCTGTCCTTGTTGAAGCTTGAAATCGTTGCGTCCTGTGTTCCGAGATCGCCGACATAGATCTTGAAATTTCTCAGACCTGCGCCGTTGGAGCAGTCCGTTACGCTCACTCTGTTTGAAAGCTCAACCTCAAAATCGAGGCAGTTGAAAGCCGTACCGCCGTTAAAGTCGATTGAAACAACAGCCTTTGTGTCGTTTTCCGAAACAACGGTAACGCCGAATCTTGAATTTTCCGCCGCAAAAGCAGGTATGCAAAGACATAAAGCCGTCGCAGCGGCAAGTATAATTGAAATAAATTTTTTCATAAGATGACCTCCGTTTGATAAGCCTACCGATTAAATATGTAAAACATATGGCAAAGGCATTATACGATAAGTATACCACATCACAATGAATTTTTCAACATAAGTATCTTTGTTGGTTTTGCACAAGTTAAATAAGCGTTTTTTGTCATTTATGCAATATTGACTATTTATAATGTTTCACATATTATTATTGGAGGGTTTATTATGAAAAGCGAGAGCAAATTCAAGCTCAACCAGGTTGTTTTGGCGGCACTTTTTGCGGCTTTGACCACCGTACTGACCTATTACGTAAAAATTCCGAGTGTTAACGGCTATATGCACATCGGCGATTCAATGATCTACCTTTGCGCAAGTTTGCTTCCGACGCCTCTTGCCGCACTGAGCGCAGGTATCGGTGCAGCGATTTCGGACGCCGTCGGCGGTTATACTATGTATATAATCCCGACCTTTATTATCAAAGCACTTCTCACCCTCTGCTTCACTTACACGGCTAAGAAGCTCCTTTGCAAGAGAAATGTTATTGCCGTTTTCATTGCGGCGTTTATTACAATCGCAGGCTACTATGTTGCGGAGGTTATCATCCTTGCACTTTCCGCACCCGTCGGATTCACCGAATATCTTTTCAGTATTCCGTCATGGGTAAGCGCACTCAACACTCTCCCGGGCAATGCCATTCAGGCAGGTTCGAGCGGAATACTTTACATTGTCCTTGCCGCAGCGCTTGACAAGGCAAAAATCAAAGACAGAATGAGGAAGTTTTAATTATGGCTGATATTGTTTATACCTATGGCGACAGCGTATATATGAACATCACAAACAAATGTCCCTGTTCCTGCGTTTTCTGCATCAGGAGCAACGGCGACGGGCTTGGCTCGGCTGAGTCACTTTGGCTGAAGAAGGATCCCACTCTTGAAGAGATTGAGGACGAGATCAACAAATTTGACTTTTCACCCTATTCGGAGGTCGTTTTTTGCGGTTACGGCGAGCCGACGCAGGCGCTTGACAACCTTATTGCAAGTGCAAAATATCTTAAAGATAAGTTCGGATTGAAGATCCGTCTCAATTCAAACGGACTGAGCGATCTTATCAACGGCAAGGAGACAGCAAAGCTCCTTGAGGGCGTTGTCGATTCGATTTCAATCAGCCTCAATGCTCCGAACGCAAAGCGTTATCAGGAGGTCAGCCGTTCACGCTTCGGCGAGGACGCATTTCCTGCCCTGCTGAAATTTGCCGAGGACTGCAAGAAATATATTCCGAAAGTTAAATTTACGGTCGTTGACGTCATCAGCAAGGAAGAGATTGCCGAATGCCGGCAGCTTGCCGACAAAATGGGAATACCGCTGAGAGTCAGGGCATTGATTAAGTAAATCTATAAAAATTTACCGAGCATTTTCAAGAAAACGGAAATGCTCGGTATTTTTATTTTGTTTTTTCGATTATCTCATACGGATTTTCTGCGATATATTCCGCTCCGGCGGCTATCAGTTCCGAGACGTCACGGTTGCCCCACGTCACGCCGACGCAGGAAAGCCCCGCATTGTGCGCCGTCTGAACATCAACCTCGGAGTCGCCCGAGTAAACGCATTTCGCCTTGTCCGATCCGAGGGTTTTGATAACGTAAAGCACCGAATCGGGCGCAGGCTTTGACGGAAAACGATCCATCTTTCCAACAACAAGGTCAAAAATATCTCCGAAGAAATCCTTAACGACCTTTTTCGCCGCCTCGTCCGCCTTATTGGAAACAACGGCGACCTTACATCCGTTCTCCTTGAGCGTTTTAATAACGTCGATAATTCCGTCATACGGCTTTGTGAAATCGGCTATGTGATCAAGATAATATGCGGTAAAAATCGCAAGGGTTTTGTTGTAATCGTCCTGTGAAATATCCTGCGGAGCGGCACGCTTGATAAGCATTCTTATGCCGTTTCCGATGAATCGGCGAACCTCGTCGACTGTTCTTTCCGGATAATTCATCTGTCGCATTGCATAATTGACGGCATTCGCAAGATCCTGCAATGTGTCAAGCAGTGTTCCGTCGAGATCAAAAATATATGTGTTGTATTTCATAATCATCACCGATTTGATATTATATCACAAGCGTCAAAAAATGCAATATACAGGAAGAAAAAGACCGTTTCAAATTCTTGGAAAATGAAACGGTCTCGGTTTATTTCTGAATGTGATCGTAGATTGTTTTTGCTATCGTCTCGGCTGTTTCGTCGAGCTTTTCGTCAAACGCCTTGTTGTCCTTATCATTGGTGATAAATCCGACCTCCAAAAGAAGCGACGGCATATCTGTGTCGGAGTTTATGTAGTAATCGCCGAAGGTGTTGTCACGGAAGCCCTTCTTTATGCCACGGTTCTGCTGATCCGTCAGCTTGCAGATATTCTCAACAAGATTTTCGGCAAGCTGTTCCTCATCGCCTTTCGGCTTTTTTGAAACCCACGCCTCAATTCCGTTGGCATTTTTGTCCTCTGCCGAATTTCTGTGCACGCTTATAAAGAGCGTGCAATGCTTTTTATTTGCCGATTTACAGCGATCCTTGAGCGTGACGTCGGAATCATCCTCACGGGTGAGGTAAACCTTGACGCCCATTTTCTCAAGACTTTCCTTGATTTTCAGCGTCAGGCGAAGATCGTCGTCTTTCTCGTATCGTTCGCCGCTTGTCGCTCCGACATCGTCCGCACCGTGTCCCGCATCGAGGCATACATACGGATCGCCAGAATATGTGTATCCCGGCCGAAAAACATCGAATCTTATGCAAACTCCGACAATCACCGCCGCCAAAAGCACGGCGGCAATGACGATATCCCTTTGTTTCTTCTTGATCTTAAACTTCATTTTATCACCTTGGTAATGATAGGTTAAACATTTGAATTTGGAGTATATTTCTGTGGAGCTGGGGTGGAGTAAGTTTTATATCAAGCCTAAACTCCTTCCGTCACTCCTCCGTCGTGCCTACCTCAAGAGGGAGGCTACAAATATTTGCCTCGTAATTTGCTTTGAGCTTGGGCTCCTCCTCCGGGGGAGCTGTCACGGCTCGTCCGTGACTGAGGGAGTAAGGTTTTATCAGACTCAAACTCCTTCCGTCACGACATTGTCGTCCGCCTCCCCTGCAAGGGAGGCAAGATTAATTCCGCTCCGATAAACTCACTTCATCAGCTTTTCATAGACCTCGCCCGTGATGCAATAGGTTGCGATTGAGCCGTCGTTGAACGTAATTTCCGCAATGCGGTAGTCGTTGCCGCAGTAGCCGTAGAGGAACGAATTATCAAGAACCTTTTGAATTGTCGACTTGCTTGTGATCTCGTTCGCAACATTCGTTTTGATATAATGATAATCCAAATGCAGATCTTGCTCACTCAATTTGTCGGATTCCTTTATATCCGCAACGGTGTTATATCCGCCCGAGAACAGCGGGATCACATCTGCGTTGCTCTTATTGAGCGATTCCGCCCTTGTGCACAGCTTCATACTCTTGACATCGCTCGCCGTGATCTTCGATTCCAAATACTTCATATATCCGTTATCGGTGAGATACTTAACGGTGTTTGTCATCGACTTGGTTATAACAAACGACTTCGGAATATATCCCATAGCGTTTGCGGTAAGATCGGTTAACGCAAGCGATTGTTTCGCCGCCTTTGTCACTAACGCTTTATAATCTATTATCTCGCCCGTTTCGTCGTTGACAACGTCGCCCTGTTCGTTTGTGTAGTAGTTATCGGGGAGATATTCGCTCAAGGTTGTGTCCATTCCGAAGCTGATAACCCCCAGCTCATCCTCCGGCTTATGGAAGAAGAGATCATCCGCTGTCTGGTTTTCAAGATCGGTGAGAACAGCCCTTTTCAGCTCATCGGTGATCATTCCGCAGCGTTGGCTTTCCTTGAGATGCTTTGAGTAGAGATAGAAATAATTGTACGGATTCAATTCAGCCGCAACTGCATCAACAAGCTCGCTGTCGCCGTCGCTGACCTCGTCCGCAAAAAAGCTGCTGATTCCGCTCTTTTCGACAATTGTGTCGCTGAGCCCCATAATTCTCTTTGCGTTTTCTTCCGTAGTCTTGGTGTAGTAACGCTTAATTTTCTTGCCGTTTTTGAGCGTGTATATTATCTGGAAATTCATTGCGCAGGAATCGGACGCATTGCTTTTGATATTACCCTTTTGAACGAAGCTCCTGTGAATTTCGATAAGTCTGCGGATTGTTTCCTCATCGTCAACGGAATACTCGGGATAATATGAGCTCTGATAACCGCTGCCGTAAGAGAACAGATCCATTCCTCCGCTCCTGGTATATCCGGAATAGCTTTCCATTGACGCATATCCGTAAGCGGGTGCACGGTGAAGTGCGTCACGATTGTTTACGGTGCTGTACGGATTGGAAATAACCGAAGCAAATTCGATCGACTCAACATCCTCGGCATCGGGAATTTTTGAAGCATAGCCGAAAAGTCCCGACGAGAAAATCGTTGTAAATATCGCTATTGCAACAATATAGCTCGGTATCCTCTTGAGCATTGATTTCAGTATCATTTTGCGTTTGCTGCCGAATATCATTTTAAAGATGAAGTACGGAACAATGAAGAATCCGATTGAACAGATAAATGCCAGGAAGTTTCCTTTTTCAAAATTGAACATTCCATGGAGAACGCCGAACATTCCGTACATCATAACATACATTCCGACAAACACCGCACAGATTTCGTTGAGACCCTTTGCCCTGCCGAACGAGCCGCTGATCTCATTCTTGCGCTTTGAAAAAGCGAGGAAAGCGATGACAAAAATTATTGCGGCATAGATAATATCCATTATCGCGCCCGAATAATCCGTGATTCTAAGATTATAAAACGGAGTTCCGTCGGCATTGAATGTGAAATAGCTCTGATATACGCCTATAAAGCTCTCCACAACCTCGGCATATTTGTCGGGCACTTCGTATCCGCCACCGTTCATATATCTGAACATATGAAAATACGGGCTGAAGAAATTCCATTCGCCCTCATAAACGCTTATTCCGCCAAGGGTATATAAACCTCTCATTTCACCGAAGAGTACACCTGCCGCCATCGGGAACGCCGCAATTATTGCGGTAAATATCAGTCCCTCAACAATATTGCCCGAATAGGCAATCGCCGCCGAGGTTATTGTGAACGAGAGAGCGTAAATACCTATGAAAGAGACAACATAGTATACCGCTATCTTGATTATCGGCACATTCAGCGTGTATCCGACGCTGAACACAGCCACAAGCTCGAAGAACGCCGCTATAATTACCGCTATGCAGAACGGGAGAAGTCCCCCGAGATATTTTGCGAGAAAAATTTTCTTTCTGCTCATACCGAGCGAGAAAATAACATTGCATTGCTTCTTGCTTTGTGCGAATGAGAAAGCGATTATTCCGGCGAGCACTGCACCGATTATAATCAGCACTTCCGCCAGGGACACACCCGTATGATAAACGTCGTTCCAGAAGAATCCGAAATATCTTTCCTTTACAAATTGCGCTCCATCAAAAGTATTGAATGCTTTTATTTTAATATAATTGGACAGCGTTGAAATGAACAGCAAAAGAAATGTAATTATCGGAACGAAGCAGGTTCTTTTACAAGTGTTTCTGAACAGCGCCGAAAAGGATCCTGCCGCCGTTTTTTGGTTTTTCATAGCTTTTCCTCCTTATTTTATATTCAGCTTGTTGTAAACGTCCGCCTTGATTGCATAGGTTGCGATCGAACCGTCATTGTATGTGACCTCAACCACACGGTCATCGTTGCCGTTGTAGCCGTAGAGCAGAGCGTTGTCAAGCACTGTTTGAATTGTGGTTTTATCCTCTGTCGAATTGCCGCCGTGCTGAGCGAAAAGATGATCCTGCGTTTCACGGAAATCCTTCTTTTCTTTTACATATTCGGCGGTCACATAGCCCGATGCAAAGATCGGAAGCATATCGGCATTTTTCATTCCGACAGATTCGGCTCTTGTTGCAAACTTGACTTTTTTCACATCGTCAGCCGTTGCAGTGGATTTAAAATACTGCATAAGGTTGTTGTCAGTAAGGAACTTGACCGTGTTCGTCATATCCTTTGTCACAATAACACATTTGCCCCATGAAGTTGAAATAACGTCCGCATCTATGGCAGAATTTTTCATTCTGTCCTTGATATTTCCTGTGACCTCATGAGTATCGGCATTGTAGATTATGCCGCTGTCGTCAAGCACTTCGTCGATTTCCAGAAAGTTTTCAGTACTTACGGAGGCAAAGCTGATAACTCCAAGCTCATCCTCCGGCTTGTGGAAAAATATCTGCTGAGCCGTCAGCCTCCTGAGATCCGCTCTGACGGCAGTAATAAATCCATTCGGAAATTCAGTAAAGTATTTGCGCGTTTTAAAGTCCTTTGAGTAAAGGCAAAAGCTGTTATAGAAATCCGAGGGACCGTTTTCATCTGCAAAATCAGGACCATTGTAGAAATATGTTTCAACATTACTTTTGATCTCGGAAAGGTCGGAAAGACCGAGCAGCTTGATTGCACTTTCAAGGCTTGCCGTTCTGTAGCTACGGTTTACCCCTCTGCCGTCACGCATAGTGTAGTCGATCGTAAAGCCGTAGCCGCAGACATTATCGTCATTTGGCTTTAGCTTTCCCTCCTTGGCAAGAGCCTTGTGAGCTTCTACAATCTTCTTTATTTCTTCTTTGTCATAGGTTGCAAAGTTCGGGTAAATAGATGAGTAATAGCCTGTTCCGAGGAAGAACGTATCGCCCGTTTGGTTATCGTAGGCCGAGGCAGTTCTGCTTATCATAGGCGTATAGCCAAAATCTCCGTCCGAGACTGCATCGAGTTCAACGCTCGCATAAGGATTTATAAGCTCCAACGATATGCTGACACTCGCAACATTCTTCGCATCGGGAACGTATGAGGAATAGCCAAAAAGTCCCGTTGAGAAAATACCCGTAATTACGGCAAAGGCTATTGTGTAGGCGACTATTCGCTTCGCCGACTGTACCATAACTTTTTTTCTCTTGTAGCCGAAAATGAACCTGAAAACAATATAGCCGAACGCAAAGGTGATCATAAATATGAAGAAGATCACAATGCCGCTTGCTCTGCTGTCCTTCAGCCTGTATAGGGGAATGAGCGAGAGGTAAAGCGCCGCCATTGCTCCGCAAATTTCGTTGAGTCCTCTTGCTCTGCCGAAATATCCGCTGATCTCATTCCTGCGCTTTGGAAAGGCAAGAAGAGCTATTGCCAGAATTACCGCCGAATAAAGCAAAGCCATCAACGCTCCCGACCAGTCATAAACAGTTATCTTTTCGGCTCCCGTGTATAGATTGTAGAGAAAATTTGATGAGCCGATGACCGTGCCATAGCCTTCACCGTAGCGCATAAAGAGCAATGACAAAAACGGACTGAAAAAGTTCCATTTGCCCTCATATACCTCAACTCCGCCGTAAGTGAAAATTCCGCGCATTATTCCGAAAAACAAGCCGAACATATTCGGAAAAACGCCGAGAATCACGGAGAAAACACCTGCCTCAACAATATTGCCCGAGAATGCAAGTGCCACCGCAACTATCGAAAAGGCGAGGGTGTATATGGCGATCATAGTGATTACCACCAACAGCGCCAAACGGATTGTCGGCAAGCCGACCGTGAAGCCTTTAATAAGGTTTGAAAAGATTTCAAGCAGTGCCGAAATAATTATTGCGATCGCAAATGGTGCAATGCCGCCTAAATACTTTGCGAGAAAGATGTTCTTTCTGCTCAGTCCGAGCGAAAAAATCACATTGCATTTCTTCTTGCTCGATGTAAAGGAGAAGAGAACTATTGCGGCGATGACGCCGCCGAGAAAGATAAGAATACTTGTGATAGGTGCGGTAATTATCCTGTCCCAGAAAAAGCCTACGTTTACCGTGCCGACCTTCTCATATATCTGATGACCGTCCACTCCGCCCTCAACGAGCAGTGAGGTGATGCTTATTACCGTGTGGATCAAAAATATCGCAAGCGTCAGAATCGGAACGAATAAAACCTTTTCGACCGAGTCCCAAAACATTGACGCAAAAGGATCACGAGAAGATCTTTTCAAAGTCATAATCCGTATCCTCCATCTCTTCAAGGAAAATTTCTTCGAGCGAAAGCGGGAAACGTTCGCAGAGAACCGGGTTAAGAGAGTTGATAATTTCCTGCGCTTTTTCGACATTTTCCGAAACAGTAAAGGTGATTATCTTGCCGTCCTTTTTGAAATTTTTAATCTTGAGATCGCCGAACGCCTCTCGGTCAACCTCCTCCTTGAAAGCAAGGCGGAACTTACAGCGAGAGCCGTTTATATCATCGACGGCACAGTTCATTGCAATTGTCTGACCGTTAATGAGAGCGATGTGGTCGCACATATCGGCAAGCTCGTGGAGGTTATGTGACGAGATGATGATCGAACATTCCTTTTCCGCCATATAGTCAAGGAGAATTTTTTTCGTCAGATTTCTCTTTGCCGGGTCAAGTCCGTCAAACGATTCGTCAAGGAGAATAACCTTCGGCAGGCACGACAAGCCGAGTATCATTTCCGCCTGTCTCTGCATACCCTTTGAAAATCCGATCAGTTTCTTTTTCGGGTCAAGTCCGAAAAGTCCCGTCAATTTATTGAACGTGTCCACGCAGAAATTCGGATGAAAGCCTTTGTAAAATTTCGCCATCGAGTTCATCGACGAGCCGAGCCCGAAATACAGATCATCCGGAACATAGAAAAGATCGGTTTTAAGCTCCGGGTGCGTAAAAAGGCTCTGTCCGTTGAGCTTTACGTCGCCGCTGTCGGGCAGATAAACTCCCGCAATAATTTTCAGAAGCGTCGTTTTGCCTGCTCCGTTGTAACCGACAAGTCCGTAAAGAGAGGATTCACCGACCGAAAAAGAAAGATCCTTTATCGCCGTATAGCCGTCGAATGTTTTTGTTATATTATTTATCTCAATCATTTTGTTTTTCCTCCTCATAAATTCTGTTGATAAGCTCAATCACCGAGTCCTTTGAAACTCCCTTAGATTTGAGCGATCGAATGTCGGGTTCAATGTCCTTAAGTGCCTTTTCGGCTATTGATGTGTTGTCTGCGGCGTCGGCTGAAACAAAGCTTCCCCTGCCGACAAGAGTGTAGATAATTCCCTCGTCCTCAAGGTCTGCGAATGCCCGCTTGACCGTGTTAACATTGATACCCGTCTGAAGTGAAACCGACCTGATAGACGGGAGCTGCTCATCCGCCTTGTAGATGCCGAGACGGATACACGTTATCAGTTGGTTCTTGATCTGTTCGTAGATCGGTATCCTGCTCCTGGAGTCGATCTCAAACATGGTATCACCTTCTTTCGGGTGTATTAAGTGTGATATCTGTACTATCACACTTGCATAATAGCATTAATTAGGAAAAAAGTCAATAGTAATTTTAAAAAATATTTTTGTCCCACTTGACATTGTAAGAGCTTTGACTATAATAATGTTGAAATAAAAAAGAAAAAGAGATTATATATGGCAAAAATCAGTCAAAAATCAAAAGGAATAATTTATATTTTGACGGCGGCTTTTGGCTTCGCAATGATGTCGCTGTTCGTCAAGCTGGCAGGTGACCTGCCCGCATTTCAAAAGGCATTTTTCAGAAATTTCGTCGCCCTCATCTTCATTTTTATAATGATGATCCGTGAAAAGGTCAGCTTCATACCGCCGAAGGAGCACATACCCGACCTGTTAGGCAGGAGCTTCTTCGGCACAATGGGATTGCTTTGCAACTTTTATGCTCTCGGCAAGCTGAATCTTTCGGATGCGAATATGCTCAACAAGCTCTCCCCTTTCTTTGCGATCGTTTTTTCAATCTTTCTGCTGAAAGAAAAGCCGAAAATTGCTCAGATAATCGGTGTTGCGGTTGCCTTTGTCGGCAGTCTGTTCATCATCAAGCCCGGATTTGACAATCCGCAGGTTCTGCCGGCGGTTGCGGGACTTATAGGCGGTATGGGTGCCGGAATTGCGTACACCTTTGTCCGCCGTCTCGGAAAGAAACAGGAAAACAGCCGCCGAATTGTGTTCTTCTTCTCGGCATTTTCGTGCCTTCTGTGTCTGCCGTTTCTCATCGTCGAATATGAGCATATGAGCGGCTTGCAGCTTCTGTATCTCATCCTTGCAGGTACGTTCGCCTGCGTCGGACAGCTCGGCATAACGAAAGCATATATCTGTGCGCCCGCAAGAGAAATTTCCGTCTACGATTATACGCAGGTCATCTTCGCCGCCGTGCTCGGCTTCTTCGTTTTCGGCGATATTCCCGATTGGCTCAGCATACTCGGATATATCCTGATCTGCGGCGCCGGCGTAGCAATGTTCTTCTACAACAAAAAACGTGCGGAATAAAAATAACCCGCCTCTCTTGTCATAAGATAAGAGAAGCGGGTTTTCTGCACCGTATAAAGTAGGTTTTGTAATATTTTCCCGACTTTTTCATAAAATAAAAAAAGAAGCTCCGTGAGAGCCTGAAAAAGAAAAACCACACAAGCCGTACGCCCATAGGCTTGTGTGGGGGCGTTAAATTTCAGTAAGGATTTATCCGGAATAAATCCTTATTTTTTTATTAGTCTTCCTTCTTGCGAAGTGCAACTACTGCTGCACCGCTGATAGCAAGAAGAGAAACAACGGCTGCCGTGGCTGTAAGACGGTCGCCGGTCTCCGGGTTAACAACATCACCGTTGTTTGTTGAATCAGCAGCGGTTGTTGTATCCGGTGCAACTGTTGTTGCATCGTCATCAGCCTTTGTTGTTGAATCATCAGCAGCTGATGTCGGAGCCTCTGTCGGCTTCTCTGTCGGAGCCTCTGTCGGAGCTTCTGTGGGAGCCTCTGTCGGAGCCTCTGTCGGAGCTTCTGTCGGAGCCTCTGTCGGCTTCTCTGTCGGAGCTTCTGTCGGAGCCTCTGTCGGCTTCTCGGTCGGAGCCTCTGTCGGCTTCTCTGTCGGAGCTTCTGTCGGCTTCTCTGTCGGAGCTTCCGTCGGCTTCTCTGTCGGAGCTTCCGTCGGCTTCTCTGTCGGTTTCTCAGTCGGAGCCTCTGTCGGCTTCTCTGTTACCGGCTCGGGAATGTTATTCACGATCTTCGGAGTAACCTTCTCGCCCTTGTCATTTCCGCAAGTCTCAAAGACAAGTGTGAAATCACTCGGAGCGGCTTCCTTAGCCGATGCCTTTGTAAATGTGAATGTAAGCAACACGCCGTTTACATTGCAAGCAGGAACAAAGGATCCGCCAACCTTACCGTTCTTGGGGTTAGCAGTGAAAGCCTGTGTTGTGCAATCAACAAGGAAAGCCTTGAAATCCGAGCTTCTGTCAATAGATGTCAGAGTGTAGCCTTCCTTAGCGGTGAGCTGGAAGTCGAAGTTTGAAGTACTGCCTTCATCAAGGCTTACCGAAATAACAACTTCCTTGTCATTCTCGCTTACCTTACCGAGCGAGAAAGTCGGAGCGTTAGCGGCAAATGCAGAAACGAGCATAGCAACTGTTACGCCGACTACCAACGATACGGAAAGAACAACAGACAGGATCTTTGCAATCTTATTCATTGTAATCACCAATTTCTCCTTCAATAAGATTTGTACCTAAATGTACATTTTTATATTAGACATCTCTTCCATAGGCGAATAGAAGATGACGTTCTAATCGAAATCAATAGCCGAAATCCAGATACCGTGCGCCGCGCTTACCCGATGATTTCATCCATACGGTAAGACCTGCGGTTGTAACCTTGGATTCCGATAAAATATCTGCGGACCACTCAATGTTCAGAAATTCATCCGAGTCACTGTCGATCTCGCAGGTGAGCACACAGTTTTTGTATGTCACCGTGAGCGAATCCACCGTCGATTTTGCGCCCTCGACGCCGTCGGATTCTTCAAGCTCCTTTTTGACATCCTCGTAGGAACCGAGCCCTGTCGCCTTGACTATCGGGCTGTTCGCTTTCGGGTTTGTCTCATCCTTAAAAATGATTGTGAGAACATATCTGCCGTTCGGCGTTTCCTTTGCCGAAACCGATTTGAATTTTGACAGATCCGTCAAATCAATCCTCGGTATCATCCTTTTTGCGGAGTCATCGCTCTTTTGCTTAACGACTCTTGTATAGACACGGTCAAGACTGTTTTCTTTCTTCGCCTGCTCCTCCATCTCCCTGAGCTTTGAGGACGGGATAAGTACTGTCACCGCTCCGCTGAGCTTGATATCCTCAACATCGCTTTTAATGCTTTCCTTTAATATATAAGACGGGAGCTTGTCCGAAACCTTTGTTAAAGCACGGTCAAACGAGGCAACGGCCTTATCGGTGCAGTCCGTGTTTTGTTCTGCCTTGAAAGAATCAATCATGCCGACAGAATATCTGAGAATATCGAGTGCATCGGAAGAATCCACCCTGCCGTCCGCATTGACGTCCGCCCTTGTAAGAGCATCCGGCGTAAGCTCGGCAAATCCGACGCTGTGATTGAGAACAGCCAGCGCATCCACGGAATTGATCGACGAATCACCGTCGATATCACCGTACTTCAACCCATCGGCGGCATTGCCGACAATCGGAAGAGCCGCCGCAAGGGCAACCGATAACAGTCCTGAAAATAATCTTTCGGTAATTTTTCGCATCTCTTTCCTCCGTAAAACAAAATGCAGAAACACTCATACCATTTTTGTAAATTATATAACAATACCCTTAAGTTGTCAATAGTAAATTTCTGTAAGTAATGCTATTATATATGAAACGGGAAGATTGTCTAACCGTTGACATTTTCCGAAAGATAATATATAATACAAATGAATACTATGAATCGGAGGAATGGAAATGAAGAAAATATCATCGTTTTGCTCCGTGATTCTTGCGCTGATTCTTGCGCTTTCCTGCCTTGTGCTTCCCACATCGGCGGCAAACGTAACAATCGTCCGCAAACCGGATCAAACAACCTTTTATCAGGGCATTGATTGGATGTATGACAAAACAGGAACAATTGAATTGATGAAAGACCTCAATATTGCGGGCACAACACTTTCATCGAACAATAAAACGGTAGAATACAAAACAGGCGTCACGGGTCCGAATATGTATGCCAAAAGCGAGTCCGGCAAATGGCAGGCAGGCAAGAACACCATCCGAATTTACTGCGATCATTTCGGCTCATCGTATGCAACGCTCGACGTTACTTTTGCCACGGCAAAAAGTATGAACATCGTCCGCACACCTAAGACAAAGCTCGTTCTCGGCGCAGAATGGAGTATGGGAATCGGCAAGGATGTTGAGATGACGAAATTCGACCTCACGGGCACAATCATCAGCGTTACTTACAGCGATTCGGCTAAGAAAGAAATCTCTTATCCCAACGCTTGTATGAACTGGTCAATCCCCGAGAACACCGAGGTTGTAATGCCCGGCAACGGCACTCTTTACGTAACGTTCTGCGGTCTCAAGGCGCCGTTTAAGGTTGTTTATATCACGGAAACCAACTTCAAAAAGGGTGATGTAAGTCTTGACGGAAGCGTCAATTCCTATGATTCGCTCAATATTCTTCAATATTCGACTGGAAGTATCACACTCAGTCCGACACAGATCAAGCTCGCCGACGTCGACGGCAGTTCAAGCATAAACTCCCTTGACGCATTGCTCATTCTCCAGTATGTTGTCGGACTCAAAAAATCATTATAAAAAATAAGGAGGCAGTGAAAGTGAAAGTTTTTCAGAAAATTATTTGTGCAGTAGTTTCCCTTTCGGTTGTCATCGCAACATTGACCTGTATGGCAACATCCTCGGCAGCCGTAGCAAACACACCGGGTGACGTTAACAGTGACGGTTCGGTCAATTCTTTTGACGCTCTTTCGATAGTTCGTTACTGTACGGGAGCCGATACCCTTACAAAGGCTGAAATTGTTGCCGCCGATGTTGATCTTGACGGCAAGGTAACCTCAGTTGACGCTCTTTACATTCTTCAGTTCACCGCAGGTACAATCGACAGATTCCCCGCACAGACAGGAGAGGGACGAATCCATATTGTTGGCGATTACTACTACGACATCGCAACAGGCAAGGTTACGAATACGGACGGTTCCGGACTTCTCGGATTCTCATATGACGCAAAGGATCAGGCATTTTACGCTTCAACATATGCCTGGCAGAGAACATTCGGCTATACATATCTTTATGACGTAGCGGCTCCGTTCATTGCCTGCTCATTTGACACAAGCCGTATCTTCTTCGAGTATAACGATATGGAGTGGATGATTCAGCTTTGGAAGGGTCAGTACGGATTCGTTCTCAACGGTTGTGAGATCGGTCTCTACTACCGTGACTTTGATGACGATGAGCTGGTAGACGCAGAGGGCAGAAAGTTCTATAAATGTGCCGACGATGAAAAACTTTGCCAGATGGAACTGACGATGTATAAGAACAACACCCTGTTCTTCCACCGCAGTAAGCAGTATTCGTGGTGGCTGACGGGATTTAAGCCGGGTGTTCTTGACGCATTCGGATATACGGCAGATTCAACAAAGGTTCTCAAGGTCAGCGCAACCATTTACTTTGCCGAGGAAGAAATGATGAACGCATTCATCGGAGGACTTGAGAACTGCACGGAGATTGAGCACAACTCATCAAAGAGAAAACGTGAGATCAACTTCAGAAACGGTAACTTTGACACAGGCTGCGGTTACACGGTAAACAGAGCACAGCAGTCAGTCACATTCGTTTGGGAATAATATTGAATAGCGAAAGAGCCGAGGCTAATCTGCTTCGGCTCTTTTTTGGTGGGTAAAATTGTCTTTGATAAAACATCGAACTGCATAAAAACTAAGCGGCTGTCGGATTAATGACAGCCGTTGTTCTTTTTCGCTTATTTTTTAGGAAAATGATTTTTGATCGCCTCAAACGATTCGTCGCTGATATCGTGCTCGATCTTGCAGGCGTCATCCGCCGCAATCTTTGGGTCAACTCCGAGTCTGATAAGCGCCTCGGAGAGGACCGTATGGCGCTCATATATTTTCTTCGCAACATAGAGTCCGTCGGCGGTGAGCGTAATATAGCCGTCCTTGTCAACAAGAATATAATTTCCGCTTTTGAGCAAGCCTACCGCACGGCAGACGCTCGGCTTTGAAAAACCCATATATTCGGCAACGTCAAGAGATCTGACCGCACTGCTTTTCTTGGAAAGTATATATATAGTTTCGAGATACATTTCTCCCGATTCCTGTAAATGCATAATAAAGCCTCCCTTTTTATGCGATACGAATATTATACCATAGTCCATTTTAAAAAACAAGACAGGATTTTTCTTTGGTGTTAGCAAAATTTTAATAGTATTTAAGTTAGCTAAAGCTAACTATTTGTTTATCCTGACAAATATCGTCACAAAATGCAGAAAATTTGATTTTCATATTGACATTTTTCTCTTTTGGGTCTAATATATTTTTAGTTAGCGAGAGCTAACTTCATTTAAGACTCACGGTTAGGCTTAACTAACCGACGAAAGTGAGGAATAGATATGATGCCCTTAGCACTTGCAGAAGTCGGTGAAATGAACACCATTAAGAAAATCGGCGGTAATCCCGAGGTCAAGAAACACCTTGAAAATCTCGGATTCGTTGTCGGAGGAAACGTAATGGTCATTAACACGCTCGGCGGAAACGTTATTGTAAACGTTAAGGAAGCACGAGTTGCAATCAGTGAAGAGATGGCAAGAAAGATAATGATCTAACCCGTAACCGAATACCGCACGGCGGTATTTCAAATAATCTGTATAAAACAAGGAGGATGAGGCAGATGAAAACATTAAAGGAAGCAAAGGTTGGCTCAACCGTAAAGGTTGTCAAGCTCCACGGAGAGGGCGCTGTTAAGCGCAGAATTATGGATATGGGTATTACCCGAGGCGTAGAAGTGTATATCCGTAAGGTTGCTCCGCTCGGCGATCCGGTCGAGGTACAGGTTCGTGGATATGAGCTTTCACTCAGAAAAGCGGATGCCGAAATGATCGAGGTAGAATAAAAAGATCAAGGGGGCTTGACCCCGATTTTTTAGAAATAACGATTAGCACAAGCTAATTGAAAGAGAGGAATTATGGTATGAATATTCGTATTGCCCTTGCGGGTAACCCGAACTGCGGTAAGACCACATTGTTCAACGCACTTACGGGTTCAAACCAGTACGTTGGTAACTGGCCCGGCGTTACGGTTGAGAAAAAGGAAGGTAAACTCAAAAAGCATGACGGCGTTGTCATCACCGACCTTCCCGGTATTTATTCGCTTTCTCCATACACCTTGGAGGAAGTTGTTGCAAGAAATTATCTTATAGGCGAGCGCCCCGATGCAATTCTTAACATCATCGACGGTACAAACCTTGAGAGAAACCTTTATCTTACAACTCAGCTCACTGAGCTCGGTATCCCAGTTGTTGTTGCAATCAATATGATTGATGTTGTCAAAAAGAACGGTGACAAGATCAACATCCAGGAGCTTTCACGTCAGCTCGGCTGCAAGGTAGTTGAGATCTCCGCCCTCAAGGGAACAGGAATCCACGAGGCTGCCGAGGCGGCTATTGACGCTGCAAAGAACGGCAAGACCGTTCCGATGCACACATTCTCAGGCTGTGTTGAGCACGCTATCGCTCACATTGAGGAAGCGGCTGTTCACAATATGCCCGAGGAGCAGCAGAGATGGTACGCTATCAAGATCTTCGAGCGTGACGATAAGGTTCTCGCAAACCTTAACATCGACAAGGCTGTTCTTGATCACATTGAAACAGATATCAAGGCTGCTGAGGAAGAGATGGACGACGACGCAGAGTCGATCATTACAAACGAGAGATATATTTACATATCCTCAATCATCAAGGCTTGCTACAAGAAGAAGAGCGCAGGTAAGCTCTCCACTTCGGATAAGATCGACCGAATCGTTACAAACCGCTGGCTCGGACTTCCGATCTTCGCAGTTATTATGTTCCTTGTTTACTGGATCGCAATGGTTGGCGTCGGCGCACCTGCAACGGACTGGATGAACGACGGTGTGTTCGGTGACGGCTGGCATCTCTTCGGTATCGGCTCATCCGCTTACAATGAAGAGGCTGACAATTATACAAATGCGACAGAGGCTGCTCAGGCATTCGTTGACTTTGATACAGAGGCTGAGGACTTCGACGCAGACAAGACTCTTGCAGAGCTCAAGAGCTTCAAGACAGACAAAGATTCCGCTGTTATCGGCGTTGAGGATGAGGAAACACTCGCTATCAACGATATGACAGCTTATTACAGTGAGATCCCGTCGAATGCCGATGAGGATTCAACAGTCGGTATGACATACCTTGAGGCTGTTAAATATCTCAGCGACAAGGGCTTTGACGAGCCTGATCCGGCAGACTACGGTGTATGGGTTCCGAGTATCCCGACCCTTATCGGAAATGCCTTTGAAAAGGGCAATGTAGCAGAATGGCTTCAGGGTCTTATCCTTGACGGTATCGTAGCCGGTGTCGGCGCAGTTCTCGGATTCGTTCCTCAGATGCTCGTTTTGTTCCTGCTCCTTGCATTCCTTGAGGGATGCGGATATATGTCACGTATTGCATTCGTTCTTGACCGTATCTTCAGAAAGTTCGGTCTTTCGGGTAAATCATTCATTCCGATGCTTATCGGTACAGGCTGCGGCGTTCCGGGTATTATGGCTTCACGTACAATCGAGAACGAGCGTGACCGTCGTATGACAATTATGACAACAACCTTTATCCCCTGCTCGGCTAAGGTTCCGTTCATCGGTATGATCGCAGGTGCACTCTTCGGCGGCTCGGCTCTTGTTTCAACATCCGCTTACTTCATCGGTATGCTTGCAATCATCTGCTCGGGTATTATGCTTAAGAAGACAAAGATCTTCTCCGGCGATCCGGCTCCGT
>DKDP01000031.1:392-27099 GCA_002449395.1 Ruminococcaceae bacterium UBA6845 | reverse complement strand
GTTCAGTTTTGAGGGTGTGTAACCTTGAAAGACCGCAATTTTGCGGTCTTTTGTTGTTTATACGCTTTTTATTGCAGATTATTGATAAACAATTATTTAGGTGGGAAGAGCTAATGAGGTTTTATATAAAATATGAAAATACTGCATTTTACGGTAGTCCTCAGTATTTTCTCGATGACGAATCTTTCTTTTATGATCCGTGGAACGACACTGATTTTTCAATATACATCGGAGACAGTTATCTCGGCTTGGATATTATTCTCAAATCGGGTGAAGTAAAACAACTTAGCGTTTTTTTCCTCGCAAACATTGGATTGAAAGATCGCTTTCGGTTCCGAATTACAGATGCGGATCGTTATATGTAAGTACGGACGCTGAGGCAGAGCCGGGAGTCGGAATACGGTACAGCGAAAATTACGAATGCTTTTTTGATCGGAAGAGCGGGACGTTCTGTATTGGTAATCCTGATGATTTGTTAAATTGTGAGTCTGTCAAATTTGCTCAAAATACAGTTGCGGCTATTCGTGGCGGAAAACTGATTTCTGTATGGATAAAGCCTGTTTTTAAATAAGTTATATGTAAAGTCACTCGTTTGTGGGTGGCTTTATTTTTTACAGATACAAGTAAATGTCTGTATAAGACTGGTTTAATTTAAAAAAGTATGATAAAATAAGTGCAACAAGTTTTTGGAGGAACGCATATGCTTAAAATACTTATCGCCGAGGACGACAGGGAGCTTTGCAGGCTGTTTTCTCACGTACTGACTAAGAATGGCTACTCCGTAAAGGGCGTGGCAAACGGTCGGGAGGCTCTCGATGAGCTTGACAAGGATTACTATGATCTTATTATTTCGGATATTATGATGCCTGTGATGGACGGCTATGAGCTTGTTCATCAGCTCAGGGAGAGTGACAACCACATTCCCGTTATGATGATAACGGCAAAGGACGCTTTTGACGATATGCGCAAGGGATTTATATCGGGAACCGATGATTATATGGTAAAACCCGTCAATGTCAACGAGATGGTTCTAAGGGTAGGTGCACTTTTACGCCGCGCGCAGATGATAAATGAGAGGAGACAGACTATCGGATCAACGGTTATGGACCTTGATTCTCTGACGGTCACAACGGAAAACGACAGCTTTATTCTTCCGCAGAAGGAGTTTATGATCCTTTACAAAATGTCGGCGTATCCCGGCAGAATCTTTACGAGAAATCAGCTTATGGACGAGATCTGGGGCTATGAAAACGAGTCGGACACTCACACGGTTGATGTGCACATCGGCAGGCTCAGGGACAGATTCCGTGACAGCAAGGATTTTAAAATTGTTACGATCCGGGGCGTCGGCTATAAGGTGGTAAGGCTATGAAAAGCAGAGAAATATTTGAGGAAATTCGGAATCAAAAGGATCAGATATTCGGTCTCAGAATGAGGCTGAGCCTTTTAGTTGCGGCTGAGCTGGTTATCTGTATTCTGCTGTCGATCGGCGCTAATTCGCTGTTCACACGAATGTCGTCAACTGCGCTGCGTGTGCCGCTGATTGTCGGAATTATTGCGTTTGGGGTGATCTTTTGCTTTATTGTTACAAGCCTTATTTCAAAATGGTTTTCCGATCCGATAAAGAAGATGGGAAAGGCGATGGAGAAAATCGCCGACGGTGATTTCTCGGCAAGGCTGACAACTAAGTCGAAGATCAAGGAGATCCGTGAGATTTACTCCGGCTTTAATATGATGGCTCACGAGCTGGGTTCAATTGAAATAATTCAAAGCGACTTTGTATCAAACGTTTCTCACGAATTTAAAACCCCGATCAATGCCGTTGAGGGCTATGCGATGCTGTTGCAGGACTGCGACGGACTTGATGAGGATCAGAAAAAATATGTTGACGGAATTATAGTCAGCACTCAGAGGCTTTCAACTCTGATCGGAAGTATTTTGCTCCTTTCAAAGATTGAAAATCGCTCGATTCCGACGGATCAATCGGAATTTTCACTTGACGAGCAAATCAGGCAGTCAATTGTCGGTATGGAATCGGTCTGGGAGGAGAAAAACATCGAAATTGACGCTGATCTTGAATCCGTGAAATACTACGGAAATGAAAATCTGATGATTCATATCTGGGATAATCTCCTGAGCAATGCCGTCAAATTCAGCCCATACGGCGATGTTGTGACGATGAGACTGAAAAAGGCAAACGGAAAAATTGTTTTCACGATTGAGGACAACGGAGAGGGGATATCAGAGGAAGCGCAAAAGCATATTTTTGAAAAATTCTATCAGGCGGACAGCTCACACAAGCAGGAGGGCAACGGACTTGGACTTGCCCTTGTCAAGAAGATACTTGCCCTCGAGGACGGAGAGATCAAGGCAGAGAATATTGACGGCGGCGGATGCCGATTTACGGTTATTTTGAAGAATAAAACGGCATAGTTTAAATGGCTTTAATGAAAAACCTCGCTACGAACCGTTCGACCTTATTCGACAAAGTTCAACAATTGTTGATGTTGAGTTGACATAAGGTTGTAATTCGCATTGTAAAATTGAAATGTAAAATAAAGAACTCTGTTTATGTGGAGGTAATTTTATGTCGAGATTTTACGTGCTTTATAATCCGCTTGCCGGCAACAAAAGATGCGGCACGGATATTAAAAAGATTGAAGATCTGATAGACGGTGAGCCGATTTACTGCGATATGACAAAGCCGATGACGTACAGCGACGTTCTTCCCGAGATGAAGAGCGACGATGTGCTGATTGTCTGCGGCGGTGACGGAACGCTGAACCGTTTTATAAATTTACCGTATGATTATTCCGAGAAAAACGAGGTGCTTTATTTCCCGATGGGTTCGGGCAATGACTTTGCTCACGAGCTCGGTCATAGGTACGGAGATAAGCCGTTCAGCATAACAAAATATCTGAAAAATCTTCCCGAGGTTACCGTAAACGGAAAGACATTCAAATTTCTCAATGGAATCGGTTACGGAATTGACGGTTACTGCTGTGAGGTCGGAGACAAGCTCCGAGAAACTGCCGAGGGCAGCATAAACTATACGGCAATTGCGATAAAGGGTTTGCTTTTTCACTACAAACCGACGAATGCAACCGTCACCGTTGACGGAGTTAAGCATAGCTATAAAAGGGTTTGGCTTGCGCCGACGATGAACGGAAAATTCTACGGCGGCGGAATGATGCCGACGCCGAATCAGGACAGAATGAGCGGCAAGCTCTCTGTTATGGTATATCACAATCTCGGAAAGCTCAAAGCGCTTGCAGTGTTCCCGTCGATTTTTAAGGGTGAACACGTAAAGCACAAGAAGAATATTGCAATTCTCGAGGGCAGGGAAATCACGGTTGAATTTGACCGTCCCACGCCCTTGCAGATAGACGGCGAGACCATACTCGGTATTTCCTCCTATACGGTAAAAGCTCATCACAACGATACGGTCAACGCCTGAAAAAACGGACTGTCACTTCATTGTGGCAGTCCGTTTTTTTTCGGAGTATTTATTTCTTTCCTTTGAGTATCGGGGACAGCTTGGGGTAAACCGCAAAGGTAATTGCTACGCTTATCAATCCCTTGACAAAAGTAAACGGAACATTGAAAATCAAAATTGCTTTCCAGAGAGAATCGACGCTCGGAAGAATAGCACTGTACATTTCGATAATTTGCTCTTCTGGCAGCATCAGCCTGATATAAATCGGATAAACAAAGAAATAGTTTATAAAAAAGCTCATTGCCGCCATCGCAAAATCGCCCGCCATTGCGCCTATAAATGCGAATTTACGGTTGTGGTGGTATTTGTAAAACATTCCCGCAACAAAAACAAAAACTGCGCCGTGAATAAAATTTGAAAGCTCGCCGACGCCGAATGTGTTAGTGGCAAACAAATGAATGAGATTTTTGACAAGGCAAACGGCGACTCCGCAGACGGGACCGAAAGCGTAGGATGTGATCAGCGCAGGCAGATCGGAAATGTCGAGCTTGATAAATGCAGGCATAATCGGAATCGAAAATTCCACAAACATAAGCACAGCCGACAGTGCCGCCATAATCGCCGTTACGGTGATCATTCTGAGGTTTTTGACTTTTGTGTTCATAAACAACACCCTTTCATAAAAATGTCAGTCAGAGTTGCCAACGAACAAAAAAATACCCCGTACAAAACCTGTACGGGGCTTAAGTATCAAGAATATAGATCTTCTCTCATCCGGACTGTACCGTCGGCTTCGGAATCTCACCGAATCAACTTTCGCTCACGGGCTTGTGGATTGATATCCCATTACCGTCGGTGGGGAATTGCGCCCCGCCCCGAAGACAACTGTTAACTTGTCTATATTGTAGCACTGTATTTTGAAATGTCAAGTAAATAATGTTAAATAAATTATTGACCTTGGCGAAGAAAAAAAGTATAATAATATAGTTAATGTGGATTATTATGAAAGGAGGGCGGAGCAATGGATAAATATAAGCGTGATCACAGTATTATTAAGCTGCTGCAAATAGTTTCGGTTATAAGTTTTATTCTTTGCATTGTGTTTATTGTTCTGCTCATACTTTCAAGAAACAGCGATATACAGCTTTGGTACTCAAGATACCTTGAATACCTTGCCTCAGCGGAATACAAGGTTGAGCATATGGACGAGAAATTCTCGATTTTTCTTGTTGTTATTTTTCTTTATGCTTTTAAGGCGGTCTTTCCGATTTACCTCTATCCCGTGTCCGCACTCTGCGCCGTTACCAGTGCCGTGTTTCCTGCGTACTTCTCGATCCCGATCAATCTTTTGGGGCTTTCGGCTCTCTATTCGATCAAATATTTTTGGGGCACAAAGGTCGGTGCAAACGGAGTGCAAAGTATTCTGCAAAAGAGCGAGACGGTGCGCTACCTTGTTGAGCGGGACGGCAGAGGAAATCCTTGGCTGTTAGCTTTGTTCAGGCTCGTACCGGGCATACCCGTCAATCAGGTCAGCAAGCTCTACGGAGCGATGGGATTTAAGTATGAATACTTCCTTTTGCTTTCGCTTGTCGGATATACGCCGCTGCTTGTTTCATACACATTCATCGGTCGTAACGTGTTCAACCCGCTGTCAACGGCGTTCCTGCTGCCGTTCATCTTATTGTTCCTGTTAGTGGGAGTTTCAATGCTCGCCATAAGTAAAATAGTACAGATCCAGTCCAGGAGGAGGAAAAATAATGGCTGATTCAAGAATGTTAAAAGAAAAACTTGCCTCCGGTGAGTTTGACGCAAGACTTAAAGAGGTTTATCTCAGCGACAAGGCTGTTGAGGATCAGAAGAAAAGAGATGCCGAGATAATTGACGAGTTCGTCCGTCTCTTCGGCGATAACGATTCAATCGAGCTTTTCAGCGCACCGGGCAGAACCGAGGTCGGCGGAAATCATACCGATCACAACCACGGCAAGGTGCTTGCCGCAAGCGTTGACCTTGATACGGTTGCCGCCGCCGCAAAGAGAGACGACGGAATTATTGTTGAAAAGTCGTTCAAATTCGATGCGCTTGAGGTCGATATTTCCGATCTCAATGTACATACGGAGGAATTTGGAAAGTCCTCGGGTCTTATCAGGGGAATGTGCGCAGGGTTCAAGGAGCACGGATATAATATCGGCGGTTTCAATGCCGCAAGTATGAGCCGTGTGCTTTCGGGATCTGGTCTTTCTTCCTCTGCGGCTTACGAGGTTCTGATCGGAACAATTCTTAATCATCTTTACAATGACGGCAAGGTTTCTCCGGTCGAGGTTGCGAAGATTGCTCAGTATGCCGAGAACAAGTATTTCGGCAAGCCCTGCGGACTTCTTGATCAGACGGCAAGCTCTGTCGGCAGCTTTATCACAATTGATTTCAAGGATCCGTCGGATCCCGTTATTAATAAGGTCAATTTTGACTTTGCATCCTGCGGACACGCCCTTTGCATTGTTGACACCGGCGGAAATCATTCCAACCTGACCGATGATTATGCGGCAATCAGAGGAGAGATGGAGCAGGCGGCGGCTGTGTTCGGAAAGAAGGTTCTCCGTGATGTTGACGAGGATGAATTTATGAATAATATTTCCCTTGTCCGTGAAAAGGTGAACGACCGTGCGGTACTGCGCGCAATGCACTTCTTTGCCGAGAACAAGCGTGCCGAGGCAGAGGTAAGGGCTCTTGAGAACGGAGACTTTGAGGCGTTCAAGGAGCTCGTTACGGAGAGCGGAAGATCATCATATATGTATAATCAGAATGTGTTCACATCTAAGGATGTTGAGCATCAGAATGTTTCCGTTGCGCTGGCGATGTGCGAATATATCCTTAAGGGCAAGGGCGCATGGCGTGTTCACGGCGGCGGATTTGCAGGCACAATCCAGGCTTTTGTCCCTGTCGATATGCTCGGCGAATTTTGCGAGAAGATGGAAGCCGTATTCTCAAAGGGATCGTGCTACGTCCTTTCCGTAAGACCTTTCGGCGGAATAAAACTATTTTAACAGCATTGATTTGAGCTTGAATAGTTTTAATAAAATGCTTATGACTTTTGATTTTAAGGCAACAGTTAAATTTCTGATTAGGTATATTTTGGCGCCCATCTAAAATCTAAAGTCTACAATCTACAATCTATTTCAAGCGTGTAAACTCGGGTTTACACGCTTTTTTTGAAAAAGACAACACAAGTTGATAGACATCGGGAGAAATAATTGGTATAATAGGGTGACTGATGATTAAGAAGTCGAAAGGGGCAAAATAATGAATATTTCAGAGAAAATACAAATATTAAGACGTGATAACAACTGGTCGCAGGACGAGCTCGCGGAGAAGCTGGAGGTTTCCCGTCAGTCGGTTTCAAAGTGGGAATCGGGCAAAGCTGTCCCGGATCCGGAGAAAATACTTGCAATGGCAAAGCTCTTTGACGTTTCAACGGACTTCCTGATGAAAGACGAGCAGGAGCCGATATTTGTCGATGATGAACAGCAGGGGACCGCAGAGGATCAGCCCGATGAAATTCCCGAGGAGAAAGCCGAGAAGAAGAAAAATAAACTTTCCGCAAAGAAGATTGTTGCGATTGTCGTTGCCGCTTGCATTGTCATTGCGGCAGTAACTCCGCTGTTTTTCGGCGGATATTCGGCTTTCCTTGCAAAGATCAGCGAGGATCCCGTTCAGTACCCATACATACTTGTTCACGGTCTCGGCGGCTGGGGTCCGGAATCTCAGATTGATCAGGCTTCGCCGTACTGGGGTAGCTCGACGGGCAATCTTGCCGAATATCTCAACTCCGAGGGCTATAACGTTCAGGTCGCCTCGGTCGGTCCTTTCTCAAGCACGTGGGACAGAACCTGCGAGCTTTATGCCGAGCTGACGGGAACAAGGGTTGACTACGGCGAGGCGCACAGCAAGGAACACGGCCACGAAAGATACGGCAGGGAATACACAGCGGAAAACGCACTCGTTCAAAACTGGGGCGAAAAGACAAAGAGGGGACAGAGGATAAAAATAAACCTCGTCGGTCACAGCTTCGGCGGCGAGACGGTCAGACTTCTTGCGTCACTGATGGCATACGGCGATGAGGCGGAGAAAGCGGCAACTGGCAAGGAAACCTCGGAGCTTTTCACGGGCGGCAAATCGGATTGGGTTAACAGCGTAACAACCCTTTGCTCACCGCATAACGGTTCAACTCTTTTCTACGTTGTGGATCAGGGCAAGCTCGTCAATACGATTCTCGGACTTGTCTATGCCGCAAGCGGAATTGCAAACTCGGCGCAGTTAGGCGATTTCTATGATTTCAGACTTGACCAGTTCGGTATGAATAATGCGACGTCGGAGAGCCAGGCGGCTGAACTTATCAACACCGTTTTCAGCGAGGGAACGGACAACGCCGCATACGATCTTTCACCCGACGGGGCGCAGGAGCTTAACGGCAGAATCAAGCTCGTTGATAACATCTATTATTTCTCATATTCATACCTTACGACAGAAACAAGCTCTCTGACCGGCAATCAGGTGCCTAAGTCGGGCACGCTTCCCGTGCTTATTCCGACCGCCTATCTGATGGGCAGGTATTCGACAAATACAAAGTCGGATTTCAAGATTGACGAAACGTGGCTTCCGAATGACGGGCTTGTCAACGTTGTGTCCGCGCGTTACCCGATCGGTGACGAATATCAGGAATACGATGCGGAGAATATAGTTAAAGGCAAGTGGAATGTTATGCCGACGTTGCCGGGAGATCACGGTACGGTGATCGGTATGAACAGGAGTGCAGAGGAAACTCACAGCTTTTATGACACTCTTATAAAGATGATCGACTCTCAGCCGAGAGACAAAAAATATTATATTTTCTAATGAGGCGAACAGATGAAGATTCTTTTTAAAAATGCGGATATTCTTTTAAAAGATGAAAAATTCGATGTGCTTGAAAATGCTTTTCTTGCCGTTGACGGAGATAAAATAAGCTATATCGGCAGTGAAAAGCCTGCGGACAACTTTGATGAGATAAAGGATATGAGCGGCAAGATGCTCATTCCCGGACTTATCAACTGCCACAATCATTGCCCGATGGTTCTTCTGCGCGGAGTGGGAAGCGATCTTCCTCTTCAGCAGTGGCTTTTTGATACGGTCTTTCCGATTGAGGATAAGCTGACCGCCGAGGAAATCAAAGCGGGCAGTGAGCTTGCTCTTCTTGAGATGATATCGGGCGGTACGGTCAGCTTCTCGGATATGTATTTTGAACCCGAAATGACGATTGAGGCGGTTGCCCGGTCGGGGATGAAAGCAAATATTACCCGACCTGTTCAGTCGTTTGATCCGAACGAAACGCCCGATCAATCATACAGAATGAAAGAGGCAATTGAGCTTTACGATAAATATAACGACAGCTTTGACGGCAGGGTTCTGATTGATTTCTGTATTCATGCCGAATATACCTGCACAGAGACAATAGCAAGGGCGTTTATCGAAAAGGTAAATGAAAGAAAAGGAAATCTTCATATTCATCTTTCCGAGACGAAAAATGAACATGATGAATGTGTTGCAAAATACGGCAAAACGCCTGCCGAGTGGTTCGATTCCCTCGGAGGATTCGATTCGTCCGCATTTGCCGCTCACTGCGTGTGGCTGACGGACAGCGATATGGAGCTTTTCCGCCGCAAGAATGTAAATGTTGTTCACAATCCGACGAGCAATATGAAATTGGCAAGCGGATTTGCACCCATTCAGAGAATGCTTGATATGGGGATCAACGTTGCACTCGGCACCGACGGCGCATCAAGTAACAATAACCTCGATATGCTTGAGGAGATGCACATTGCGTCGATAATTCATAACGGATACAACCTTGACGCAACCGTTATGAACGCCGATACCATGCTTAAAATGGCAACGGTAAACGGTGCAAAGGTTCAGCGCAGGGAGAATTGCGGAGAGCTTAAGGTCGGAAACAAGGCGGATATCGTTGCAATATCGCTTGACGCTCCCCATATGGTTCCTGCGCTTGACAAGAAAGCGCTGCTCACTTATTCAGCTCAGAGCAGTGATGTTGTGATGACGATGGTTGACGGTAAGATTCTTTATGAAAACGGAGAATACAAAACTCTCGACAGGGAAAAGATTTATTTTGATGTTAAAAAGGCTGTTGAAAAGCTGTATAAATAAGAGGTAGCACAATGGAAAGAATGGACAAAGACTTGGCTTTTATGCTGAGATACGAGAATGTGGCGTGGTACGAAAACGGAGAGGTCAGAATCCTTGACCGACGTATTTATCCGAGAAAGGTTGAGTTCGTTACCTGCAAGAATCACCACGAGGTTACTCAGGCGATTAAGGATATGGTAACTCAGAGCGCAGGACCGTACACGGCGGCGGCAATGGGAATGGCTCTTGCCGCTTACGAATGTAAGGACAAAACAGCGTCCGAGCAGATTGATTATCTCACCGAGGCGGCATATACGATTTCACACGCACGTCCGACAACGGTTAAGCGTATGACTCTTATCACGGGCGGATGCCTCGATGCGGCAAAGAAAGCGATAGCGGCAGGGGAGAACGTCAGCGAAAAAATTGTTGAGCATACGGTTGAGGCTAACAACCTCAGGTATAAAAAAATAAACCTCATTGCGGAACACCTTGTCGATATGTTTCCGCAGAACGGCACGGTTATGACCCAGTGCTTCGGCGAAACGATAGTCGGTATGATGCTCAAGGTCGCAAGGGAGAGAGGCAATAATATAAGAATTTTCTGTCCCGAGACACGTCCGTATTTCCAGGGTGCAAGACTGACAGCTACGGTTTGTCACGAGATGGGCTTTGACACAACCGTCATTACGGACAATATGCCTGCATTCGTTATGAAAAAAGAAAACGTCGATGTTTTCACATCGGCGGCGGATGTAATATGTATGGACGGTCACGTTGTTAACAAGGTCGGCACCTATCAGATTGCGATTGCCGCAAAATATACGGGAATCCCGTATTTCGTAACGGGTGCACCCGACAGGGGACACACTGCGATCGACACGGTTAAAATTGAAATGCGTGACCCCGATTTCGTTCTTCAGGCGATGGGTGTAAAGACTGCCGCAGACGGACTCAAGGGATATTATCCTGCATTTGATATAACGCCGCCCGAGCTTGTCAGCGGAGTTGTTACCGACACGGGAATCTATACGCCTTATGATCTTGAAAGCTATTTCAAAAGAGGTACAATGGGCGAATTTGAGATGATACTTTAATATAATTACACATAGTTACATACAAAGAACCGCCGGAATTTCCGACGGTTCTCAGTCTGTAGAAAAGCCCTAAAACTCTCTTGAGCTTTAGGGTTTTTCTACAGACTGATCTTATAGCATATTTTCAACATATTATCAACGCAATTTATATATTTTGTTAAAATTGTCATATTTTTAAAAAACATCGTAATTTCGGCAAAATTTCGCTTGACTTATTTTAACTAATGTATTATAATGCTATAACGATTATAATGGACTTGTGTGTCTTTAGGTGTTTTTCCATTGGGCGAATTATGCCCGTTTTTCGTGGAAAAACCGTCAAAATCAACAAGTCTTATCCTACAAACGGACGAAAATAAAAAGAACGGAGTGGTTAGTCAATGACGAATGTTTCTCCCGTAGCAAGGGGCAGCAGAACCAGAATGAGCTTCGGCAAGATCAAAGAGGTTATGGAAATGCCAAACCTCATTGAGATTCAGAAGGACTCATACAGGTGGTTTCTTGAGACCGGACTTAAAGAGGTATTCCGTGATATTGCGGATATTACCGATTATACCGGTAACTGGGTGCTCAAGTTTGTCGATTACAGAATGGACGACAAGCCGAAGTACACCATCAGAGAGTGCAAAGAGCGTGATGCGAGTTATTCCGCACCGATGCGTGTAAAGGCACGTCTCCTCAACAAGGAAACCGGCGTCGTAAAAGAGAGCGAAGTCTATATGGGTGACTTCCCGATAATGACGGACAGCGGTACGTTTATCATAAACGGTGCCGAGCGTGCGATTGTTTCACAGCTTGTTCGTTCACCGGGCGTTTACTACGATATGACCCATGATAAGACAGGTATTGAGCTTTATTCAAACACCGTTATCCCGAACCGAGGCGCATGGCTCGAGTACGAGACCGATGTCAACGATCTTTTCTATGTTCGTATTGATAAGAACAGAAAGATCTTTATCACAACATTTATCAGAGCTTTGGGTCTCAGCTCGAACACGGATATCCGTGAATTTTTCGGATATGATCCCCGTCTTGAGGCTACGCTTGAAAGAGATGAAACACAGAACACCGAAGAGGCTTTGATGGAGGTATTCAAAAAGCTCCGTCCCGGCGAGCCCGCAACTCTTGAAACAGCTCAGACTCATCTTGACAATCTGTTCTTTGATCCGTACCGTTACGATATTTCCAGAGTCGGCAGATACAAATATAACAAGAAACTTTCATTGTTTGACCGTATCGTAGGCGCAACCCTTTCTCAGCCTGTTATCGCACCGCTCACCGGCGAGCTCCTTGCCGAGGAGGGTGAGGTAGTTTCCAAGGAAAAGGCGATTGAAATTGAGCAGGCAGGCGTCAATGTTGTATTTGTAAAGGTTGACGACGATAAGGAGATCAAGGTTATCTCCAACGGAATGGTTGACATCAAGCCGTATTTCCCGCAGTTCACTGAGGATCAGCTTGACGAGATCGGTATCAATGAGAGAGTTTCTTTCTCGGTTCTCAAGGAAATCCTTGAGGCTGACGTTGAGGATGACAATGCTCTCCTCGGACTTCTCAAGGATCGCTGCGACGACCTTATTCCGAAGCATATCACAATCGACGATATTTTCTCATCAATCAACTACGTTAACTCCATTGCTTTCGGCATCGGCAGAACAGACGATATCGACCACCTCGGCAACCGTCGTATCCGCTGCGTAGGCGAGCTTCTCCAGAACCAGTTCAGAATCGGTCTTGCGAGAATGGAAAGAGTTGTCCGTGAAAGAATGACTCTTCAGGCTCAGGAGGATGACGACAAGATAACACCGCAGACCCTTATCAACATTCGCCCCGTGCTTATGGCGATCAAGGAATTTTTCGGTTCATCACCGCTTTCACAGTTTATGGATCAGACGAACCCGCTTGCCGAGCTTACTCACAAGCGCCGTCTTTCCGCCCTCGGTCCCGGAGGACTTTCCCGTGACCGTGCAGGATTCGAGGTTCGAGATGTTCATTACAGCCACTATGGCCGTATGTGTCCTATCGAGACTCCCGAAGGTCCGAACATCGGACTTATCTCCTATCTTGCAACCTTTGCAAAGATAAACAAATACGGCTTTATCGAGGCTCCGTACAGACGAGTAGTCGACGGCAAGGTTCTTGACGAGGTTGTTTATATGACAGCGGATCAGGAGGACGAGTTCATCGTTGCTCAGGCAAACGAACCGCTTGACGAGGAAGGTCATTTCGTAAGACGTAAGGTTATGGCTCGTTACCGTGACGAGTTCCACGAGATTGACAATTCCAGAGTCAGCTTTATGGATGTTTCGCCGAAGATGCTCGTTTCCGTTGCTACCGCTATGATCCCGTTCCTTGAGAACGATGACGCAAACCGTGCACTTATGGGATCAAACATGCAGCGACAGGCTGTTCCTCTTCTCCGCACCGAGGCTCCGATCGTCGGAACAGGTATGGAGTATAAGGCGGCTGTTGACTCGGGTACGGTTGTCCTTTGTAAGAAGGACGGCGTCGTAGTTCACGTCAATGCCGATTATGTTGAAATTCAGACAGCAGACGGTATCGACAGATACAATCTCACAAAGTTTATGCGTTCCAACCAGGGCACCTGCATTAACCAGAAGCCGATCGTAGATCTCGGCCAGGAGGTTAAAAAGGGCGACGTTATCGCCGACGGCCCCGCAACGGATCACGGTGAGATTTCACTCGGTAAGAATGCTCTTATCGGCTTTATGACCTGGGAGGGTTATAACTACGAGGATGCTGTTCTTATCAACGAAAAGCTCGTAAGAGACGATGTTTACACATCAATTCATATAGAAGAATTTGAAATTGAGGCAAGAGACACTAAGCTCGGACCCGAGGAGATCACAAGAGATATTCCGAACGTCGGCGACGACGCTCTCAAGGATCTTGATGATCGTGGAATTATCCGTGTCGGCGCAGAGGTTCGCTCAGGCGACATCCTCGTCGGTAAGGTAACTCCTAAGGGCGAGACGGAGCTCACTCCCGAAGAGAGACTTCTCCGTGCAATCTTCGGTGAGAAGGCTAAGGAAGTCAGAGACACTTCACTGCGTGTGCCGCACGGTGAGTACGGTATCATCGTAAACGTTGAGGTGTTCACAAGAGAAAACAGCGACGAACTCAGTCCCGGCGTAAACAAGGTTGTTCGCTGCTACATTGCACAGAAGCGTAAGCTCTCTGTCGGTGACAAGATGGCAGGCCGTCACGGAAACAAGGGTGTTGTTTCACGTATTCTTCCGCAGGAGGATATGCCGTTCCTTGAGGACGGTACTCCGCTTGACATCGTTCTTAATCCGTTGGGCGTTCCGTCCCGAATGAATATCGGTCAGGTTCTTGAGGTTAACCTCGGATTTGCCGCTAAGCATCTCGGCTGGAGAGTTATGACTCCCGTATTCGACGGCGCACACGAGTCGGATATCAAGGAAATGTTTAAGGAGCTCGGAATCCGTGAGGACGGTAAGTCGATCCTTACAGACGGCCGTACCGGACGCAAGTTCGATAACCCCGTAACAGTCGGTATAATGTATTACCTCAAGCTGTTGCACCTTGTTGACGATAAGATCCACGCACGTTCGACAGGTCCGTATTCACTCGTTACTCAGCAGCCTTTGGGCGGTAAAGCTCAGTTCGGCGGTCAGCGTTTCGGTGAGATGGAAGTTTGGGCGCTCGAGGCTTACGGCGCAGCATACACACTTCAGGAAATCCTTACAGTCAAGTCAGACGACGTTGTAGGACGTGTTAAGACATACGAAGCAATCGTTAAGGGCAACAATGTTCCTCAGTCGGGTATTCCGGAGTCATTCAAGGTTCTTGTTAAAGAGCTTCAGTCACTCGGTCTTGATGTTCGTGTTTATGACAAGGACGAGAACGAGATTGACCTCAAGCAGAACTTTGATGATGAGCTCGGATTTACAGCGTCCGACGATAAGGCGTTCACTCAGGTAAATGATATGGAGGGCGCCGAGGGTTATGCTCTTGAGGATGAAGAGGGCAACCTCATCGAGGATGAAGACGAGGAAGAATCCTTTGACGAAATCTTTGAGGACATTGACGATATGTTCTCGGACGATGACGAAGAGAGCTTCGACTAATAACAGACTGCAAGTTGTATTGAAATAGATTTAGAGGCAATGCCGCATGAATTTGCGGCTCTGCCTTAAGGAAAAGGGGCATTCAGATTGGAAAACAATACCTTTGAATCAATTAAAATCGGTCTTGCTTCACCGGAACAGATCAGAGAATGGTCTTACGGTGAGGTAACCAAGCCCGAAACTATAAATTACCGTACCCTTAAACCGGAAAAAGACGGACTTTTCTGCGAGAGAATTTTCGGACCCACTAAGGACTGGGAGTGCCATTGCGGAAAGTACAAGAGAGTTCGCCACAAGGGCATTATCTGTGACCGCTGCGGCGTTGAAGTTACAAAAGCTAAGGTTCGTCGTGAGCGTATGGGTCACATCGAGCTTGCGGCTCCTGTCTCTCATATCTGGTATTTCAAGGGAATCCCGTCAAGAATCGGTCTTGTTCTTGACATCACACCGAGAAACCTCGAAAAGGTTCTCTACTTCGCATCGTACATCGTAACCGATCCGGGCGATACACCGCTTGAGAAGAAGCAGATCCTTGACGAGAAAGCATATATGGAGTATCGTGAAAGATACGAGGATGATTTCAAGGCAGGTATGGGTGCCGAGGCCATCAAGACTCTTCTTCAGGAGGTTGATCTTGACGCTCTTTCGGCTGAGCTTCGTGAGGAGCTCAACGGCACATCCGCTCAGAAGAGAGCAAAGGCTCTCAAGCGCCTTGAGGTTATCGAGGCTTTCAGAACCTCAGGCAATAAGCCCGAGTGGATGATCCTCGACGTTATTCCGGTTATTCCGCCGGATATCCGTCCTATGGTTCAGCTCGACGGCGGCAGATTTGCAACATCCGATCTTAACGATCTTTACCGTCGTGTTATCAACCGTAATAACCGTCTTAAGAAGCTCCTTGAGCTCGGCGCACCCGATATCATCGTGCGCAACGAAAAGAGAATGCTTCAGGAGGCTGTTGACGCCCTTATTGATAACGGCAGAAGAGGCCGTCCGGTAACGGGTCCGAACAACAGAGCTCTCAAGTCTCTTTCCGATATGCTTAAGGGTAAGCAGGGACGTTTCCGTCAGAACCTCCTCGGTAAGCGTGTTGACTACTCAGGTCGTTCGGTTATCGTTGTAGGTCCCGAACTCAAGCTCTATCAGTGCGGTCTTCCTAAGGAAATGGCACTTGAGCTCTTCAAGCCCTTCGTTATGAAGCGACTTGTTGAAACAGAAAAGGCAGGCAATGTTAAGTCTGCAAGAAAGATGGTCGAAAAGGTACATCCCGAGGTTTGGGACGCACTTGAAGTTGTTATCAAGGATCACCCGGTAATGCTCAACCGTGCTCCGACACTTCACAGACTCGGTATCCAGGCTTTCGAGCCGGTACTCGTTGAGGGTCGTGCCATTAAGCTCCATCCGCTCGTTTGTACGGCTTTCAACGCCGACTTCGACGGTGACCAGATGGCTGTTCACGTTCCTCTTTCGGCTGAGGCACAGGCTGAGGCAAGATTCCTTATGCTTGCTGCTAACAACCTCCTCAAGCCCTCGGATGGACGTCCTGTTGCCGTTCCGACCCAGGATATGATCCTCGGTTCTTATTACCTGACTCTTGAGAAGCCGGGTGAGCCGGGCGAGGGTAAGGCTTTCCGCAACGTTGAGGAAGCTATTATGGCATATGATGAGGGTATCATCACTCTTCATTCATCTGTCAAGATTCGTATGAAAAAGACGATCAATGGCGTTGAGTACACACGCCTTGTTCCGACAACACTCGGTAAGGTTATCTTCAACAACCCGATCCCGCAGGATCTCGGATTCGTTGAGCGTGATCCCGAGGATATAGACAGTATGTTCAAGCTTGAGATTGACTTCCTTGTTAAGAAGGGCAACCTCGGTAAGATCATCGACAAGTGTATCCGTGTTCACGGCACAGCCGTTGCGGCGGAAATGCTTGATAATATTAAGGCTCAGGGCTATAAGCACTCCACACGAAGCGGTATCACCGTTGCTGCGTTCGATGCAACAATTCCGCCGAAGAAAGCAGAGCTTATTGCTGATGCTGAGGCTAAGGTTGATAAGATTAACCGTAACTACGAGCGAGGACTTATTACAAACTCCGAGCGTTCCGACCGAGTTATCGAGGTCTGGGAGAATTGTACATCTGAGGTTGCCAAGGAACTCAAGGCAAACTTCGACAAGTACAACCCGATCAATATGATGCTTGATTCCGGTGCCCGTGGTAATGATTCACAGCTTCGTCAGCTCGCAGGTATGCGTGGACTTATCGCTAACACAGCCGGTAAGACAATCGAAGTTCCCATCAAGGCTAACTACCGTGAGGGTCTTAACATACTTGAATACTTCATTTCATCCCGTGGTGCTCGTAAAGGACTTGCCGATACAGCTCTTCGTACAGCTGACTCAGGTTACCTTACCCGTCGTCTTGTTGACGTTTCGCAGGAGTGCATCATCCGTGAGGAGGACTGCCACTGCACAGAGGGCGTTGAGGTTTACGATATCTTCCACGGCAACCGTAAGATTGTTGACCTTGCAGAGCGTCTTACAGGTCGTTTCCTGCTCAATGACTATGTTGATGAGGAGACAGGCGAGGTTATTATGGAGAACTCCAGAATGATGACCGCCGAGGACGCAGAGAGAGTTGCAACTCACGCAAAGGCAAATCACCAGGCAAAGATAAATGCAGGCGAGGCAGAGGAAGGCTCGGTAGCTTCCGTTGTTATCCGTTCGCTTCTCACCTGTAAGACTGAGCACGGCGTATGTATCAAGTGCTACGGTTCAAACCTTGCAACAGGCAGTCCGGTTACGATCGGTGAAGCTGTCGGTATTATCGCCGCACAGTCCATCGGTGAGCCCGGTACACAGCTTACAATGAGAACATTCCACACCGGCGGTGCCAAGGATGCCGGCGATATCACACAGGGTCTTCCCCGTATCGAAGAACTGTTCGAGGCAAGAAAGCCCAAGGCTCTTGCAATCCTTTCGGAAATCTCCGGTACAGTTTCGTTCGAGGACGTTAAGAAGAGCCGCCACGTTGTCATCACAGACAGCGAGAATGGCGAGTCGAAGTCCTACCTTATTCCTTACGGCTTCCGTGAGATTGTTAAGGAGGGCGACCACGTAACAAAGGGTCAGGCTCTTACCGACGGTGCTCCGAATCCGCATGACGTTCTTGCAATCAGAGGCGTTTCAGCTGTCCACGATTACCTTATCCGTGAAGTTCAGAAGACATACCGTACACAGGGTGTTGATATCAACGATAAGCATATCGAGGTTATCGTCCGTCAGATGATGCGTAAGGTTAAGATTGAGGATGCAGGTGATACAGACTTCCTGCCGGGATCAATCGTTGAAAAACACGAGTTCTATGTTGCCAACGAGAAGGTCAAGGAAAAGGCAGAAGCAGAGGGCAAGGAGCCGAATTACGCAACCTGCGTACCGACTCTTATGGGTATCACAAAGGCTTCTCTTGCAACAGAGTCGTTCCTTTCGGCTGCTTCCTTCCAGGAGACAACGAGAGTTCTTACCGACGCTGCAATCAAGGGCAAGACCGATCCGCTTCTCGGACTTAAAGAGAACGTTATTATCGGTAAGCTTCTTCCGTCAGGTACAGGTATGAAGTGCTATTCCGAGGTTGAGCTCAGACCGACCGAGGATCACTCCACAACCGTACTCGGTGAATTACTCAAAGGTGTATAATAATCAGATATAACGCAAGACCTCTCCTTTTTAGGAGAGGTCTTGTTGTGCTCTATTTTAAATCAGCCGAAAAACTTAATAACCACATTTGTTTTATATCAGATTTTGCAGTTTGTTTCATAATTAAGCAAAATTATAATTGTGTTTTATATAAATATCTTGCCATTTAATAGGGAAAATGGTATTATATTTTGTAAATACTTTCCGAATAAATAAGAATCGTAATAATAAGGACTGATGAAAAATGCCGATGTCGGCAGAGAGGATTGCGGAAAAATACTATCCTGATATATATAAATTCTGCTGTGCAAGGTGCAGGAATGAAAATGTTGCGCAGGATATAACGCAAGAAACATTTCTGCTTTTTATCAATAAATTTGATGAACTGACCGATATCAATATCCGTTCATGGCTTTTAAGCGTTGCAAATAACAAGCTGCGTGAATACTTCAGAAAAAGTCAGATTGAAAACACCTTTGTTTGTGTCGACGATGTTGAAATTTCCACATTTGACAGTTATGAATATGAAAAAATTGATGTTGATGAGATATTTGACGATGTGCAGAAAAAGATATTGAATATACTTAATGATAAGGAAAAGGAGCTGTTTATAAAACTTTATATTGAAAAGAAAAATGTTGATTTAATTACCAAAGAAATGAATATTACATATGAAAACCTCCGCACGAGAAAAAGCAGACTAAAGAAAAAGGTAAAAGGATCGCTCGGACATCTGTATTTCTTCGTTTTTGTTTTTTCTTTCAAATTTTTTCATTAAATTTTGTAACAAATCGAAAAAATCGACATATATTAATGGGAGGTTGAATGAAATGAAAGAAAATGTTAGATCTTTGGAAGAAAAATTAAACAGAATAATTGACGAAGAGCTGAAAAAAGACGTGTCGCAGATTGATGATCAACTGGTTATGGAATGCTGTGAAGGTCTTTTGAGGATGGACAATACCGATCGCTATATGATCACGGAGTCGGAAATGAAAGATTCTATTGATTCCCTTGTCGGTCAAAAGACAGGATCTGTCGTCAAGATAACAAAACCGTTGAAGATATTGCTCATTGCAGCGATAATAATGGTTATGCTCGCTATTGCTTCTCTCGGTTATGCCCAGTATAAACACAATATTTTTAATTTCTCCGATCATTCGACGATATTATTTAATCAGTCCGATAGAAAGAGAGTGGACGATTTTGAAGTACAGTTTATACCGGAGGGATTCGTGCTGAATTATGAAAGCAATAATAAATACGAGTGCTCAAAGGAGTATGTAAAAGGTGACGATTTCTTTTCCGTTTCCAAGCAATCCAACACAAATGAATTTGATATAAATACGGAATATAAGAATTTTAAAGCAGTGCAAATAAACGGAATTGATTACGTCGAATACGGCGAAGAGAACCATGGACAAGGTGTGCTCTGGGAAAAAGACGGGTATCAATATGTCGTTGCCGGCAATATTTCAACTCAGGATCTGCTGAAAATAGCAGTTTCCGTTAGTGACAAACAAAGGAACAAATGAATATCTGTGCAAAACAGCCCCTTACAATGAAGCAAGGGGCTGTTAACTTATATTTTGTTTGATTATTTAACCGATTTAATCATTGATTCGCCGGTCATTTCTTTCGGCTGGGGGAGACCCATAATCTGGAGCATTGTCGGAGCGAGGTCGCAGAGCTTACCTGTTTCCTTAAGCTCGCAGTCATAGCCTACAACGCAGAGAGGAACGGGGTTCGTTGAATGCGGTGTGAACGGCTTGCCGTCGTCGCCGATCATCTTGTCAGCGTTGCCGTGGTCGGCAGTGATGAGAACTGCGCCGCCCATACTCAGAGTTGCGTCGCATACTCTGCCTACGCACTCGTCAACAGCCTCAACAGCCTTGACAGCCGCCTCGAACACACCTGTGTGACCAACCATATCGCAGTTAGCAAAGTTGAGGATAACAACGTCATACTTGTCGGATTTGATCTGCTCGCATACTGCGTCGCAAACCTCATATGCGCTCATCTCGGGCTTGAGGTCGAAGGTCGGAACATCAGGGGAGTGGATAAGGATTCTGTCCTCGCCCTTGAATGTCTTTTCCTCACCGCCGTTGAAGAAGAACGTAACGTGAGCATACTTCTGTGTCTCGGCAATTCTGAGCTGTGTCTTGCCCTGTGAAGCAAGGTACTCGCCCATAGTCATCTTAAGCTCCTCCGGCGGGAAAGCAACGCTTACGTTCGGCATTGTCTCGTCGTACTGAGTCATACATACATATGTGAGCGGGAAGAAACCGTTCTTTCTTTCGAAGCCGTCAAACTTCTCGTCAACGAATGTTCTTGTGATCTGTCTTGCACGGTCGGGGCGGAAGTTGAAGAATACAACGCTGTCGTTTGCCTTGATCATACCGTTCTTATTGATAACGGTCGGAACGATGAACTCGTCGGTTACACCGTTAGCATAGGATTCGTTCATACTGTCGACTGCACAGTCCGCCTGGATGCCTTCGCCGTAAACCATTGCGGCGTAAGCCTTTTCAACTCTGTCCCAGGCAAAGTCACGGTCCATAGCGTAGTAACGTCCCATAACCGTTGCGATTTCGCCTACGCCGAGCTCCTTTGTCTTAGCGTAAACGTCCTTGATAAAGCCGACGCCCGATGTTACGGAAACGTCACGTCCGTCCATTATGCAATGAATGTAAACCTTGTCAAGTCCCTCACGTTTTGCGAGCTCAAGCAAGCCGTAAAGGTGCTCAATGTGGCTGTGAACGCCGCCGTCGGAAAGAAGTCCTACAAGGTGGAGAGCTGTGCCGTTCTTCTTGCAGTTCTCGCAAGCCTTGAGCAGAGCCTCATTCTTGAAGAAATCGCCGTCCTGAATGGACTTTGAAATCTTAACGAGCATCTGATAAACAACACGGCCTGCGCCGATGTTTGTATGACCTACCTCACTGTTGCCCATCTGTCCGTCGGGGAGACCTACATCAAGTCCCGAAGCGCCGATGGTAGTGAACGGATTTTCCTTAAAAAGTCTTGTAAGATTAGGAGTGTTGGCGGCCTCAATGGCGTTTCCTTTTGCGCCCGGATTAATTCCGAAACCGTCCATAATACAAAGTACAACCGGTCTTTTCATAATTAAATCACCACTTTCAAAAGTATTGCAAAAATCAGGGGACGCATTGAAGCGTCCCCGTTAAATAAACTTATTTACTTGCCGCCTTAACAATAGCCGCAAAGTCGGGAGCCTTGAGAGATGCGCCGCCGATAAGACCGCCGTCAACATCTTCCTTGCCGAGAAGCTCGTCAGCGTTCTTGGCGTTCATTGATCCGCCGTACTGAACAACAAACTTGTCCGCAGCTTCCTTGTCATAAAGCTCGGCGATAAGCTCACGGATAGCCTTGCAGACCTCCTCAGCCTGGTCGGCTGTTGCGGTCTTGCCTGTTCCGATAGCCCATACCGGCTCGTATGCGATGATGATTCTGTCAAGCTCTTCCTTGCTTACGCCTGCAAGAGCAATCTTGACCTGAGAGGAAACAACCTCCATTGTGATGTTCTGCTCACGCTGCTCAAGATATTCACCAACGCAGAGGATAACTGTCATACCGTTGTCAAGAGCTGCTCTTGTACGGTCGTGAACGGTAACGTCTGTGTCGCCGAAGTATGTTCTTCTCTCGCTGTGACCTGTGATAACGATATCAACGCCGCAAGCCTTGAGCATCTCTGCGGAAACCTCACCAGTGAATGCGCCGCTTGCCGCCCAGTGGCAGTTCTCTGCGCCGATTTTGATGTTTGAGCCCTTAGCTGCTTCAAGAGCTGCGAAAAGGTCAACATAAGGAACGCAGCAAACTACGTCGCAATCTGCGTCCGCAACGAGAGGCTTGATCTCATTGATGAGAGCCGTCGTCTCGGCAGGGGTTTTATTCATTTTCCAGTTACCTGCGATAACTGCTTTACGAAGTGACTTGTTCATTTTAACAACCTCCGATTATTTATCATTGAGAGCTGCAATGCCCGGGAGTTCCTTACCCTCAAGGAATTCGAGGGATGCACCGCCGCCTGTTGAGATATGAGACATCTTGTCGGCAAAACCGAGCTTCTGAACAGCTGCTGCCGAGTCGCCGCCACCGATGATTGAGATAGCGCCTGAATCTGCAACTGCGGTTGCAACAGCGATTGTACCTGCTGCGAAGTTATCCCACTCGGAAACGCCCATAGGTCCGTTCCAGATTACGGTTCCGCTGCCCTTGATAGCGTCAGCGAAGAGAGCCTGTGTCTTGGGACCGATATCAAGACCCATCCAGCCGTCGGGAATGATATCGCTGTCGATGATCATAGCCTCTGTGTCGGGCTTGTACTCTTTACCTACTTTATTGTCAACCGGGATAAGGAACTTAACGCCCTTCTCCTTAGCAGTGTTCATCATATTCATAGCGTCGTCAATTCTGTCTTCCTCAAGAAGAGAGTTACCGATGCTGTATCCGAGAGCCTTCATAAATGTGTAAGCCATACCGCCGCCGACGATGATTGTATCGCACTTGTCGAGGAGGTTTGTGATAACGCCGATCTTGTCGGATACCTTAGCTCCGCCGAGGATTGCAACGAGCGGACGCTTCGGGTTTGCAAGAGCACCGCCGATGAACTGGATTTCTTTCTGAATGAGGAAACCGCAAGCCGCCGGGAGATAATCCGCAACGCCTGTTGTTGAGCTGTGAGCTCTGTGAGCTGAGCCGAATGCGTCGTTTACATAGAGGTCTGCAAGAGAAGCGAGCTTCTTTGAGAACTCGGGATCGTTCTTTGTCTCTTCCTTGTGGAAACGAACGTTTTCGAGGAGCATTACGTCGCCGTCCTGAAGAGAAGCGGCGAGTGACTGTGCGCTTTCGCCTACAACGTCCTTAGCCATTTTAACTTCCTTGCCGAGAAGCTCGGAAAGTCGGGCGGCAACGGGAGCAAGAGAAAATTCGGGATTAAATTCACCCTTAGGTCTGCCGAGATGTGAGCAAAGGATAACCTTTGCGTTATGGTCGATGAGATATTTGATTGTCGGGAGCGAAGCAACAATACGCTTGTCGCTTGTAATAACGCCGTCCTTGAGAGGAACGTTGAAGTCGCAGCGTACAAGAACCTTCTTGCCGTTTACGTCAAGATCCTCAACGGTCTTTTTGTTAAGAGCTTCCATTATTGATCTTCCTTTCAGAATATTATAATTTTTCTATCCGTCATATTCTATAACAAATCGGGAAATTTTTCAAGTACCAATAGCCAAAAATTTAACAATATATCAGTATATACATAAAATTAGCATATTTTTTTCTTTTATTCACCATTTTGTTTAAAGAGTATTATAAGCCTGCCATCAATTGACATATCAATGCCGATGTGATAAAATTTACAAAAAGAGGTGGCAAGATGGAAATTAAAAAACACATCCATAAGAAAGATATTATTTTTTTTGTAGGGCTTTTTATTCTCGCTGTTTTTTCATTTTGGAGAGCTCATTATGGAGCGGAAGCTTATGATGAACCCTTTTATTTGACAATTCCGTATCGTATGGTGAAGGGCGATGTTCTTTTTCTTCACGAATGGCACGGTTCACAGCTCTCCGCATTTATTCTTTATCCTTTTGTGAAAGTGTATCTTCTGATTTTTAAGTCAACGGAAGGAATAATTCTCTTTTTTAGATATTTGTATATCATTATCAACGCAATTGCTTCAATTGCTGTCTATTCAAGGCTCAGACAGTTCGGAATTTCCGGATCAGTTGCGGTTTTGTTCTATTATATTTTTGCCCACCATAACGTACTTACGTTAGGTTATAACAGCATGGGCTATATGTTTATCTTACTAAGTTCAACTTTTATAGCAACGAATTTTAATAAAAATAAAGCTGTATATTTTGTTTCGGGAATCTTTTTTGCAGGAGCTGTTTTATGCCAACCTGTGTTAGCTTTCTTTTTCCTAGTGGCATTTGTTGTGATTTGCATTATTGCAGTTTCAAAGAAAACTGACAATCTTTTGAAAAAATATGGTGTGTTTACTGTAGGCTGTGCTGTTCCTGCGGTGCCGATTGTTATATATTTTTTGAAAGAGATAGGCATTTCTAATATTATGATCTCTATCAAAATGATAACCGCAGACCCGGAGCACAGTCAAAGTTTAGCTAGCAGTTTATATCGAACATATACATCATATTTCTTAGGATCATTCGTTTACACTTCTATTTCGTTTGTTATTCTGTTTTCCTTATCGTTAGTGCTGATAAAGTTAAAAAAAAGAAACTTATTTCCTGTTATAATATCTTTTATTTCAATTACTTATTTTGTGTTTAAAGTTGCGTCTTATTTATCGTTTTCTACTATTGATTTTGTATATTTCCCCATTGCCCTTTCGGGAATAATAGCTGCTGTCGGTGTAAAGGATAAGAAAACAAGAAAATATTTTATTGTATCATTAATATTTTCTGTTGTTCATTTTTGCTCATTTATTTCTTCAAACGAATATAGATATGTTATGACCCCTGCACTGATGCCTACCTATGTTGCTTCAATTATAGCCTGCTGGAAATTGATTGAAGAAAATCACTCAGAAGTAAAGAAATGGATGAAAGTAATGTATAAAGTTGGCATGGCTATATCTTTATCCGCTGTTATAATACTTACAGGATATTATAGGTATGAGGGGATTTTTTCTTATTCCGGACAGAGAACAATTAAAGAAATGACAATCTTGATTGATGCAGGATGCTATTCGAATATTTGGACATCAAAAGATTTTGATATTAACGAATATAAAGCAGACTATGATCAATGCCAATTTACAAAGGATGATAAAGTATTGATTTTATCTGCACGCACATGGTTAACATTGGAAAATCAGGGAGTTACAGCGCAATATTCTGCTTGGCTTTCAGGAATAGGGGAAAGTACAATAGAACGGTTAAATGAATACTACAAATTAAATCCGGAAAGAAAGCCGGATTATGTGTACATATGCAAAGATGAGGCGAAAGAAAATAATTATGATATCATAAAATGGGCAGAGAAAAATAACCGCAAGGTGAAAGAATCTGCGCTGAGTTATGTCATATATTTATAATACGACATTATGCATATAAAACCCAAAAACATAGTTGACAAAGAATTAACATAAAGGTATAATATTTCAGTAAAATATTTAATTCTATCGGAGGTTTTATTATGGGTAGAGTATATAACTTTTCAGCAGGTCCGTCCATGCTTCCCGAGTCGGTTCTGAATAAGGCTGCCGCAGAGATGCTGGACTACGAGGGCACAGGCACATCCGTTATGGAGATGTCACACCGTTCAAAGGCTTTCCAGGGAATTATTGATTCCGCTGAGGCTCTTGTTCGTGAGATCTATAAGGTTCCCGATAACTACAAGGTTCTGTTCCTCCAGGGCGGCGCTTCAACTCAGTTCGCAGCCATTCCGCTCAACTTTATGAACGGCACAGGCAAGGCTGATTACATCATCACAGGCCGTTGGGCAAATCAGGCTTTCAAAGAGGCTAAGAAGTACGGCGATGTTGTTGCCGCAGCTTCATCCGAGGATAAGACCTATACATATATCCCCAAGACAACTCGTGAGAGCTTCCGTGACGATATCGACTATGTTTACTATTGTATGAACAATACAATTTACGGTACAACTTTCAAGTACATCCCGGATACAGGAGATATTCCTCTTATTGCGGACGTTTCATCCTGTTTCTTCTCGGAGCCGCTTGATATTTCAAAGTTTGCAATGGTTTACGGCGGCGCTCAGAAGAACGTTGCTCCCGCAGGTCTTGTAATTGCTATTATCCGTGAGGATATGCTCGGACACGCACGTGATTACACACCGACAATGCTTGACTACAAGATTCACGCAGACAACGGCTCAATGTATAACACTCCGCCGTGCTATACTATCTATATGTGCAAGCTCGTTCTTGAGTGGATCAAGAGCATCGGCGGTCTTGACGCTATGAAGGCAAGAAACGAAGCTAAGGCTAAGATTCTTTACGATTATCTTGATTCAAGCAAGCTCTTCAAGGGCACAGTTGTCAAGGAGGATCGTTCTCTTATGAACGTTCCGTTCGTTATCGGTGACAAAGATATGGAAGCTAAGTTCATTGCCGAGGCAACAGAGGCAGGCTTTATCAACCTCAAGGGTCACAAGACCGTTGGCGGTATGAGAGCTTC
>DKDP01000031.1:193-349 GCA_002449395.1 Ruminococcaceae bacterium UBA6845 | reverse complement strand
GAGGGCGTTGAAAAGCTCGTCGAGTTCATGAAGAAGTTCGAGGAAGCTAATTCATAAATAAAAACACACAGGCTGTTATCTTAAAGTCAGATGGCACAAAACAGGCTTCCCCTTTAGGGGGAAGGCTTGTGCCGCCTTTAACGGAACAGCCTTATT
>DKDP01000031.1:0-137 GCA_002449395.1 Ruminococcaceae bacterium UBA6845 | reverse complement strand
CCTTTAACGGAACAGCCTTATTCTATAAAAGGAGATAATTTTATGTATAATATTCTTACTCTCAACAAGATTGCCGCCTGCGGCACCGACCGTTTCGACGGAAAGTACGCCTGCTCGGACAGCTGTGAGAATCCGAC
>DKDP01000006.1 GCA_002449395.1 Ruminococcaceae bacterium UBA6845 | reverse complement strand
TTTCAATATCCTTAACCGGACTGCGTTCCATTGCGAGCAGATAATCCTCTTTATCAACTCTGCTCCAGTCAACCACCCTGCCTATCTCATTTTTCAGAATATGATCAAGCCAGATACGGGTGCTTCTCCCGTTGCCCTCTCTGAACGGATGAGCAATATTCATCTCCACATATTTTTCTATTATTTGATCAAAATTTGATTGAGGCATTTTGTCAATATTTTGAAGTGATACATCAAGATACATAAGCGGCGCAAATCGAAAATTACCCTTTGCAATATTAACCGTCCTGAGTTGTCCCGCAAAACCATATATATCCTCAAAAAGATACCTATGAATCGCCTGTAAGGTTGTAAACCTGCCGGGCTCAAGCTCATTAAGTATTCCTTTTTCAAAAAGCTCGAGCGCTTTTTTCTTGCTTATCCGTTCTTCCTCACGGGCAAGCTCGGCTGCATTCGTTACTCCAAGTTTATTTTCAATCACGCTATCACCTCAATTCATACGAATATATTATACACTATCCGCCGAATTTAATCAAGCGGCGAAGCAGGATATATTCCGTTGTTTCGCTCACTCCTTATTTTTCGGCGTCCTCTGCCCATTTTTTAAGGTCGGACTCCGACATACGATTGATAACCTTACCGCTCTTCCATACCGCCTTATCCGAGCAAAGCGGACGGAGAACATCGACTGTCTTGCCCATTCCGCTTCCGCCCGAGGTTGCAAACGGAATCAGCGTCTTGTCGGCGAAATCATAGCTTTCGACAAAGGTATTGATGATGTTCGGCGCAACGTACCACCAGATCGGGAATCCGATATAAACAACATCATAGTCCGTCATATTATCGAGCTTTTCGGCAATCTCGGGACGAATACTCTTGTCCCTGTATTCAACGCTTGAACGGCTGTTTTTATTCGTCCAATCAAGGTCTGCGCTTGAATAAGGCTGAACGGGCTTTATCTCAAACAAGTCCGCACCGATCGCCGAAGCAAGCCTTTGAGCTGCAGATTTTGTAACTCCGCTCGCCGAAAAATATGCTACAAGTTTTTTCATTATAAAACCTCCGTTAATCTTTTTTGTGATTACATTATATGACCTGAAGTTGACTTTAGGTCAAGTGCTTTTCTGTAAAATTCATAAATTGTTAAAATATATAATTTCCCTCATTCTCACTTGACTCTTTACTCAACGGTGATAAAATGAATATGTTTCAAAATTATTTCAGACAAATTTTTTAAAAATTTATGTCATATTCTGCATTTCGGTCGGCTACTTTATGAGAGGGAAAATAAGGGAGGTTTAAATGTGCCGCACAATAAAATAAAAAAGGCTGTCAACGACTGTTATGACAAATATTATCGGTCGATTTACAGATACTGCTACGCACGACTCGGCGATCTCAGCGAGCACGCCGCAGACTGTACGCAGGAGACCTTTCTCGTTCTTCATAAGAAGCTGTCCGAGGGAGTTATCATCGAGCAGGAACGTGCGTTTCTTTACCGAACCGCCGATACATTTGTTATGAGGGTGAAGAAAGAATATAAGAAACAAGTTCAGCGAAACATTCAGCTTGATGAGGCTATGGAAAAGGCTTCGCCGACAATCATAGCGGACAGCTTTGACTATGACAAATGCTCGGCAATGCTTATTTCACTGCTGTCAAGTGATGAGCAGGAACTGTACGAAATGAAATATATAAAACGAATGTCGCTGACGGAAATTGCGGATCGGCTGAACATCTCCCCTCCCGCCGCCGCAAAACGGACGTCACGTCTGCGGCAAAAAATCAAAGACCTGATAAAAGAAAAACAATTATTTGAAAATGAGGTGACATTATGAGCAAATTGGTAATGACCGAAAGCATATTAAAAGAAATTTACGATGACGATTCCTTTAAGGCGGTCACTGTTGAGCTGCTCAATTCGTTAATCGATGCAGAGCTTCAAAAGGAAGAACCCGATTTTGATTTTATCGACGAATGTGCGGACGTGCTGATTGAGATTCAGAGCGGTAATGTTTCGGCTGTGATACCATTTATCAAGAAGAACAATAACACCGACGACAAGAAGCGCAAAACCCTCGGCATATTCTTAGCTTGCGCCGTTGTTTTCTCACTGAGCTTTGGTGCTGTGGCTGTCAGTCACACGATTGAACGAAAGAATGAGGATAAAACAACAACTGCAACAACGTCTCAAACAACGCAAACCACAACCCTAAAGCCAACAGCCTCCGTATCGACAACAAAAAAAGCGGCATCCGAGGCAGTCGATTTTTGGCTCAGCTTTCCCGACGGCTTTGTGTATGTATATGATTCGATTGACGACTTCACTTTCGACGGAATAATCGCAAATGTCGAATACAGCGACGGCACGGTTAAAAAGATCGGAATCAACAACTGTAAGATCAATAAAGGCGAGGGCTTCGGCACACACGCAACCGAAAAGATTACTGTTGAATACGAGGGATTAAGCAGTACATTTTTCATCCTGTTTTCAAACAACATCCCTCCCCTAACGATCCGTGATGACCAACATTTCAATATGGGCAAGCCTACCAAGGCGCCGAAGATTGAGCCCGCTTCGCAGTATGTTGAGTTAGCGCCGGGAGAAAGCGTAACGCTCACGATGCACAAAAACAACGACGGCTTTGTATACACCTCAACCGACAACAACAATCTTGCGGACATTTCGGTAAGCTATCTCGGCGGAGTAAACGGCAGAGAAATATATCTTGAGATTACCGCCGGTGATACGCCCGGTGTAACAACAATATCGCTCAGGTATGACAGCTATCTTTCAACCGCCGTTATGTCAAGAATAACTGTCAAAGTTGTTGAAAGCAGTACGGAAACAAGCACAGAAAATTACGATGGGTAAATTATAAAATTTGAGGAGGATAAAATTATGGAATTATTCAGAGCTACGGTTATGCCTGACAAAAAGCTGTACCGCAAGGCGGGAGACGCACTGTTTCACAAGACAAAATCGGTCAGAGCGTTTCTTATTTCGGGACTGATAATCTGTCTTGTAGTCGGACCACTCCTGACATATATTTCCTACATCAACCATTTTGAGGACGTATTTATCGTACCGACGCTCGGTATAATATTCATTATCTATTACTTCTTTGCCCCGTCATATATGGGCAAAGCGCTGTTCAAGTCGCAGTCGAAAAAGAACCTTGCAAAAGAAACAACCTACTCCTTTACGGATAATGAGATCAGAGTTTCAACGGTTGATTCAAGCTCGGTATATAACTACTCGGCGATTGAGGAGCTTTATGAAACGGACGAACTCATCTGTCTGTATTTCAATAAGCAATCGGCATTCATCATTCCTAAAGACAGAATTGAAAATCCGCTTTGCGATGTCAGAATGTTCCTCGAATCAAGGGTCGGCAAAAAAGTTAATTATGTCAAAAAGGTTTCAACAGGCAAATCCATTGCCAAAACCTTTGCGGTTCTTGCGGCAAGTATCGTATTGACGATTTTATCGGCAGGAGTTGCCGATCTTGTGCTTGAAGAGCCGCAGACCTTTTCCTACAAAAATTACAGCATTACGCTTGATAATCATTTCTATGAGGACGGAGATTTCGCTAATCACAGCTACACCCTCTTTGCATCCGACGCTACAATGACGGTGGACGACTACTCTCAAAAGGATATTGACTATGCGCTTGACAAAGAAAATTCGAGCCTTGAGGAGCTTGCCAAAAGCTACTGTGAGGGAAATCGGGTTAAAAATGTGAAAAAGATCAACCACTACACCTACGATATCACATTTTACGATAATGTCGACGGTATCGACTACTATAACATTGTCTCCGTTCAGCAAATTGAGGACATCTACTGGGTGACGCAGATTTACTGCGAAAAAATCCTTGAGAACGACTACAAGGATAAATTTGAGGACTGGATTTCATCAATAAACTTTAAGGGTAACGAAGCATAATTAAACAGATAAATATTCAAGCCGTCGGTGTCTGTCCGGCGGCTTTTATCGGTACATTTATTTCCTCTCATAAATACTCCGATGTAAAAGACGCCCTCGCCGAGAGCGTCTTTTTCAATTCAGTTGTTTTTGCTTCGCCCTGTATCTTATCAGCGCAACAGCAATTGAGATCAGCATCAATATATTGTTCACCAGCCCTGCCCACGAATGGTTGACGAGGTTATACGGCAGCCAGCATAGGCACACAAGAACATTCAGGATTCTCAGCACCTGCGGGTTTTTCTGCCAGCCCCCGACGGTTGCAAATATGGACGATATGAATATAAGAATATCCCACGCCCCCTGCCACGTGGCAATTGTCAAAGCGAGTGAAACTGCAATAAAAATAACGGGAACAGCCTTTGACTTTGCCCATTTTTTATCGTAGCTGCAAACGTAGCTTCTCACTAAATTTATAAAGTTCATCGCAACGGGCGTAAACAGCCACAGACTTCCGTAATGCAGACACCAAAGCGCCGCACTGAGCGTCATCAGTATCATTATCGTTCTGTGCTTTTTAAACTGATACATCAGTATTCCGACAGCCATTGCCGAGAAGCCGAAAATCTGTGATAAATAAGAATGTGTTTGAAAAAATTCCTGCATATTAATCTCCGCTGTTCAATTTTTTATTGACTCAATGATATCATCAGCCCATTCCGATGTCAACAGATTTGATCGTAAAACATCAAAAGAGCCTCGCTCATTTCAAGTGAGGCTCTGAAAGTGCTTGATTTACGGCAAGCAGAATAAAAGTCCAAAGTGACAAATGATATAAGCGTAGGAAAGCGGAAAACGTTTGATTTTATTTAAGTCCAAGACCGTTTACCCAGCTTGTGACATCGCTTGCGGAAGCGCCGGAAGAAAATCTTTCGCCGTCCTGCCAATCGCCTGTGCCTGCCATTTTTTCAAGGAGCTTGCCGCTCTGACCGAGTCCGGAAGAAGCCGATGTGCAGAACGGAATAACGGTTTTACCTGTAAAATCATTACCCTTAACAAAGTTATTTACAGGCCAAGCTGCTATTGCCCACCAAATCGGATAGCCGATGAACACTGTGTCGTAGTCCGCCCAATTGTCGGGAGTTGTCTTTTCGAGCGCAATATCACGCTTGCTCTCGTCGTTGTGCTCGGCGTTTACACGGCTGTCGTCATTTGTCCAATCAAGGTCGTCGCTTGTGTAAGGGTCAACGGGTGTGATTTCAAAAACATCTGCCCCGACGGATTCGGCAATCGTCTGTGCAACAGCCTTTGTGCTGCCTGTTGCGGAATAATAGACGACAAGTATCTTGCCGGAGTTCGGGTGGTTAGTGTTATTTGAGGGAGTATTTTTATCCGCCGAGGCAGGTGTTGACGTGGTTGATTTTTCGGTATTGTCCGATGCAGATTTTCCGCAAGCGGCAAATGTAAAAATAAGTGTTACTGCCAATAAAACTGCGATTATCTTTTTCATAGTCATAGTCCTCCTTTATTTCTGTTCGTCAATGGGGAATGTCATTGTTGCGTATTTTTGAATCATTTCGGGTGTGCTGATGTAATATTTGGCATTGCGGTCAAGTGCGGCAATTTCCTTCATCTCGTCATCGGTGAGTTCAAAATCGAAGATATCAAAATTATCCTTAATATGGTCGGTATTCTTAGAACCCGGAATTACAATATTGCCGTCCTGAATATGCCAGCGAAGAATAATCTGTGCTGTTGACTTGCCGTACTTTTCTGCAAGATTCTTAAACAGAGGCTCATTCAAGAGAGCACTGTCACCTTGACCGAGCGGATACCAAGCCTGAATTTTGATATCTGCCGAATCGAGGAACTTTTTAAGCTCCTTAAGCTGATAATAGGGATGAACCTCCGTCTGTAAAACAGTCGGCTTGACCTCGCAGATGTCAAGTATTTCCTTAACCTGCTCCTCGTTGAAGTTTGAAAGTCCGATTGCACGAACCTTTCCCTCCTTATACGCCTTTTCCATCTGCCTGTATCCTGCGACATAGTTGCCTGCGGGCTGATGAATAAGAAGAAGGTCGATGTAATCGGTATCGAGTCTTTCAAGCGTTCTGTCAACTGCATCACTGTCCTCATAGAAAACCGGCCACAGCTTTGTCTCAAGAAAAATATCCTTGCGTTCAACGCCTGATTTTTTCATCGCTCTGCCGACCGCCTTTTCGTTGCAGTAGGCATTAGCCGTGTCGATGAGCCGACCTCCGTTTTTAAGTGTATAGAGTACAGAGTTTTCCGCCTCGTCGGGGCTGAGCAAAAATGTTCCGATACCCTCCATCGGCATAACAATTCCGTTATTTAACTTCGCAAATTCCATATTGATTTCTCCTTTTATCGGTATTGTGATTATATTTTAATACCTAAAGCTCACTTTAGGTCAACCCTTTATTTACATTCTTCATAAATTGTTAATATTTCCTCGTGGCTCAATTTTTTGTAGCTTCCGGGTACGATAGCGCATGAATCAGCGATTTCCTTAAGGTTGATATTTTCATCAATTCCCAGCTCTCTGAATGTGGTCGGCATACCGATTTCCTTAATAAAATCGGCAAGAGCCTCAACGCCCGCCTTTGCAAGCTCCCCATCTGTTTTGCCGTCCTTTGAAATGCCCCAGACATTAGCCGCAAACTGTGCAAACTTCTTCTCGCCTGCCTTGCAAATGTGTCTGTAATAAACAGGATGGAGAACAGCAAGACCTGCACCGTGATTGCAGTTTGTATACGCACCGAGCTGATGCTCCATTTGATGACATTCAAAATCTGTCTTTTTGCCGAGCTTTATTATACGGTTTTCCGCCATTGTTGCGTCCCACATCAAATTGCTTCTTGCCGTGTAATCCTCGGGATTCTTGATAGCGGCACGCAGGTTTTTGATGACGTTTTTCATCAGAGCCTCGGATATGTCGTCCGAAACATTACTTTCGTTCGGCTCGCTGAAATAGATTTCCATTATGTGCGAAAGGGTATCAAATGCACCCGATACCATCTGAAACTCAGGGACACTGTAAGTGTATGTCGGGTCAAGCATAACGAACCTTGCGTTAAGCTGAGGATAATCTCTGCCTGTTTTAATCTTGAGCTCCTCGTTGGTAATAACTGCTCCGCCGTTGCACTCACTGCCCGTACCCGAAACGGTAACAACTATTCCGAGCGGCAGCGGTTCAAAATCAATAATACCCGGTCTTGCCCAAAAATCAGCCCAAATGTCGCCGTCATATTTTGCTCCGAGAGAGATTGCCTTGCAGCAGTCCATAACGCTTCCGCCGCCGACTGCAAGAATCAAATCGGCATTGCTCTGCTTTGCAAGTTTAACGCCCTCCAGCACCTTTGAATAGGTCGGGTTTGACGGAATACCGCTAAATTCAATAACCGACTTGTTTGCTTTCCTGAGCACGGCAATGATTTCATCATAAATACCGTTTTTCTTGATTGAACCTCCGCCGTAGCAAAGAATAACCGTGTCACCGTAGGAAGAAAGAATATTCGACAAATATTCCTTTACGCAGCCTTTTCCGAAATATACCTTTGATGAATTTTCAAATACAAAATTGTTCATAGCTTTTCTCCTGTCTTGAAAGTTTATTTAACGAGTAATAATTACTTCTTAATGATGAAAGTTTGTAAACGTAATCTGCTCTTTTTCGGGAAGTCCGAATTGCTCCTTACCGAGTGCTATGCTCTTTGCCATAAATGCAATATTTCTTCCGAGCGTTCTCATAGTCTGCAAGCCCTCTTTGTCCTGCAAAACCTCCTCTGCCTGACCGCCGTAAACCATATTCCAATACTGACTCGTGGCAATCGGCATAGAGCTGATTGAGAAATACTTGTTGAGCACATCATACGCCGCCGTGTTACCGCCTCTGCGGCAGGTTGTGACTGCGGCACCGACCTTCATTGTCTTGTCAACCTTGAATGTGCTGAAGAACAATCTGTCAAGGAATGCAATTGCTCCGCCTGCGGGAGATGCGTAATAAACAGGCGCACCGATAACAAATGCGTCCGCCTCGGCGAGCTTCGGGGCAACCTCGTTTACAATATCGTCAAACACACATTTCCCTGTTTCGGCGCATTTTCTGCAAGCAATACAGCCGTGAATATCCTTGTGACCAACATGGATAAGCTCAACCTCCATACCCTCCTGCTCAAGTGTATTTTTCAGCTCCGTAAGCGCAGTGTAGGTACAGCCTTTTGCTCTCGGACTGCCGTTGATAAGTAATGCCTTTAATTTTTTCATATTTATCACTCCCGTAATTATTCTTTTCGCCTATATTATAATAAAAACGAGACCTCAAAAGAAGTCTCGTTTTGTTAATCAGTATATACCTTTAGGTTATAACTGCTTATTTAGTTTTTTACTGCGTTTCTTGCGGCATCCAAGAATCGTTGCACGGTTTTGCTCGGCTCGGGAGAATGCAGAAGTCCGTAAGAAATGCTGTATTCCCACTCAACGGGAATAACCTTTAAAAGCGGATGCACGTTGCCCCAGCCCTTAAACGCAAGCAAAACATTATCACTGTTTTCGCATTTATTGAAAACGCTCATATCATAAAAATTAAAATCGACAATATTTATCTGAGGATGATTTTGCCAAATGTCATCACGCAGACAATCAACATAATTGCTCCAGCCACGGTGCATGAGCATCAAATTCTCACCGTATAAATCGCTTATCTGCAACTTATCTTTTTGTGCAAGCCTGTGGTGGATTGATACGGCACAGCAAAACGGCTCACGTGACAGCTCCAAGCCCTCGCATTTTCTCAGGTGCAGCATCGTATCGTCAAATATTCCGCCCACAACATCAATGTTTTTACCGAGATTCCCGAGAATTTCCTTTGCATTTTCAGGTGTGTTTTCAAAGGGTATAATTTCAAATTTTATATCGGGGCATTTGTCCTGAATCTTTGGCCACAATCTCATAAGAAGCTGAGCGGGAGTTATCGGCGAAGAACCGATACGGATAATATTCTCCCCTTCGCTCATTGCGTTTTTGGCCCTGACAACGCTGTCCTTACAATATCGGATAATGTATTTTGCATCCTGATAAAGCGATTTTCCTGCATTTGTCAGTATCAACCCACGGTGTGTACGCTCGAATAAAACAAGGTCAAGCGAGCTTTCGAGCAAATTGATTTGCTTAATAACGGCGGTCGGTGTAATATACAATTCCTCCGCCGCCTTGTTAAAGCTCCCGGCATCTGCAACCTTTATAAATGTTTCTATCTGCGGATTATACATCGTCCCACCACCCTTTTATAATTATATCCGTTTGAGCACTGTATGTCAAATTTGTTTAAACAACACCTAAAATGAACAGTCAAATTTAAAAAATATACATCAGTATTCATTCCTGCCAAAAATGTGATTTTTCGGTAACATCGGGTTTTAAAAAAAGCGTCCGAATAAAATCAGCCGATTTTATTTGAACGCTTTTTTCTGCTGTATAGTTTTCAATTTATGAATCAGATAATGCTTATTTTATCTATCATTTCAAGTTCGTCAGAAGAGAATGATGTGTTCTGAATGGCCTTGATATTATCAAGTATTTGCTCAGGCTTTGATGCACCGATTAAAACCGAAGTTACAACGTCGTCTTTAAGTACCCAAGCAAGCGCCATTTCAGCAAGAGTTTGACCTCTCTCTTCTGCAATTTTTGAAAGACCTCTGATTTGTGTCAGCTTTTCCTCTGTTATTGCCGATTTTTTCAGAAAACGATTGTCCCTTGCGGCTCTGCTGTCACTCGGAATACCGTTTAAATATCTGTCCGTAAGAAGTCCCTGTGCAAGCGGGCTGAAAGCAATTATGCCCTTGTTAAGTTTTGCCGCTGTTTGCTTTAAGCCATTATTTTCAATAGTTCTGTCAAAAATTGAATATCGGTTTTGATTTATAACGAACGGGCATTTGAGCTCGGTCAATATCTTGCAGGCCTTTTCCAAATTTTCACCGTCATAATTTGAAATTCCGACGTAAAGCGCTTTACCGCTTTGAACGGCAGTAGCAAGAGCTTCCATAGTTTCCTCAAGGGGAGTTTCAAGGTCAAGGCAATGATGATAGAAAATATCGACATAATCAAGACCCATACGCTGTAAGCTTTGGTCGAGGCTTGCGAGAAGATATTTGCGGCTGCCGTTTCTGCATCCGTAAGGGCCTGCCCACATTTCATATCCGGCTTT
>DKDP01000051.1:116291-158892 GCA_002449395.1 Ruminococcaceae bacterium UBA6845 | reverse complement strand
AAATATTTGTCTCGTAATTAATATTCGTTGAAACTTTTATTTTAACCCCTCCGTCTTTGACGCACAGCGTCAAATCCACCTCCCCTACAAGGGAGGCAAGGAAAGTCAGCGCAATTTTCACGGTGCGATGTGGGCAGAAACTATAATGGGCGCCCATTTAGGGGAGCTGTCACGGTTTGTCCGTGACTGAGGGGTTTTATAAAAAGTTTGACGAAATTTACTCTAACCATTCCACGGTGCAGTGGTCATCGCACCCTACGAATCGTACTTTTGAAACCTCATCGCACCGAGAAAGTTTGATTAAAGTTATTTTTGACGCAATATCGCTCCGACTACTTTGCCGAAAACATACAAAAGCAGTGACAAATTTATTTTTGCCACTGCTTTATGAGTTTATATTCAGTTCTCTTCGGTTGCTTTCTTAGAGTATTTGTTTACATAAATTACTCGCTGGAGAACACGGTCGGCATAGCCGAGAGGTTCGCCGCTTCCGAGGAAGAGTGAACCGATTTGAGTTTTACACTCCTTGCTCATTACCAGTTCAACCGCATCAAGGTCACCGGGAGTGCTTCCCGTTATAAGTGCGCCTGCGCCGTTGATAAGCACGGCGTTTTTGCCCTTGATTTTTCTTGCGGCTTCCGAAGCGCATTTTGCAGAGCCGTCCCAGCGGAACGAACCGATTTTTGCACCTGCGATCTGTGCGAAATCGTCAAGTCTCGCATCAATCGAATCCGATGTCACACTGTAAGCGATAATGTCGCTTTCCGAAAGATGACGGATATAGTTGACGTCGGACGATTTGTAAATTGCGGCGTGAATTTTTGCAACGGAGGGCAGTTTTGCATCGCTGTCACAGGTACAGCCCTTGATTCTGACATTGAAGTTTGCACCGCTCTTGAATGTGAGCAGGAAAAATTCTCCGTCTCTGACGCTGCTGCCGAAATCGGAAACATACTCGGGAAGAGCCTTGCCGCCCGTGTGCCTGATATAGCTGTTAAGCATCAGCTTCTTTGTATATTCGGGTGTGCCCTCATACATCAAAAATGCCTTTTCGAGCTTGATTTCACAGGCTTTTTCGAGCGCCTGAATTATTTCAAACGTTTCGTCAAAGTCCTTGCCGAGACAAACCGCTCCGTGATGAACCATAAGAAACGCCTTGCAAGTCGGATTATTTGCATATTCTTTCCTGACTGCATTTCTCAGCTTGTCGGTGGAGGGCATTCCGTAGCCTGCGCACGGAACAGTCTCACCGAGAATGTCTCTGTAAGCCTTGGGCACGGGATCAATCGGCAGACCCGCCGCTCCGATCACCGAGGCGTTGACCTGATGAGTGTGAATAACAAAATTTACATCGCTTCTCAATGCGTAAGCGTCGGCATGGATTCCCTTTTCGCTCGACGGTTTGACGTCGCCGTCGTAACTGCAATCGGCAATGTTGACAACAACAATATCATCGGGCGTGAGCGTGTCATACGGCTTTCCGCTCGGTGTGATTACAAATTGGGTATCCGATATTCTTGCACTTACGTTTCCCCACGTTCTTGCTATAAGACCCGTTTCAAGCAGTCTGTGACCTGCTTCAATGACGGCTCTTTTTCCGTCTTCCAAAGTATACACTTAAACGTCCCCCTTGCTGTTAGATTAACCGATTCTGCCGCAGTTATCGAATACTCTGTCGAAGCGTGCAATTGCATCGTCGATATCCTCTTCTGTGTATGCGGCGCTGGTGTAAAGTCGGCTTCCGGCGAGAGTAACCATACCCTCAGCCATATAAGCGGCTCCCATATGTTCCATCTCTTTCTGACGTGCACTCGTCTGCTTGAGAATCTCGGGAATCTCCCACGGCTTTGACCAGTTGATTGCAAAGTGCATTGTACCTACTGTGTCAAGATGGCAGATTGAGCCCTGATTGAATGCGACGAACGGAAGATTATGCTTTTTAATTGACTTCTGGATTCCCTCGATAAGCCTGTCGCCCATAAGTCCCGCTTTCTCGCAGGCATTGGTTCTCTCAATCTCGCAGATTGTATGATATCCCGCAACGCACGAAAGGGGAGTTGCCGCCATTGTACCGCCGCACATTGCTTTCTTAACCTTTTTGCCCGAGGAATCAAGACCTGCGCCGAGATGAGCCATAACGTCTCTGTGACCGCCGATTCCGCCTGCTCCCGGATATCCGCCGGCAACGATCTTGCCGAAGATTGTGAGGTCGGGATCAACGCCGAAGTAGCCCTGAGCGCCCGAAAGTCCGATTCTGAAGCCTGTAACAACCTCGTCGAAGATGAGAAGTGCGCCGTACTTATGGCAGAGTGCCTCTGCGCCCTTGATAAATTCCTTGCTGAGAGGTCTTGTGCCGCTCTCGGGACCTACCGGCTCAATGAATACGCCTGCCGTGCCGCCTGTAAGCTCGTTTTTCTTGAGCTTTCTTTCAAGGTCGTTGAGGTCGTTCGGGAAGAACTCGTCCGTGTGCTTGAATACAAACATTGGAACGCCTCTCGACTGGAGATTCTTGGTTCCGGGAACACGCATACCGTATGCAAGCTGATCCGACCAACCGTGATATGCGCCGCCCATTTTAAGAATGTTCTTATGCTTTGTTGCAAGTCTTGCAACACGAACAGCACACATACAAGCCTCTGTGCCCGAACCGAGCATACGGAACATCTCTACCGACGGAACGCACTCGGCAATCTTGTTAGCGAGCTTGTACTCATACTCGTGGAAAAGACCTGTTGACGGACCGCAGTCGTTGAGCAGTTCGATAACCTTTTCACGAATCTCGGGAGGGTTGCTTCCGATAATTGTCGGACCGCCCGCCTGAAGGAAATCGTAGTATTCGTTGCCGTCTATATCATAGAGCTTGTTGCCCGATGCCTTTGTAAAGACAAGCGGGAACGGATAGTTGAATGCGAGGTTGTGCTGAACACCGCCGGGGATTCTCTGCTTGGCAATGTCGATCATTTCCTTTGACTTTGCGCACTTCTTTGCGTAGTATTCGGTCTCATATTTCTTGAGAGCGTCGGGTTTGATGCTGTAAATCGGCTTTTTGATAAGAGCGTCAAGCTCCTTTGTCACCTTATCGGCATCAAGGTAATTTTTGATAGCAAAATTGTTTCCCATAAATAATCCTCCTTTATGAACTTTGCTTGATAGTATTTTAACACATATCATTTCGTTTTTAAATATGTCATTGAAAAAATTTTGTAAAAATTCATAAAATATTTTTACTTTTGCCGTAATTTATGATAGAATAGAGACAGAAATCTATTCTGACAGGAGTTGTTGAATATGAGCGCTTACGTTATTGCATATGATGTCGGAACAACAGGCCTTAAAACCTGCCTGTTTGAAATCGACAAAAAGATCAAACCGATAGTCAATTCTTACGGCTCATACAACCTTTATATTCTCGAAAACGGCGGTGCCGAGCAGGACGCCGAGGAGTGGTGGGACGCTATGTGCACTACCACAAAAGAGATATTCACAAAGACTGATATCAAGCCCGAGCAGATTGCGGGAATTTCATTCTGCTCGCAGATGCAGGCTCTCGTTCTCGTTGACAAAAACGGTGATCCCGTCCGCAGACCGATGAGCTATATGGATCAGCGCGCAAAAGAGGAACTGAAAAAATATATGGCATACGGTTTGCAGATTGCGGGAGCGAATATTGTTCCGCTTCTCAAGTCGCTTGCGGTAACGGGCGCTGTTTCGTGCAGTGTTAAGGATCCCGTATACAAATATAAATGGGTTGAAAATCACGAGCCGCAGAATCACAAAAATGCGTACAAGTGGCTTGACGTAAAGGATTTCCTTATCTGCCGCTGCACGGACAAATTCACAATGACAAAGGATTCCGCTTTCGCAACTCTGCTTTACGATACAAGAAAGGGTAAAGAGGGCTGGAGCAAAACTGTTGCGGATATATTCAAGGTCAATATGGATCATCTGCCGAAAATTATCGAATCAACCGATATGGTCGGAGGAGTTACGGAAAAGGCTGCCGAAAAGCTCGGACTTTTGCCCGGCACTCCCGTATTCGGCGGAGGCGGAGACGCTTCTCTTATCGGAGTCGGCGCAGGAAGCTGTGCAGTCGGCGATACTCATATTTATTCTGGTACATCCGGCTGGGTAGGCACGGTAGTTGAAAAGCAGCTTGTTGACACCTCGGCAATGATTGCCGCAATTGTCGGTGCCGATCCGAACAGTTTCAATTATTTTGCAGAAATGGAAACGGCGGGCAAGTGTCTTGAATGGGTTAAGGATCATCTTTGTCTTGATGAAATCGGAATTTTTATCGAGAAAAAGAAAATTACCGATCATACCGAGAAGGCGTATACAAGTCTTTACGACTATATGTCCGAGGTTATCGGCTCGGTTCCTGCGGGAGCAAACGGAGTTATCTTCACTCCGTGGCTTCACGGCAACCGCTGCCCGTTTGAGGATCCGAACGCCGCCGGAATGTTCTTCAACATCAACATAAACAGCGGTAAATCGGATATGCTGAGGGCTGTAATCGAGGGCGTTTGCTATCATCTTCGCTGGATGCTTGAAGCTCAGGACAGAAAGATCAAGACTTCGCAGACAATCCGATTTGTCGGCGGCGGCGCACTCTCCGATGTTACGGCGCAGATCCTTGCAGATATTACAGGCAGAACAATTGAGGTTGTCGAAAAGCCGCAGGATGTCGGTGCTGTCGGTGCGGCGGCGATAATCGGTATCGGTCTCGGAATTATCAAGGATCTCGGCAGTGTTAAGGATTACATCCCTGTCAAGAAGTCTTTCAAGCCGAGCACAGCCGACAAAAAGGTATATGATAAGAATTTTGAAGTCTTTAAAAAGCTCTATTCTTCAAACAAAAAGAATTTTCAGTTGCTGAATGAGCAATAATATAACCGAATGGAGGTCAATTTATGTACGGTTATAAGAATATCAATAAAGCAGAGGTACTCAGCCTCAAGGGACAGGTTGAGTATCAGGCAGGTCAGGTAGTCAGCAAGACTCTGGCTCAGAATGATGCATTGAGCGTTACACTCTTTGCTTTTGACAAAGGCGAAGAGATCAGCACTCACGAGTCGGGCGGAGACGCAATGGTTACCTGCCTTGACGGAACGGGAAGAATTACGATCGACGGCGTTGAATATATTCTTCACGAGGGCGACACGATTGTAATGCCCGCAAGACATCCGCACGCTGTCTACGGTGCAGAACAGTTCAAGATGCTTTTGACTGTTGTATTCTAAGGCAACACCGCACAATTGAGGTGTGCGAATCATATTGATAAAATGGAAACGGAGCGAACGGCTTTACAGCTGTTCGCTCCGTTTTTTAGCAAAGAAAAATCGTAATGAGCTTAAATGAAAGTAAATCCCAAACGATGAGAATAAACCCCAAATAAACCCCAAAATTCAGAGGTCGGGCATTGACAAGCTCGGGGGTATTATATATAATGCTTTTGTGGTGCTACCATTTACGGTAGGCGGTTACACTCTGCGCCCTCGTGAGGGGGTGATCTTATGCAGTACGTTACATACGAGAATTTATTTACATTCGCACTTGTAATCATCGGACTTGTAACGGTGTTCGTTGCAGTCCTCGCATATAAAAAGAAATAACCGCCCAACGTTCCAAAGCTAAGGCGGTTAAATCTTTTAACAATCTTATTTGAGGGCGTAACCGTCTATCGGTAGCACCACTCTTTGTATCTTCATTATATGCTATGTGCCTTGAATTGTCAAGATGAATTTTGATCCGTTTAGAGCCGATATAACGACATTCATTATCGAGTGTTCCGATTAAACTCAGAAAAATCACCGCTTTTACTGCCTTTAATCAGACATAGAAAAAGCCGCAAGCCCTTGATATACAAAGGTTTGCGGCTTGGAGCTACTGGTCGGACTCGAACCGACGACCTGCTCATTACGAATGAGCTGCTCTACCAACTGAGCCACAGTAGCATTTGTGCGACATTGTCAACGACAGATATTCTAATATATTTTGAGCAAAAAAGCAATAGTTTTGTGAAAAAAAGTTAAATTTTTTAGCCGCCGAATCAGTCGACGGCTAAAATTATTGTTTGTTTAAAAATTTCTTGACCTCGCTCAAATTCGGGATTGACGAGGATGCGCCGTTTCGTGAGACGGCAACTGCAGACGCCGCCGAGGCGTATCTCAGTGCGTCGGCTATGCCGAGATCGTCAAGCAGGGCAAAGAAAAATCCGAGAAAAGTGTCACCTGCGGCAGTGGTGTCGGCAACGGGAACATTGAAAATTTCCTGACGATAGGTTTTGCCGTTCACCCTGCATACGGATCCGTCCGAGCCGAGGGTGAGCAAGACCTTTGCCGACGGATGTTTCTCCGAAAAAACGGAAAGTATTTTATCGAGATCACTTTCTTTTGTCAGCTCGTATGCCTCGGTTTCGTTGACGATAAACCAGTCGATTTTATCAAAAGGGTAGGAAAGTATTTCCTCACCGAACGGACTGGGGTTAAAAACAATTTCCATCCCTTTTTCGCTTGCGGCGGAAATGATTTTATCGACATTGTTTATCTCGTTTTGAAGAAAAATCCGATCGCCGCTTTCAAAGTTTGACAGCACCTCGTCAATTTGTTTTTCCGAGATCCGATTGTTTGCGCCGCCGAAAAGGAGTATGCTGTTCTGACCGTTTTTGTCAACCTGAATGATTGCGTGACCGCTCGGCATATCGCATTTTCTCACAAGGCTTGCGTCAACGCCGTTTTCGATGAGCTTGGCGATCAGCTTGTCGCCGTCAGTGCCCACGCAGCCGCTGTGGAAAACCCTTGCACCCGCTTTTGCGAGGGCGATTGATTGGTTGAGACCTTTGCCGCCGCAGAAGAACTCCAGCTTTGAAGATGCCGTTGTCTCACCAGGGCGAACGCTGTGGTCAACCGAATATACCATATCCTGATTCAACGAACCGAAGTTCAGAAATTTTTTGTTATTCATTTGCACTCAGCTCCGAATTGATTTTAACACTCTTAATTGTAACATATCATTCTCAATTTTACAATCGGAAGCACCAAAAATCAAATTGCAAAACAAAATTGTTAATAAAATGTCAATTTAACCAATATTTTCAAGAGGGGTATTAATATTATTCATATACTTTTTTTATTGACTTATTTGTCGAAATATTCTATAATTTCATAGGATTTTACAATGAGGGAGAATTGGTTTTATGCTATCAAATACAGAAAAGACAATGGACAAGATTGTTGCGCTCTGTAAGAACAGAGGTTTCATCTTCGCCGGAAGTGACATTTACGGCGGTCTTGCGAATACGTGGGATTACGGCCCGCTCGGTGCAAGACTTAAAAACAATGTCAAGGATACTTGGAGAAAGCGATTTATTCAGGAACGAAAGAACAGCTATGAGGTTGATGCAGACATTCTTATGCACCCGAAAGTCTGGGAGGCAAGCGGTCACGTTGCCAGTTTCTCCGACCCGCTTCTTGACTGTAAAGAGTGCAAAATGCGTCACAGAGCAGATCAGCTTATTGACAATTTTGACCCCGAGGCTCATGCAGACGGTATGACGAAAGAGGAGATGTTCGATTACATCAAGGCTCATTCGATTCCATGCCCGAACTGCGGTAAACATAATTTTACGGATATCAGAGAATTTAATCTTATGTTCCAGACATACAGAGGAGTTACGAACGATGCAAAGAGCATTATCTATCTCCGCCCCGAAAATGCGCAGGGTGAGTATGTAAACTACCTTAACGTACAGCGCAGTATGAGAGCTAAGCTCCCGTTCAGCATCGGTCAGATCGGTAAGGCTTTCAGAAATGAGATCACACCGGGCAACTTCACGTTCAGAACGATTGAGTTCGAGCAGATGGAGTTCCAGACCTTCTGCAAGGAGGGTACAGATACCGATCTTTACGAGTATTTCAAAAACTACGGTCATCAGTATTATATGGATCTCGGCATTGCGGAGGAGCATCTTCGTTTCCACGATCACGAGAAGCTCGCTCACTATGCAAAGGCAGCTTGCGATATCGAATTTCTCTTCCCGTTCGGTTGGGGCGAGATCAACGGTACGCATAACAGAACGAATTTCGACCTCACAAGACATCAGGAATACAGCGGTCAGAAGCTCGAATACCTCGATCCCGAGACAAACGAAAGATATATACCTTTTATAATAGAGTCAACATACGGACTTGACAGAACTGTTCTTGCTCTCCTCTGTGAGGCATATGACGAGGAGGTTATCGACGCCGAGAAGAACGATACAAGAGTTGTTCTCCACCTTAAGCCGTCGATCGCTCCGTATAAGGCTGCGGTTCTTCCTCTTTCAAAGAAGCTCTCCGCAGACGCTCTCAAGGTTTATGAAAAGCTCCAGAAGGACTTTATGGTTGACTTTGACGAGACAGGCTCAATCGGCAAAAGATACCGCCGTGAGGATGAGATCGGAACTCCGTTCTGCATCACATTCGACTTTGATTCGCTTGAGGATAACTGCGTTACCGTCCGTGACAGAGATACGATGGAGCAGGTTCGTATGCCGATTGATGAGATCAGTGAATATATTTCCTCAAAGATAACATTCTAAATATAGGGTTTAATTTGTAAACAAAAAATGCAATATATAAATTGATTGGAAGGCAAAGCTATGAAAAAGATCAAATTTACCGAAACCGTACTCCGTGACGCTCAGCAGTCGCTGATCGCAACGAGAATGCCGTTTGAAACTTTTGAGCCGATTCTTTCAACCATGGATAAGGCGGGTTATTACTCGCTCGAGTGCTGGGGCGGCGCAACATTTGATTCATGTCTGCGTTACCTCAACGAGGATCCGTGGGAGAGACTCAGAAAGATTCGTAAGGCTTGTCCGAACACGAAGCTCCAGATGCTTCTCAGAGGACAGAATCTTCTCGGCTACAAGCATTATCCGAACGACGTTGTAAGAAAGTTCGTTGCAAAGAGCGTTGAAAACGGAATCGACATCATCAGAATTTTTGATGCGCTCAACGACGTCAGAAACCTTGAGGTTGCTGTTGATCAGACGATCAAGTCGGGCGCTCACGCATCGGGTACCATCTGCTACACGCTCAGCCCCGTGCACAACACAAAGGCTTATATCAAGCTCTCCAAGGATATGGAGAATATGGGCGTTCAGTCCATCTGTATCAAGGATATGGCAGGTATCATCAGCCCGAAAGAGGCATATGAGCTTGTCGGCGCATTGAAAGAAAATGTTAAACTGCCGATCATCCTCCATACGCACTGCACAACGGGTCTCGGTCCGATGACCTTGCTCAAGGCAGCAGAAGCGGGCGTTGATGTTATTGATACGGCAATTTCGAGCTTCTCGGGCGGCACAAGCCAGCCTGCAACGGAAACTCTCAACTATATCCTCACTCAGGACGGATATAAGACGGGACTTGATACCGATGTTCTCAAGCAGATCAACGATTTCTTTAAGCCCGTTAAGGCGGACGCACTCAAGAGCGGACTTCTTAATCCTGTTGTTCTCTCAACAGATACCGATGCTCTGACATATCAGGTTCCGGGAGGAATGCTTTCAAACCTTGTTGCTCAGCTCACCGCTCAGAAGAAGATGGACAAGTTCGAGGAGGTTCTTGAGGAAACTCCGAGAGTAAGAAAAGATCTCGGTTATCCGCCGCTTGTTACGCCGATGAGCCAGATGGTCGGTGTTCAGGCAACGTCGAATGTCCTTGCAGGCGAGAGATACAAGAATGTTTCCAAAGAGATCCGTGCCTATGTAAGAGGCGAGTACGGTAAGGCTCCCGGAAAGATTGATCCCGAGCTTATCAAAAAGGTTCTCGGCGACGAAAAGCCGATTAAGGGCAGATATGCCGATACTCTCGGTGACGGCTATGAGGCCGCAAAGGCTGAGATCGGCGCTAAGGCTCACAGTGAAGAGGATGTTCTTTCATACATCGCATTCCCGACTCAGGCGGAGGCTTTCTTCGATAAGAGAGACGAAAGAGCAAAGAACACCTTTAAATATTCCATTGAAAAAATTGATTAAGGAGGAACGAAGATATGTATATGACTCCTAATTTGCTCGGTGTTTTTGCCCAGATTTACGGCTCAAACGACGCTATGGATTTCGGCAAGGCTGCGCTCGTTGCGGTTGTCGGATTTATCACGGTTATCGTAATTCTTGCAATAATCGCACTGTTCATCAAGGCGATCGCCGCAATCTTTGACAAGACAAGCAAAGCCGCTAAGTCTGCGGCTCCCGCTCCGGCATCTGCGGCTCCTGCCGCACCGGTTGCTCAGCCTGCACAACCCGGTGTTGAGCTTGTTAATGTTGACGAGCCTACGGCGGCGGTTATTATGGCGATAGTAAGTCATCAGAGCGGTATAAGCCTTGACAGGCTTGCGTTCAAATCCATTAAATTATCGGAGGACAAGTAAATGAAATATGTTGTTACTTTAAACGGAAAAAAATATGAGGTTGAGGTCAATGAAAGCGAAGCAGTGATCACCTCCGTAAGCAATGCCGCTCCCGCAGCACCCGCAGCTCCCGTTGCGGCTCCTGCACAGGCTCCGGCTGCAAGCACAGCTCCCGGCGCACCGGCGGCAGTAGTCGGCACAGCGGTCAGCGGAACACAGATCACATCTCCGATGCCCGGCACAATTCTCAAGCTGAATGTCAGCGAGGGTCAGGCTGTTAAGGCGGGCGATGTTGTTCTTATCCTTGAAGCTATGAAAATGGAAAACGAGATTGTTGCTCCCTGCGACGGTACGATCAAACAGCTCCTTGTTTCAAAGGGCTCAACCGTTGATACGGATCAGATTCTTGCAGTTTTATAATAAAGGACGGTATTCAGAATGGACTTGATTTTAAATGTTTTGAAAGGCTTGTGGGAATCGTCCGGATTTGCATCTCTCGAGTGGCAGAATTTTGTAATGATTCTGGTTTCTTTTGTATTCCTTTTCCTTGCCATTCATCCTAAATTCAGATTTGAACCGCTTCTTCTGGTTCCTATCGCATTCGGTATTCTTCTTGCAAACCTCCCCGGTGCAGGCATTATGGATGACCTCACCGCAGGTCAGATCTTCGGCGGCGACGGTTCGCTTGCCGGTCAGGGTGAACACTGGTATGATTCGGGCGTATTGCGAATTATTTACGCCGGCGTTAAATCCAACATATTTCCGTGCCTTATCTTTATGGGCGTCGGTGCGATGACGGATTTCGGTCCGCTTCTTTCAAACCCTGTCAGCCTGCTCCTCGGTGCAGCGGCACAGCTTGGTATTTATGTTGCATTCCTTATCGCTATCGCACTCGGCTTCAATCCGCAGGAAGCTGCCTCAATCGCTATCATCGGCGGTGCCGACGGTCCGACGGCAATTTACCTGACGTCGAAACTTGCGTCGCATCTGCTTGCGCCTATCGCATTGGCGGCGTACTCGTATATGGCTCTTATTCCGCTTATTCAGCCTCCGATTATGAAGGCTCTCACAACGAAGAAAGAGCGTGAGGTCAAGATGACCCAGCTCAGAAAGGTTACAAAGACAGAGAAAATTATCTTCCCGGTAATCGTTCTTGTTCTTGTTGCGCTCATTCTTCCGTCGGTTGCTCCGCTTCTCGGTATGTTTATGCTCGGCAACCTCTTCCGTGAGTGCGGCGTTGTCGACAGACTTTCCGATGTTGCTCAGAATGCGCTTAACAATATCATTGTTATTCTCCTCGGCGTTACCGTCGGTGCAACTGCAAACGGTCAGACATTCCTTCAGCTCCAGACTCTTAAGATTGTTGCTCTCGGTCTTATCGCTTTCGCATTCTCAACAGTCGGCGGCGTTCTCCTCGGAAAACTCCTTTATCTCGTTACAGGCGGCAAGATCAATCCGCTCATCGGTGCGGCAGGCGTTTCCGCTGTTCCTATGGCGGCACGTGTTGCTCAGAACGAGGGCAGAAAGTATAACCCGACAAACTTCCTTCTCATGCACGCTATGGGTCCGAACGTTGCAGGCGTTATCGGTTCTGCTGTTGCGGCAGGTTTCCTGCTTATTATGTTCCAGTAATTTTTCAAAGACAGGTTCGTTCGGCGAGCCTGTCTTTTTTCAATATGCGAATGAAATAAATTAATTTCAAAAAACACTTGATTTATTCTTGATTTTGCGATAGAATAAGACAATTTATATTCTGAGTGGAGGTTGTATGTAATATGACATTTGATGAAAAATTCGGAAAAGAGGGTTTGACGTTTGACGATGTCCTGCTCATTCCTGCGGAATCTGATATTCTTCCCAAGGACATTGATATCTCAACAAAACTTTCCGACACGATCGTTCTCAACACGCCTATCCTGACGGCGGCTATGGATACGGTTACGGAAGCGCCTATGGCTATCGCAATCGCACGTGAGGGCGGTATCGGTGTTATCCACAAGAATATGCCGATGGAGCTTCAGGCTCAGGAGGTTGATAAGGTTAAGCGTTCGGAAAACGGCGTAATCGCTCAGCCGTTCAGCCTTACTCCGGATCACTACGCATATGATGCCGAAAATCTCTGCAAAAAATATAAGATTTCGGGTGTTCCGATCTGTGATGAAAACGGAAAGCTCGTCGGAATACTTACAAACCGTGATATGAGATTTATGACGGATTTCAATATCAAGATCAGCGAGGTTATGACAAAGGATCATCTTGTCACCGCTCCCGTCGGCACAACGCTTGAAGAGGCTAAGAAGATTCTTATGAAGCACAGAATCGAAAAGCTCCCTCTTGTTGACGATGAGGGTTACCTCAAGGGTCTTATCACAATAAAGGATATCGAAAAGAGCGTTCAGTATCCCAATTCGGCACGTGACAAGGGCGGCAGACTTCTCTGCGGTGCGGCGATCGGTGCAACCGCAGATGTTCTTGACAGAGCGTCAATGCTCGCAAAAGCAGGAGCGGATATGTTCGTTCTCGATTCCGCACACGGACACAGTAAGAACATTCTCAAAGCGGTTGAAAAGGTTAAAACCGCATTCCCGAATATCACTCTTTGCGCAGGTAATGTTGCAACTGCCGAGGCTACCGAGGCTCTTATCGCCGCAGGTGCCGACGTTGTAAAGGTAGGTATCGGACCCGGATCAATCTGTACTACACGTGTTGTCGCAGGTATCGGCGTTCCGCAGATCACTGCAATTTTTGATTCCGCAAACGCCGCCGCAAAGCACGGTATACCGGTTATCGCAGACGGCGGTATCAAGTATTCGGGTGAGATCGTTAAGGCTATCGCCGCAGGCGCAAGCGCAATTATGGTCGGCTCACTTGTTGCCGGATGTAAGGAGAGCCCGGGTGCAACCGAAATCTTCCAGGGCAGGAGCTTCAAGGTTTACCGTGGAATGGGAAGTCTTGCGGCTATGGCAAACGGCAGTAAGGACAGATATTTCCAGGAGGACAACAAAAAGCTCGTTCCCGAGGGAGTTGAGGGACGTGTTCCTTACAAGGGACCTCTCGGAGATACAATCTTCCAGATGCTCGGCGGTCTGCGCTCAGGTATGGGCTATTGCGGATGCCATAACATCGAGGAGCTCAAGACAAAGACAAGGTTCGTCAGAATCACGAACGCAGGTCTTATCGAGAGCCACCCGCATGATGTATTTATCACCAAGGAAGCGCCGAACTATTCGGGCACAAAATAATAATTAAATGTCGAAACGGCAGGGTATATGTTATATTATAAATGTATACCTTGCCGTGTTTTTTAATTGCTTATTGTTCATAAAAGGAATGATACAAAAATTCAATATTACTTATGTATAAAATGTACAAAATCAATAATACGACCAAAAAAATATTGACTTTTGACCTTTTATGCGTTATAGTTAAACTAACCATAAAAGTGGTGTCATTGGGTGAATTGCGCCTTGCGCTTGAAACCCTCATTACGACCCACCTGGTTTACTATGCGTCGTAATGACGACGGTTCAGGTTCTCTTCAATCCGAAAAACTGCCGATGCGGGAAGGCTTTAGCGGTGAACAATTCGGGGCGAAGTTCCTACCGGAGTAATGATGTCGCTTCAGCGGGCACGGCTGATTAAAAAAGTGCGGTATGTATGCTCAAGGCATATAAATTCTATGGAGGTGCAATCCAAAAATGAGTAATGCAAAAAGATTCCTCAGTGTCATTCTTGCAATGATCATGGTTCTTTCGACGCTCGTTATCGGTGCAAGCGCTTATTCGGCTTATAAGGGTGACGCTATCAAGGGTCAGTACAATAAGCTCGATAAGCCTGTTCTTACAACAGAGCAGTATGCATCGGCAGCAGTTGATGAACTCGACCGTATGCTCGGTAAGGAACAGATCAAACTTGATAAGTCTGATCTTTACGGTATCGGCTCACTTGATCTTACATCGGTTGACGCTACGATGAAGTCGGTTTATGATTTCGTATCCGGCAGAACCTTTGAAACATTCAAGGGAATGCTTGGCGATCTCGGTAACCTCAGCGCAAATGCATTTAAAGATGTCACCAGAGCAGGAAGCGGAGATATCGGCGTTCTTTACGCTGTTCTTCAGTTCCTCTATGACAACAAGGACATTTTCGTTGACTTTGTTAACGGAGACATTAACCTCGGTTCAATTCTTCCTTCGGTTGTTGACCTCAGTGATTATACTGATGTCAATATGCTTCTCAAGACAATGCTCTATAAGGAAGTTTATACCACAGTTGATGCAAGCGGTAACAAGGTAAGACCCGACACCGAGAGCGCAAGCGCTAAAGCGACGATCAAGGCAACTTCGATCGACACAATGGCTCAGAAGCTCATCGACGATCTCGTTATTAAAGAGATCCCCGAGCTCAGCGGCTACACAAACATCAGCTCAGGTTCGATGTATTCATTCATCGACAACGCTCTCAAGCAGGTATTCAATTCTTCACTTGTTCTCGACGCTCTTAACGGCAGCGTAAAGGATGAGCTTAAGAAGGCTTGCGGCGTCGAGTTCCAGAAGAATGCAGACGGTTCCTATGTTAAGGATTCAAAGGGCAATAAGGTTGAAGCTAACAGAGACAACCTCAACGGCTATGCTAACTACCTCAATATTGACTATACATATTCAGGTTTCAATTTCGGCAGCGGCTCGTTCGTTTCTCAGATTAACAACATCCTCGGCTCATTCGTTGACGTTCTTCTTAAGGACAAGACACTTGTTACCTGGCAGACAGGCGACAATTCAAAGCTTATGGATAACCTTGTAGCTCTTGCTAAGGCTGTTCTTGTTAAGACAGGCGACGACTTCTTCGCTTCCTACATCAAGGTTGCCGATGAAGCTACAATCAATAAGATGACAAATGAGGAGCTCATCGTTTATGCTCTTCGTGCAATCATCAACGGTTCCGTAAAGGGTCTGTACATTCCCGACGACGTAACAACCGTTATTGATTTCGCTTACTACGGAATGACTCAGCTTCTTGCTACATCAGCTCCCGAACTCGATTTCTCGAATTACGCTAAGAATCTCGACACTATCATCATTATGGGTGTTGACTACGGTATTTACAGCGTAAACTCGGCAATTGATATGGGTCTCAGCTATGCTTATTCAATGTCCGATGTTGATGCACAGCTCAAGATTGCTGCTAAGTACGGCATCGACAATTACGGCGGACTTCTTAACGGTCTTTCACTCAGCACGAGTGACAGCGGCTGGACAACACTCAACAAGATTGTTGACGGTGTTCTCGGTCTCAACTGGCTCCCGACATCCTCAAACAGGGACGTTAAGACATTCGTAATCGACGATCTTATCGGTAAGATTGCAAACCTTGACCTCAAGGGTGTTCTTGATCTCTTCGAGCTTTCGGCTTATCCGTCGGCTTCCGATCTTAACAAGACTCCTAAGGCTGCAGTTCTCGATATCGTAACAAGAGTTGTTAACATCATCTTCCCGGGTGCTCTCAACGCTTCTGCTACAACTATCGACGCTCTTGCAACAAACGCTGCTCTTTCGGGAACAGTTGATGCAATCTTCTCGGATCTTTACAATTACAGAGCAAACCTTGTTAAGGGCGCTCTTCCGATCGTATGCTCAATCCTCAGCCTTACAACAGCTCAGGAATTTAAATTCCCGACCGTTACTTGTGACACTCTTATCTATGATAAGTCAGGTGCTCCGAGCTTTACAATTAAGTTCCGTAACAACTCTTCGGGTATTAACACAGGTTATACAGATGCAAACGGTGTATTCCATCAGGATCAGCTCTATACATATAAGATTGAGTCTGTAACATCTAACCTTGACGACAAGCTCAACATCGCATACAGCAAGAGTGATGTTGCTGCCGGTGAAGAGGTAAATCTTTCCGTTTCATCGAAGTCAACGGTTTCCGGTACAACACCGTTTATCGTTACAATCACTTATAACGTTCTTACAGAGGACGGTTCAAACCTTACAAGTTCTCCGATGACTGAGAATGTTTACAGCTTCATTTCAGCTTCGGCTGCGGATGACAGAGATAAGGAACTTTCTGTGACAACAAGCGGATATACCTTTACAGGTCCTGCTTCAATCTATGCAAGCAGTATGAGAGACATTTACAGAGCTCAGTACACTGTTCAGAACGCAGCTTCAGACTCAGCGGTTAAGGGTACTCCGATTGCAACATCAACAAAGGGCATTGATGCAACTTACATTAAGGCTAAGACAGATGAATTTACAATCACCCAGAAGAACGGCGATCAGAGCGGTATGGGTAAGACTTATATGCTTCAGACAACTGATGCATATGCAGCTCTTACCGATGCTGAGAGAGAGTCCGTATGGGCAGCTATCTGTGCATCAGGTACCGCAACTCGTGTTCCCGGTAAGTATACATATACTTTCGGTGCTAACATCGGCGGCACAAAGGTACAGAAGGCAGGTTACAGCATCTTCTGCTACAACGACTACGGTCTTGAGTCTCTCCTTTCTTCCGAGATTGGAAAGCATCGTCAGCAGTCTAATTACAGCACAGGCTGGAGCGATTGGACAACAGCAATGCAGCAGGCTGTAAACGTTGTTTACGCTCCGTTCGTTGCTAACAGCTTCCTCAACCAGAAAGCAAAGCAGTATCAGTCAGCTTATACAAAGCTTAAGGCTGCCGTTGATACTCTTGATGCAAACGAGATTGCAGGCGGTCTCGGTGAGACAAAGCAGATCATCAATTCTTATGCTCCTTCAAACGAGGGCAAGGAATTTGATGCTGCCGATTACACATACTTCGGTGTTGCGGACTTTGAGCCGTACACATATTACAATTACCGTACAGAGGTAAAGGCAGCCGAGTCTATGATTAACAGAGCTGAGGTTCCGGATGCTGAGGGTAAAACCTATCCGGCAGACTCACTTACTGTTACTTACAGAAACCATCGTCTCAGCCTCTACGGCGGACGTCTTCTTAAGAAAGAAGCAACAAGCGTTCACCTTTCTCGTGAGCTTGCAAACGCTCAGGCTAAGGGTTATGTTGAGTCCAACTATACAGCAGAGTCATGGGCTATGTATCAGAGAGCTGTTGTATTTGCAAATGCTGTACTTAACGAGGATATCACGACTGTAAGACAGTCAAAGGTTAATACCGCTTATGAGATGCTCCTTGAGTATCAGAAGAGACTTATTGAGGCCGGCGGAAGCGGCGGCGACGATGATAAGGCAGTTTATGACCTTATTTCCGACGTAAATGTTGTTGAGACAACAGACGGAAAGGTTCTTACCGGCGTAACAGGCGGTGGAGCATATGACGTTGCTCACTACTTCAGCAACCTCAAGAACTGCACTGTTGAGCTTGTTGAAAATGAAAACGGCTTCTTCACAACAGATGCAAAGATTCTTGTTAAGGATAACTCAGGTAATGTTATTGATACTTATATCGTATCTGTAACAGGTGACGTTAACGGTGACGGAAGTGACGCAGATAACACGGATGCAGGCTTGATCCTTGCTGTTGCAGGTCTTGTCGGAACATTCGACTCTGAGGCTCAGAAGCTCGCTGCTGACTTCACAAACGATGACAGAATTGAAACAGATGACGCCGGTTCAGCTCTTTCTGTTGTATCACTTACAGCTAAGATCGACTACGTTAACCGTACTGCAATTCCTGTTTAATCAAAATTAATGTGACAGTTTCCCGAAAGGGGAACTGTCACAGGAAAATCGTTTCGGCAAAATGCTTGATACGATTAAAAGCTAATTACAGCCTCGCTGTGATTATAGATCAATTGGTTTTTACCGATTGAAAGAATAACGGGAGAGGTCAGCTCTTTATCCCGAAAAATGAAGGAGGAATTTCGAAGTGAAAACTGCGAAGAAAATTCTTTCCGTCATATTGTCTGTTGTGCTTGCAGTAGCTGTTTTCGGTGTCTGTGCCTCTGCTGAGGGCACAGCGAGCGGCAATGAAAGCATGGAAGTAACGATTTCCACCGATAAGAGTGAATACGCTCCCGGTGATACCGTTACCGTTCGTGTTTCAATCAAGACAAATTACAATATGACAGCCTTCCGTTTCCCGATATTGTTCGATACCGAAGTTTTTGAGATACCGAACCTTATCAGCCTTACGGCGCTTAACACCACTAAGGCTCAGGGAAATCTGGTGGCAAACTCGACCAACGACGGTAAGTTTATCCCCGAGGGATATGATGCAGAAACATATAGCTGTATCCTTGTCCAGTGGACAGCAACGGTTTCTAATTCGGCTCTCGGTTGTTTGAATCTTCCCGACGGTGAGGAGAGTTTCACATTCAATGTAAAGGCAAAGACATCTGCTGCGGGCAAGACCGGTACATTCTTGATCCCTCCGGAGTATACAGGATTCTATTATCAGGCAATCCAGACTCCGACAGATGCAACCACGATCTATCAGATCGACCCGGCAAATCTTACAATGAACTTTGTTCCTGCTTCTGTAAATGTTGTCGGTGAGACTGCAGATCTTGTACCGAATGCGGCCTACGATTCAAATGCTGTCGTAGACAAGACGAATATGTTCGTTTACGGCTTCGACACCGGAATGTTGACTTCTGCTGATATCAGAAAGAAAGTTGCAGCTTCCGGCGGCGGATCTCTCAAAATCACTCCAACCGAGTACGGTGTCGGCTCAGGCACTAAGATCGACGTTTTAGTTGGTGATGAAATCGTAAAGACCTATTCTGTTGTTGTTTTCGGCGATGTAAACGGTGATGCAACACTCGAAAATGTCGATGCAGGTAACATCCTTGCTGTCGGATCGCTCATCGGATCATTTGATGATCCTGCGGTCAGATATGCGGCGGATGTAACAGGTGACGGCGCTATTGATGTTGTTGACAGCGGTAGAGTTCTTTCCGTAGTATCACTTGTTGACACATTGGATCAGGTCAAACCCTATTAATCCCTTTATAAAAAGGAAAATTTTTTGGGAGGAATAATTGCATGAAAATTGCGAAGAAAGTGCTTAGCGTATTGCTTGCAATCGCTATGGTACTTGGTACATTTGCTGTAGCAGCATCCGCAAACGGTAATCCTGACACAGCAACCTATAAGGTATGGATGAAGCTTACAGCTGCCCCTATAAGCAGCGGTGTTAAGTGGACAAGTAACACCAGATATGTTGACGGTGTATGGAATACGCCGTACGATGAAGAACCGGGCACAGATGAAGTAGAGGGCTCAATGGAAGTTGAGCCGGGTCAGATTGTTATGATTAACTTCTACGTTAAGTCTAACTACTTGACCGGTTACTGCTGCGGTGACTTCTATTTCTCATCAGGACTTCTTGATCCCGGTGAGATCTACATGAAGCAGAGAAATCAGACATCGGTTAACACAACAAAAACTGATAAAATGATTCAGTACAATGAGAACAGTGAGTACATCGGCTACTTTATCGGTGCTTCTTCTTCAACAAGAACGGTTCCGTCAGTAACAGTTCCTGATCTTTCGAGACAGGCTTTCAACGTAGCTAAGAACGATGACGGTACTTATTACTTCACAGGCGACCACGAGATGACCGCTGATGAGTATACTAATTGCGGTTACAAGTTCTTCCGCTGGGGTACATATCCTGCTCCTGCAGGAGATGAGACTTGCATCATCGGTGAAGATGATGTTTCTATCCTCTACTTCCCCGTAATGGTTCCGGAAGACGCTGCACCGGGCGCAGAGTATAAGTTCTTTATGCCTGAAGCAGGTATTAAGAGAGACAAGAATACTGCGGGTAACACATACGTTACTTATGTTCCGGGCGGAAAGACTAAGACAGAGCTTAACAAGGCTGAGAACAAGTACTTCAACGATGATCAGTACTTTGATCTTTCCGGTATGAACCTTACTCTTAAGGTTAAGGGCGGTTCAACTGAGGTTGACTATTCAAAGCTCCAGGCAAAGTATGACGAGGTTAAGGACACTGTTGTTGCTAATTACAACAATACCGAGGACTTCGTAGCAGCTCTTGCTGGCGCTAAGACAATCCTTGACGCTAAGACAGCAGACCAGGCTACAACAGATAAAGCTCTTGAAGCTCTTGAGGCAGGTTATGCAAAGCTCACAATCAAGGATGCTGATTACACAGCTCTTGACAATGCTAAGGCTGCGGCAGCAGCTATCAATGCTGACAACTATGAGCAGGATGCTAACTGGACAGCATTCCAGATCGCTTATAATGCAGCTCAGAATATCGCAGCAGGTCTTGATATTACACATCAGACTGAGATTGATAATGCAGCATCAGCTCTTACAACTGCAATGGGCAACCTTACTCCTAAGGCTCAGGGCGCAGATTATACAGAACTTGACGCAGCAATCAAGGCAGCTCAGAAGATTGTTGATGAGCAGTCTGCAAGCTGGTACACAGCAGATTCTTGGTCGGCAATGACAACAGCTCTCGCAGCTGCAAAAGCAGTATCGAGAAACCTCACAATTGCTGATCAGGCTACAATTAACAATGCCGCTTCTGCTCTTAACACGGCAGTTGCAGGACTTAAAGAGGCTGACGCTTCTTACACAGCTCTTGATGCTCTTGTAACAGAGTGCGACGCTCTCAATCAGGCTGATTACACTTCAGCTTCCTGGACTCCGTTCGCTTCTGCTCTTACAGCAGCTAAGGGCGTAGCAAGAAACCTTAAGGCTAAGGATCAGGCTACAATCGACACAGCTTACAATAACCTTAAGACAGCTAAGGATGGCCTTAAGACTCTCGGCGCAGCTGATTACTCAGAGCTTATCGCAGAGATCAACAAGGGCACAACCTATACAAAGGATTATTACACAGCAGATTCTTGGTCTGCATATGAGACAAAACTTGCTGATGCTCAGGCAATGGTAGATGCAGGCGATCTCAAGGAAGATCAGCAGTCACAGATCACAAAGATGGTTGAGGATCTTGTTGCCGCTAAGGCAGCTCTTGAGCTTGTAGGCGCTGACTACACTGCAGTTGATGCAGCTCTCGCTAAGATCCCGGCAGATGCAGATCTTGCAGCTTACTACACAACAGAAACAGCAGAGGCAGTTATCGCTGCTAAGAACGCTGTCGTTCGTGGTAAGACTAAGGATAAGCAGGGCGAGGTTGACGCAATGGCTTCCGCAATTGAGGATGCTGTTACTAAGCTCGCACTCATCCCGGCTGACACAACAGCTCTTAAGACGGCTATGGATAAGGCAGTAGCTATTGACCAGGGCCGCTACACATCAGATTCTTATAAGGCTATGATGGCTAAGTATGAAGAGGCTAAGGCTCTTTATGAGACAGCAGGTCTTACTAAGAAGGACAATCAGGCAGCCGTTGACGCTATGACAACAGCACTTAACGACGCTATCAAGGCTCTTGTTCCGGCAGGCGCTGATTATTCAAAGGTTCAGGCAGCTCTCGAGAAATTCGAGGCTCTCACAGAATCTCATTACACAGCAGTTTCATGGGCAGCTGCAAAGACAAAGTACGATGCAGCTAAGGAAGCATATGGCAAGCGCTTCACTGTTGATCAGCAGGCAGAGCTTGACGCTTATGCAACAGAGCTTAATGCAGCTATCGACGCTCTCGTTGAGGCAGCAGCTTCGTTCACAGATCTCGATACAGCTATCCAGAAGCTCAATTCTAACCTCACAACATATGCTAAGTTCTACACCGAAGCATATAAGGCTTCAGCTAACGATCTCATCGCTTCTGCAAAGACAGCCGAGTTCCGTGCTCTCAAGGCTAAGGATCAGGCAACAGTAGACGCTAAGACAGCTGAAATCACAGCTCTTACAAATGCTCCTGAGTATCTTGCTTGGGATTACACTAAGATCAATGAGGCTAAGGCAGCATACGAAGCAATCGACCGTGATACCTACACAGACGATTCACTTGCAGCTGTTGACGCTCTCTTCGCAGGCATTAAGTGGGATTACGTTCAGGATCCTGTTAAGCATGAGGGTGAGGCAACAAGCCAGTACATCGCAGCAAGAAATCAGGAGAAGAACGTTCTCGCATGGGCAACTCTCCTTGTAGAGAAGCCGACAGTTGAGAAGGCTGACTACACAGAGCTTGACGCAGCTATCGCTGAGGCAGAGGCTCTCATCGCTAAGGGAACAGACAACTACACAGATGATTCTGTAAAGGTTCTCCAGGATGCTCTTGCAGAAGGTAAGGCTCTTTCAAGAGACCTCACTGTTGACGATCAGGCAACAGTTGACGCAGCAGCAGCAAAGATTAACGGTGCAATGCCGCTCACAGAGAAGGATGCAGACTACACAGCACTTGATGCAGCTATCGCTCTTGCAAAGACAAAGAACGCTGACGATTACACAGAGGCTTCTTATGGCGCAATGGCAGCTAAGCTCGCAGCAGCTGAGGCAGTTGCACGTGATCTCAAGATCTCTTCACAGGCTACAATTACAAAGGCAGCTAACGAGCTCAACGCAGCTATCTCTGCTCTTGTTCTTAAGCCGACAGAGGTTAAGGGTGCAATCGTTTCTGTTGACTGGACTCCGACATCATCCGACTACAACACTTATGCAGTAAAGGTTAACCGTGTTGACGACGACTATGCTGCTAAGATTCAGTTCATTGATGCATACGGCAACACAAGAACAATCACAAGACACAGCAGCGCTGTTTCGATCGTAAGCTACAGAGCTGACGGTTCAATCGTTGAGGATGAGAGAGATGCATCGGCAGCATACGAAGTATGGACTGTACTTGCAAAGCTCACAACAGGTTCTGAGACAAAGGTTATCGCTAAGTTCGCTAACTGGGAGTCTAAGGATGTTGCTTATAAGTTCACAGTAAATCGTCTTGCTCCGACAGCAGACACAACAGTTTACAGCATTACTCCTGCTGCTACATCAGGCGAGAGAAGCCGTGTAGGTGTTCAGGTTGTAACAGGTATGGATATCCAGGGCGTTCGTACAGTAATGTACAACGGCGGTACTCTTACCACAAAGGCTTACACTGTTGTTAACGGCCAGAAGGTTTACAACGCACAGGCAAGCTGCTACCTTACAGGCGACAACGTCATTAAGGTACAGGTTAAGTATAACAACGAGTGGCATGATGCAGGCTCGTTCACATACGTTGCTAAATAAGTCAGAGATTGCTTAAATCTCTCAGAGGGTGCAGGTTTTCCTGCACCCTCGTTTTTTATTTTACAGAATTTCCGTTTGTTCAAAACTTCGTTGCTTTTTTAACAAAGTCTTTTTGCAACTTTTGTAAAAATCTACAAAAAAAGGAATAAATACACGCTATAATGTGCGTTTTGTATGTTGAAAATTGCCTGAAAAAAGGATATAATATAGACGTAAAAAATTGATTTTTACGAAAGGAATGAATATCAATGGAATTAACGACTAACAAGTCCATCCTTGACTGGATCAATGAAAAAGTTGATCTTGTTAAGCCTGACAAAATCGTATGGATTGACGGCTCTGAGGAGCAGCTCGACGGTCTCCGTAAAGAGGCGGTTGAGACAGGTGAAATGATTAAGCTCAACGAGGAAAAGCTCCCCGGATGCTATCTTCACAGAACAAAGCCGAATGACGTTGCTCGTGTTGAGGACAGAACATTTATCTGCTCAAAGAAGCAGGAGAATGCCGGCCCGACAAACAACTGGTGCGATCCTGACGAGATGTACAAGAGACTTTACGATATCGCAAGAGATTCATATAAGGGCAGAACAATGTATGTTATCCCGTTCTCAATGGGCCCGATCGGTTCTCCTCTTGCAAAGATCGGTATCGAGCTTACCGACTCTATCTATGTTGTTCTTAATATGGCTATTATGACCCGTGTCGGCAAGAAGGTTCTTGACGTTCTCGGCGACAGCAATGACTGGGTTCGTGGCTTCCACGCAAAATGCGATGTTGATCCCGAGAAGAGATACATCTGCCAGTTCCCGGAGGACAATGCTATTATCTCCGTTAACTCTGCTTACGGCGGAAACGTTCTCCTCGGTAAGAAGTGCTTCGCTTTGAGAATCGCTTCATATCAGGGCTGGAAAGAGGGCTGGATGGCTGAGCATATGCTTATCCTCGGTCTCCAGAATCCTAAGGGCGAAGTTAAGTATGTTGCAGCTGCATTCCCGTCAGCTTGCGGTAAGACAAACCTTGCTATGCTTATCCCGCCGAAATATCTTCAGGAAAAGGGCTATAAGATCTGGACAGTCGGCGACGATATCTCTTGGATGAGAATCGGTGCGGACGGACGTCTTTATGCAATCAACCCCGAGAACGGCTTCTTCGGCGTTGCTCCGGGTACAAATGCAAAGTCGAACTTCAACGCTCTTGAGTCAACAAAGAAGAACACAATCTTCACAAATGTTGCACTCAACCTTGATGACAATACAGTTTGGTGGGAGGGTCTTAACAAGGATCTTCCGACAAATGCAATTGACTGGAAGGGTAACAAGTGGGATGCTTCCAAGTTCAACAAGGCTGACAAGAGCACATATGCCGCTCATCCGAACTCAAGATTTACAGCTCCGGCAGTTAACTGCCCGTGCATTTCTCCTGAGTTTGACAAGGGCGAGGGCGTGCCGATTTCAGCAATCATCTTCGGCGGACGCCGTGCAAAGTGCGCTCCGCTGGTTTACCAGTCAAAGAGCTGGGAGAACGGTGTATTCATCGGTTCTGCAATGGCTTCCGAGACAACAGCGGCCGCAGCAGGTGCAGTAGGCGTTGTTCGTCGTGACCCGATGGCTATGCTTCCGTTCTGCGGATATCATATGGCTGACTACTTCCAGCATTGGCTTGATATGGGCAAGAAGCTCGGCGATAAGGCTCCGAAGATATTCAACGTTAACTGGTTCCGTACCGACGATGAGGGCAACTTCATTTGGCCGGGATTCGGCGACAATATGCGTGTTCTTAATTGGATCATCGACCGCTGCGAGGGCAAGGCAGATGCTACCGAGACCGCTATCGGTTACGTTCCGAAGCCGGAGGATATCGACCTCACAGACCTTGATATGGATATTGACACTCTTAAGTCAATCCTTGATGTTGATAAGGATACATGGACAAAAGAGGCTGCCGAGATTGAGGAGCACTACAAGAAGTTTGGCGACAAACTCCCGCAGGAGCTCAGAGATCAGCTTAATAACCTCAAGGCAAATCTTGAGAAATAAGATAATAAAAACTCATCCGCCGAAGAAATTCGGCGGATGTTTTTTTGTATATATGTGAGAAAACAAATATAACAATAAGAAGAACCGAGCCTGTAAACAAGCTCGGTTCTTTATCTGAATATTCAATTATTTGTTGATTGAATCCATAAGGCTCTGAAACTCATTGATCGTTGTCGATCCGGCAACATTACCTGTTGCAACGATTTCTTCGTTAACACCGGAGAGAATACTGCTGTAATCATTGTCCTCAAGGATGTAACCGATCTGATCGTTCATAAGGCCGAAAACAAGAAGCTCCTTGTCTGTTCCGACGATGTCCTGAAGTGACGGATAATCAAAATCCGTGCCTGTCCAGGAATGATCGGCGTCAAGGTAACCGCCGTAAGCGATTGCCGGCTCAAGCTCACCGGGGATAATTGCGACAGCAAGCTTTGTGCCGATTTCAAGATATCCGAGTTCGGTTGCAACTTCAAGCACATTGTTGTCATCGTCTGTTGCAACAACTGTGTTTGTAAGTGCTCCGAGTTTTCCTGCAAATGCAAGAATCTGGTTCGTAACGGGAACATAGTACTCTCTCATCCTGTAATTGAGGAGGGGAGCGACCTCGGACTCTGCTGCGGTCGATTCAACAATATGTTTGCCGAGCGCTGTTCCGTAAATCTTGAGAGAATCAATTCTTGATGTTCCCTCGGGAATATCAAGTCCGTCATACTGTGAGGAAATCGCAAGCTCGGCGCCCTGAATCTGAATGAAGTTTGCGCCCGCCTTGTTGACTTCCTGCTCGATGTAATACGGATAGTCACCTGTAATTTCCGTTCTGCCTGCTCCGTTGCCGACAGCGTGGATAGCCATATTGCAAAGCCAGGTTTCCTTTGTTCCGTTATCGGGAACAAAGCGGAAGCGGTGTACCTTTGTGTCGTAAACCTTAGGCTCACGCTTGTCACGGATAAACTCACCCGACTCAATCTCGGAATAGTACATCTTACCGGTTGTCATTGAATTTACGGCCTCTTTTACGGAAGCAACCGTAACTTCATAGAGATGCTTCATAAAGCTCTCATTCTGACCGTTGAGGAGTTTATAATCCGTTCCGAATGTGTTGTTGATCTTGTTGAGCGTCGGATTTGCAAAAATCATCTTAACAAGGTCGCCGTTCATTCCGAATGTATCAACACAGCTATGCTGATGAAGAACGGAAATGTTGATGCCGACGATGTTGTTTGCCTTTGCAAAATCAGCAAGCTCTTTACGGATGCCGCGAACATCACTGCTTGACATTCCGAATCCGTCAATAACAGCGAACACAAGAGTTCCTCTGCCGCTGCCGTCGTTGATTGCGATAACACGGACACGCTGATCGTCATAGATAGCGGTTGCCGCCTTTGACTTCGGGAAAGAAAGACTTCCGCCAACGTAATGCTTGCCGTCAAGCTCATCGCCTGTCTGGAGAGAAGCACTGCCGTAGCCGAGACTCCAAACTGCATTTGCAGCAGGGGTGCTGAGGTAATCTTCCATACCCTCAAAGAACATATCGCTTGTAAAGTTTTCTTTCTGCTCAAATTTTACCGAGGGAATATTTTTATTGATTCCCTTGACAAGGGCGTCAATTATCTGATCTGCAACCTTGTAGAGAGATTTGAGAAGCATATTTCCAAGCTCGTCCCAGGACGACGGAATTTTAATGCCGCTCACATCAATGCTTGTAACAGCAACGGATTCATTTGCCGCTGTGTCCGCCGCAAAAGCACTGCTTGAAAGAGCAACGCTGAAAACGGTGAAAACCATAACGACAGAAAGAATCAATGATATTACTTTTTTCATATTATATCACCTTTCTGAATAATATTTTACAGATATCATTTTACCATAAAATAAAATTTTTTACAACAAAATGGCGTTGTGAAAAATTACCGAAAAGAAAGGCGGATTTTTGTATGGGTTGTTCTATTGCCGAACTGAGGAATAAGGAAGTAATTTGCAAATTGAACGGCACGAGAATAGGAAATGTCGATGATGTCGAGTTGGATATCAATACGGGACGTCTTGTTTCGATTATAATTTACGGAAAGGGTAAGGTGATGGGACTTTTCGGAAAGAGCGAGGATTTTGTGATTCCGTGGGAGAGCATCGACGTTATCGGTGAGGACACAATTCTTGTCAATTGCGAGTGCCCCGTGCCAAAGAGCGGTCGGGTGATTTAAGTTTATTTGAGTAAGTGCTCTATGGAGTTTATTCCGATTCGAGGCTGCACAACTTCGTCACTAAAGTTTATTTCCGACACAACTAAACGGCACGATGGAAACATCGTGCCGTTTGATGCGATTAAATTAATAACATTCTGTCATTGTCGAGGTCGTGTCCTGCCGCTTCCTTGAATTTCTGAAGCAGGTCGGGAACAGTGAGTGCTTTTCTTTCTTCGCCCGAGGTATCCATAATAATCCGACCGTTGTTCATCATCACGGTGCGGTTGCCGAGCTCAAGCGCTGACTGCATATTATGGGTGATCATCATACAGGTGAGCTTATTGTCTGCGACGATTTTCTCCGTGAGGGCAAGCACCTTTTCCGCAGTTCCCGGGTCGAGCGCCGCCGTATGCTCGTCAAGAAGAAGCAGTTCGGGCGGATTGAACGTTGCCATCATCAGGGTAAGAGCCTGTCGCTGACCGCCGGAAAGAAGTCCGACGGGCTGACTCATCCTGTTTTCAAGACCCATATCGAGCAGAGCAACACGCTCACGGAACGCCTTTTTATCCGCCTTTGAAACGTGGCTGAGCCAACCGCCTCTGCCTGCGGCGAGGGCAAGGTTTTCTTCAACCGTCATTCCCGGCGCACTGCCCTTCATCGGGTCCTGAAAAAGTCTGCCGATCTTTCTCGCACGTTTATGCTCGGGCATAAGTGTAATATCTCTGCCGTTCAATTCAATGCTTCCGCTGTCAACGATAAATGTTCCCGCAATCGCATTGAAAAGGGTTGATTTGCCTGCGCCGTTCGCTCCGATAACGGTGATAAAATCGCCGTCGTTGACCTTAATTGAAAGATCGCTGAGAGCCTTTTTCGCATCCGTCGTTCCGGGATTAAAGGTGATCGAAATGTTTGAAATATTAAGCATCACGCAGTCCTCCTTCCGAAACGCTGATTAAGTTTGCGCTTTAAAAGCGGGAACTTCGTCTTGAGATACGGGATTGAGATTGCAAGCACAACGATGACGGACGAAACGAATTTAAGCATAAACGCCGGCATATCGAAGCGAAGCGCAATTGTATAAACAAGTCTGAAAACGAATGCACCGAGAACCATTCCGACAATCTGAAGAGGAATCTTCTTTCTGCCCAAGAAAACGTTACCGATAAGCAGTGAGGCAAGGGCAATCGTTACCATACCCGTACCGATATCGATGTTGACCGACTTCTGCGACTGAGCGAGCAAGCAGCCCGAAAGAGCCGTAAATGAGTTTGCGATGCAGAGTCCGACAATCGTTGTGAAAACGGGATTTATCGACGACGAGCGAACCATATCCGGATTGTTGCCTGTTGCACGGATCGCAAGTCCGAGCTTAGTCCTCAGGAAGAGGGCAAGCAAAACGCCGATAATAACAACCGCAAGAAGTGCAACGATCAGCTTATACTGCTCCATAAACGGAGTATTTCTGAGCAGATCGAGCGCCTTTGTGAAAACGGTATCGGTTTTATTCAGATTGAGAATCGACGAATTTCCCATAACGGCAATGTTGATCGAATACAGAGCCGTGTTTACAATAATGCCTGCCAACAGGCTGTTGACGCCCATTTTTGTCTGAAGGAATGCGGTGATGAAGCCCGACGCAATACCTGCCGCCATAGCCGCAGGAAGCGCAAGAAACGGGTGACCCGAAAGTGTAACGACCGCACCGACGGTTGCTCCGAGAGTGAAGCAGCCGTCGGTCGATAAGTCGCATACATTAAGCATCGAGTAGCTAAGATAAAGTGCAATTACGGTAAGTGCGCTTATAAGTCCAAGCTCGGATGCGGTTTGAATAAGTGCTAAAACAGAACCCAGCGACATAAGTTAAGTCCCTTTCAAATAATTATTTCTGTCCGTCGAAGCTCTCGGCGGTTTTGATCTTTTCTACCTTTGTGCAGTGCGGAGCGATTGCCTTTGCGATCTCGTCATAGTTCAAGCCAAGCTGTGCACAAATATCTGTATTGATTGTTGCCGTACCGTTATCAAATGTACGAACTGCAAGCTCCGAGGGATTCTTGCCCTCAAGAAGAATTTCAGCGATCATATTTGCCGTCTGCTTGCCGAGATTGATGTAGTCAACGCCGAAGCCGAGGAATGCGCCGTTAAGTGCGAATGAATCAGCACCTGTAAAGTGGGGGATACCTGCCTTTGCGAAGATCTCATAGATTGAAAGCTCGGCGGTCATAATCGAGTTGTCGGTCGGAGTGAAAACTGCGTCAACCTTATCTGAAACAAGAGCCTGAGCGGCAAGTGTGATTTCGTCAACTGTCTTGCCCGTCTTTTCAACGTAAGCAATGCCCTTCTTTTCAAGATATGCCTTTGCGTCTTTGATAGCGGCTGTTGAGGAATCCTGTCCTACATCGTAGAGGAGGCCGACCTTTTTGATGCTCGGCTTTGTCTCAAACATAATGTCCATAATTGCGCTTGTGTTGAGATAATCCGAAGTACCTGTGATGTTTGCGCCGGGAGCCTCAAGAGATTTTACAAGCTCGGCACCGACGGGATCGGTAACTGCCGAGAAAACAACGGGAAGATTCTTGCCCTCTGTTGCGTTCTGCATTGCCATTGCAACCGGTGTTGCGACGCCGACCATAAGATCAACGTCATCGGCGATAAAGTTGGAAACTATCTGATTGAGAACGTTGTTGTCTGCGTTGCAGTTCTGATACTTAACATCGAATGTAACGCCATTTTCCTTGCCGATAGCGGCGAGCTGTGACTGGATGTTTTCAACTATCTGATTAAGCGAAGCGTCGTTGACGTAGTTGCAAAGTCCGATCGTGTATGAGCTTTTGGTTTTTGATGTTGTACCGCAAGCGGTAAGAGTAGCGAGAATAAGTACGGCACAAAGTGCAAGAGAAATTATTTTTTTCATATTAAACAACCTTTCTGATTTTAAAGTAATGATTATTAAAAATTATGTTCTGAGTAAAGATTTAATCGGCGCACCTGCGCCAAAGCTTATTTAATATTGCCATAATAAAACCTCCCGTGAAAATAAAAAAATCCTGTCCCTGCAATTTCTTGCCGGGACAGGAATAAAATCATATCCTGTGGTGCCACCCTGCTTGACGCTTTCGCATCCACTCTGACGTACTGACATACGCTGACTTTTATTTACGGAGAGTCGCCTCCGTCTCACATACTCCGAAGCAATGCTCCGTTTCCGCTCGCCCTCGAAAGTCCATTCGATCAAATCTTCTTCTGCCGCAATCCCACCGCCTGCGGCTCTCTGAAAGAACAGGGTTAAGATCTACTCACTCTTTCTCATCGGTTTAGACGCATTATACTACCGAATTTTTCGGTTGTCAATAGCTTTTTTAAAATTTTTTCGGATTTTTGTGTCAAAAATTATCAGTCATTGCCGAAGAAAGCGTCGTGAACTGCAGAAACAGCCTTGTCGGCGTCTTTCTCGTCGATAAGTACGGAGATTTTGATCTCGCTTGTTGAAATTGTCTGAATATTGATTCCCTTGCCGTAGAGAGCCTCAAACATCTTTGAAGCTGTACCCGGGTGAGTCTCCATACCTGCGCCGACGACGGAAACCTTGGCAACGGTGTTGTCGCTGAATACCTTTGCATCGCCGATAAACGGAAGAGCTTTGATGCACTCAACAGCCTCCTCCTCATTTGCCATACTTACGGTGAAAACAATATCCTTTGTATTGTCTCTGCCGACTGACTGGAGAATTATATCAACATTTATGTTGTTCTTTGCAAGCTGTGAGAAAACCTTGAATGCGATTCCCGGAACATCCTCAACGCCTACGATAGAAATCTTTGATACGTCCTTGTCCTTTGTTACGCCTCTGACTAACATCTTTTCCATTTTAGTGGTCTCCTTTACGATTGTTCCCGGAATCGGGTTAAGGCTTGAAATTACCTCAAGCTCAACATTATATTTCTTTGCCATTTCAACCGAACGGTTGTTGAGAACCTGTGCGCCGAGCGTTGCGAGCTCAAGCATCTCGTCGTATGTGATTTCCTCAAGCCTGCGTGCGCCCTTTACCTTACGGGGATCGGCAGTATAAACACCGTCAACGTCGGTGAAAATCTGACATCTGTCGGCATTGAGAGCAGCGGCAATTGCAACTGCGCTTGTGTCCGAACCGCCACGGCCGAGGGTTGTCATATCCTGATACTTGTTGAGACCCTGGAAACCTGCGACAACTACGATCTTGCGGTTGTCAAGCTCGGTTCTCATACGGTCTGTTTCAACCTTTTTGATTCTTGCCGCCGAATAAACGGAATCGGTGCGGAAGCCTGCCTGCCAGCCGAGAAGGGAAATTGCGGGGCATCCGAGCTCCTCAATAGCCATTGCGAGCAGGGCAATTGAAATCTGCTCGCCTGCCGCCATAAGCATATCCATCTCTCTTTTTGAATTGTGTGCGCTGATCTCCTTTGCCTTTGCAATGAGATCATCCGTTGTATCACCTTGAGCGGAAACAACTACAACGACGTCGTTTCCTTTCTTGTAGGTATCCGTTACGATCTTCGCAACGTTCATAACACGTTCTGTGTTAGCGACCGAGCTGCCGCCGAATTTTTGAACAATAAGTCCCATATCTATTCACCACTTTTATTAATAATTAACTACTCTGATTGTTGAAATAACATTTATTCCGTCAAGACCGCCGAGCTTTTCTCTGAGCGTGCCCTCCCTGTCCTCGGGAGTTACAAATGCAAATTCATCCTCGGGTGCGTTCTCTCTTGAAAGAACCGTTATATCGCCGAAAGCTGCCTTTGCCTTTTCAATTGCGCAGGTCTTGCAACCCGTTGCACGGACATAAAGAGCGGTTTCAACGTCATTGTGATCGACGAGGAATCCGTCGGCTTCCTTATCCCAGCTTATGCCCTTATTGCGGCCGATGTTCTGCGCACAGTCGATGACATCGGCAACAACTGCGCTCGCCGTAGCCATTTTGCCGGCGCCCTGACCGTAAAAGGCAACGTCGCCGACTGCGTTTCCACGGACAAGAACGGTGTTATAAACTCCGTTGACTCCCGAAAGAATGCTTGAATCCTTAACAAATGCGGGCGAAACAATTGCCGAAGCTCTGTCGCCGACCTTTTTTGCTCTGCCGAGCAGCTTTATTACGCCGCCCCACGAGCGTGCATACTCAACGTCCTCAAGGGTTATCTTCGTGATGCCCTCGGTATAAACCGATTTCGGATAAATGTGCTTGCCGAAGCAAAGAGCGGCAAGAATACAGATCTTGCGGCAGGCGTCAAAGCCCTCGATATCCGCAGTCGGATCTTTCTCGGCATAGCCATTGTCCTGAGCCAGCCTGAGAGCGTCCTCGAAGCTCATTGAATCAAAAATCATCTTTGAAAGGATGAAATTCGTCGTGCCGTTGAGGATTCCCGCAACCTCGGTTATTTCATTTGCGGCAAGGCACTGAACGATCGGACGGAGAACGGGAATACCGCCGCCGACGCTCGCCTCAAACATAAAGTTAACATTGTTTTCCTTTGCCGTCTCAAGCAGGATGTCGCCCTTTTCGGCAACAAGCTCCTTGTTTGATGTGACAACGGATTTTCCTGCCTTGAGGCAGGAGGAAACGAATTCAAATGCGGGGTGAAGTCCGCCCATCGCCTCGGCAACGATTTTAACGCCGCCGTCATTGAGAATAATATTGAAATCGTCAATTATCTTGTCCTCGTTCTTGTCACCGGGAAATTTACGGAGATCGAGAATATATTTTACATTCAGTTTTTCTCCGCCGAGCTTACCGGCAATTTTCTCGGAATTAAGAGAAACTACCTCCGCAACGCCCGATCCGACGACACCGTAGCCAAGTACAGCTATGTCCATTGTTTTCAACTCCCTGTTTATTGAGCAATAATCAATTTAGTTTATCATAAAAGTGTCAAATAATAAAGCCTTTTTTGAAATTTTTTCAATTTTTATTTGCATTATCCTCTTTTATGGTATAATATATTCAGTACAGAGCATTAAGTTAATGAATCGGGAGTGATAACGCTTATGGATAAAGCCGAATTCAGACGTAAAAAAATTATCAACATAGTTTATTACGCCATCGTACTCGGACTGACATACCTGTTTTTGAAATACTGTTTCTCGATGTTCTTGCCGTTTATGGTTGCTTTTTTCATTGCCATAATTGTGCAAAGACCGACTAATTTCCTGACACGAAAGACAAAGATCAAAAAGGGTATAACCGCTACCATCCTCGTTTTGCTGGTGTATCTTATCGTTGCCGCCCTGATTTCGCTGATCGGCGTTAAGCTGGTTGACGGAGTCAAGAGCCTTATCGCTTTCATTCAAGGCAAGCTGACGGATATACCGACACTGATTGAGAATATCAAGAACTGGTCGCTTAATACAATCAGATTTCTGCCCGATTCGCTTGAGGCAAGAGCGACTAAGTCAATGGTTCCGTTCTTTGACGCTCTCAAGGAAAAGAGCGCTACCGAAATTGCAGGTTTTATTATGGATAAGGCATCAAACGGAGAAAAGTTCTCACTTTCCAGCCTGTCCACTCCGCTCAGCGGACTTTGGAGCACAGCAAAGCAGATTCCGTCCGCTTTTGTTGCGGTTATGATCACAATAGTTTCCTCGTGCTTTATGGCTGTTGACTATGACCGACTTGTGAAATTCATTAAAAGCCAGATCTCTCCCGAAAACGAAAAGAAGCTCTCGGCAACGAAGCGGATTGTATTCAAATCGCTCGGCAAGCTCATTAAATCCTATATTCTTATCATTTGCATAACGGGAATTGAGATTTTTATCGGATTGAATTTCCTTACGCTTATCGGAATTTACAAGGACGGAAACATTATTGCACTTTCGCTGATAATTGCCGTTCTTGACATTCTCCCCGTCATCGGCACCGGTACTTTTATGGTTCCGTGGGCAATATACAGCCTCATAACCGACAAGCTCGGACTTGCGATCGGACTGTTTGTGGTCTATGCGATAATCTACGTTGTACGACAGATCATCGAACCGAAAATCGTCGGAGGAACAGTTGATCTTCCACCTTTCGTCACACTTATGGGAATGTATATCGGTTCTCAGCTTTTCGGCGTTGTTGGTATCTTCCTTGTGCCGATTCTTATAATTATCATTAAACTTCTCAATGACGAGGGCATCGTTCATATCTGGAAAAAGAGTGATGCTTTCGATGACGAGGTATCCTCGGAACCGAAAATCAAGCTCCCGAAGCTGTCGTTCAAGAAAAAGAAAAAATAAAATCAATGCCGCGGGTTAATTCCTGCGGCATTGCTGTTTGCGTTTTATTTATTCCACGCCCCTGTAAAGAAGTCCTCTTGTGAACTCTCCGTGGGGCTTTTTTGTGCCTTTGATATAGTCCTGAATCACGAGCGACGTTTTTTCCCTGCCCTCGTTTGTGAAATACAGGAGCATAAAGTCCATATTTCTGATCTCCGAAAGTCTGTCTGCCATATAAACAGGTACGCTGTTGAGAATCTCACTGCATCCCGAACGGCAGTCAATCGGAAATTCAATTCCTCTGCGGTCTGTCAGCTTGCCTGTTCGTTTACATTCCGCACAGGATTTGCCGTTCTTCTGCGGACAGTTTCTTGTCAGCATCAGGGGAAGCCTGCCGTAAGCCAAAACGCCTCTCGGTGCATTTCCGCCGATCGCCTGAGCCTGAGCCAATGTAAGTTCAGGGGAAAGCAGAATACGGTTCACGCCCATATTTTCAAGCGTTTCAACCGAAAGAGAATTGAACACATTGGAACCGAGAAATGCGTTTGCTTTCAGCCCTGCCTTTTGAATCAGAACTATTCCGTCGAGCGTTCCCGCCCAAGCCTCGGTAATGCCGTAATCCTTTGCGCTTTTAAGTTTTTCAAGGATTTTTTCATCGAACGAGAAAATTCCTCTCGGCACCTCAACGCTGACTCTGAGCGATTTTTTTACTTTTCGCTCATCGCCGAGCGGTACAATCACCTGCTCAATATAATCCCAATTTTCGGGTATACTTTCTATGTCGGCAAAGCGGCAAATCAACCGCTTTCTGTTCGGAACGTGCGGACTGATCTTGACATATTCGGGCGTAAAGCCGATTGCCTGCGTTTTATCCTCATCAAGCTTTTCGGTAACCTCACGGCGCAGTCTGTTAATTTCCGAAACAGGAATAAAAAGTCCGTCGTCAAGCTCGATATCAATATCGCCGCAGACAAATCTTGTTCCGCCGACCTTTGAAAGCTGATTCTTTACCGAGTCCGCCGTGGTGGCTTTATTCATAGCATCTTGCGGAATTTCTCCCTCTGCGAAAGCGTTTTTTGAGCCTGCACGTGCGGCAAGAGATATCGGTTCACCTCTTACAGCGGTAAAAGCAAAGTCAATTTTTGTATCCGCCTTTTCCTTTTCATAGAGCTTTTCGAGCTTTTTGAGAACGCCCGAAGCGGCGGTGACATCGTCCTTGCGGCGGATTCCGAACATATCGTAGCCGAGCCTGTTTCTGTAATAACCGTCGGTAAATCCTGAGCGGGAGAAAACCGAGCGCAGGTCATCCCTGAGCGCATTGTCCGTCACTCCGTCGACGCTGTTTCTGCAAGCCTTTACTGCGGCGGCAACGTATTCGGGACGCTTCATTCTGCCCTCAATTTTAAACGAGCACACGCCCATTTCCGTCATTTCGTTAATATAATCTATTAAGGAAAGATCCTTGAGGCTGAGATCGTGTCCCGTTCCGTTTTCAACGGAGAACGGCAGGCGGCACGGCTGAGCGCAAGCGCCCCTGTTTCCGCTTCTTGAGCCGAGAACCGCACTGAAAAGACACTGCCCCGAAACGCACATACACAACGCTCCGTGAACAAAGCATTCAAGCTCAATCGGTGAGCTCTTACACAGCTTTTTTATCTCTTCCTTTGACATTTCACGGGGAAGAACGGCACGGGTGAATCCGAGCTTTTTCAGTCTTTTGAGGCCTGCCGCAGTCTGAACGGACATCTGGGTCGATGCGTGAAGCGGCATATCGGGTGCGGTGCGGTGAATAAGCTCTGCAAGTCCGATATCCTGAACGATGATTGCGTCAACGCCCGATTCACAGGCAAGGCGCACAGTCTCCTGAGCGGTTTCAAGCTCACCGTCCGAGACGAGTGTATTTAAGGTAAGATGTACCTTAACATTGTGCTTATGACAGTAGGAAACCGCCTCTTTAAGCTGTTCGCTGTCAAAATTTTCAGCACTTCGGCGTGCATTAAGGTTCTTCACACCGAGATAAACGGCGTCTGCTCCGCTGCGAACCGCTGCAATAAGCGCCTGGGGCGAACCGGCAGGCGCAAGAATTTCAGGTTTTATCATAACATTTCCTTTTCTTCAAGTGTACGGCGTATACTTCTGAGATCCCTTGTCATACGCTCAGCCTCACGGCGAGCCATCTCTGCCTCGGTCTTTGCCTTGGCGGCATCCTCCATATACATCTGAATCTGTGATTTCAAAAAGTCATTTGATTTTTCCGCTTGTTTAAGTCTGTCGGCATAGTCAAGGGCACTGAGGACAGCCGCCTGAACCTGAGAAAGCCTCGGGTGATCGTGAATCAGACCCGTAATCTCATCGTCAAGATCCTCACCGAGATTTTTCATATAGGCGATATCCTCATCGGTCGTGATATAATAATCCAAACCTCCGATTGTGAGCCTGACTTTGTTTTTTCCCATAACCATACCTCCGCAGAATAATTGCGCATAACTTCGCAAATATTAAGATTATAAAGTTATTATACTATAAAAATCTTTTTCGATAAAGGGTTTTTTAATATTTTTTTGTCAATAAATAAACTTTTCGGGCGGCAGGTACTTCTGTTTGCAAGGCAAATCACGGCTAATTTTGGTAACTTTTTATATTTATTATTCCATTTTACTATATTAATGGTAATTTTTCGTTTAATTGCATAAAATATGGGGTGTAAATTCGTATAGGCAAGTTCAAATAAAGTGTTGTAATTTTTCGGAAAATGGTATAAAATAAAATCGGATAAAGTATTGGAGGCTTTTTATGAACTATAAACTCACAAAAAAGGAAGCTAAGGAGCTTATCGTCAATAAGCTCTCACATTTCTACGGCGTTTCACCCGAGGAAGCTACCTATGAACATTATTATAAGGCGATCGCCCTCATTCTTCGTGATATGATGATGCAGGGCAGAAAGGAATTTCACAACGAGGCGAAGAAATCGGATTCAAAGAAAATCTACTACCTTTGTATGGAATTTCTTATGGGTCGTTCGCTCAAGAACAACCTTTACAATCTCAATCTCACAAAAACAATGGAATCCGCTCTCAAGGATTTCGGTATAAAGCTCGACAAGCTCTATGACTGCGAGCCGGACGCCGGTCTCGGCAACGGCGGTCTCGGCAGACTTGCAGCCTGCTACCTTGACGGCCTTGCAAGTCAGGGATATTTTGCAAAGGGATATTCGATTCTTTACGAATACGGTATTTTCAAGCAGAAGCTCGTTGACGGCTGGCAGACCGAGCTCCCCGATTTCTGGCTCCCCGGCGGCGACGTTTGGCTTGTTCCCCGTGAGGAGGAGTCGGTTGACATTCTCTTTGAGGGCTGGGTTGACGAGAGCTGGGATAATCAGTACCACCACGTTGAACAGCGTGACTGCAACAAGGTAAAGGCGATCCCATACGATATGTATGTTTCCGGCAAGGACGGCAAGGGCATCAGCGTTCTCCGTCTTTGGAGCGCAAAGGCTCCGGGTCTTGATATGGATATGTTCAATCAGGGCGACTATATGCGTGCAATGGAACAGAACGCAATGGCAGAGGTCATCAGTAAGGTTCTCTATCCCTCAGACAATCATCCCGAGGGAAAGAGTCTCAGACTCCGCCAGCAGTATTTCCTTGTTTCCGCTTCGATTCAGGACATCATCAACAACCACCTGAGAGTTTACGGCACGGTTGAAAATCTTGCCGATAAAATAGCGATCCATATCAACGACACTCATCCGACGCTCGCAATTCCCGAGCTTATGAGAATCCTCCTTGACGACTGCGGCTACGGCTGGGACGAGGCTTGGAAGATTGTTACGGACACTGTCGCATATACCAATCACACCGTTATGGCTGAGGCTCTCGAGTGCTGGCCCGAGGATCTCTTCAAGAGACTTCTTCCGAGAATCTATGAGATCACAAAGGAGATCGACAACCGCTTCCGCAGCTATGTCTGGAACGCTACGGGTGACGCCGATAAGGTTGAGCGTATGGCAATCGTATCAAACGGAGTTGTCAGAATGGCGAATATGTCCGTTGCAGGTTCACACTGCGTAAACGGCGTTTCCGCTCTTCACTCCGAGATTCTCAAAGAAAGCGTTTTCAAGGATTTCTATTCGCTCACTCCCGACAAGTTCACCAATGTCACAAACGGTATTGCTCACCGCCGCTGGCTCTGCCAGTCGAACCCCGAGCTGACGAAGCTCATTACAGGTCTTATCGGCAACGGCTTCGTTTACAACGGTGACGAGCTTGAAAAGCTCAAGCCCTACGCAAACGACGCCGAGGTTCTTAAGAAGATTGAAAAAATTAAACTTCACAATAAGGAAAGACTTGCCGAGCTTGTCAAGAAATCAAACGGAGTTGAGCTTGATCCCACGTCGATCTTTGACGTTCAGGTTAAGAGACTGCACGAATACAAGCGTCAGCACCTCAACGCATTCCACATTCTTTCAAAGTACCTTGCAATCAAGGAAAATCCTGACGGAGATTTCACTCCGCACACATATATTTTCGCCGCAAAGGCAGCTCCAGGCTACTTTATGGCTAAGAAAATTATCAGCTTTATCTGCTCACTCGGCGATCTAATCAACAACGATCCCGATGTCAGAGGCAGACTGAAGGTCGTATATCTTGAGGATTACAACGTCACAATGGCTGAGAATCTTATGCCCGCCGCCGACATCAGTGAGCAGATCTCCCTCTCGGGAACCGAGGCAAGCGGCACGGGTAATATGAAGCTGATGATAAACGGAGCTGTTACGCTCGGCACTATGGACGGCGCAAACGTTGAGATTCACGAGGCGGTCGGCGACGACAACATCATAATCTTCGGTATGAGCACCCCCGAGGTGAATGAGCTCAAGCGTGTCGGCTACAATCCGATGAATTACTATCAGAACAATTCGGATATCCGCAAGGTTGTTGATTTCATCAACGGAGGAATCAACGGTAAGGTATTCCCCGAGATCGGCGGTACGATCACTCATCACGATCCGTATATGGTTCTTGCCGATTTTGCGGACTACAAGGCGGCTCAGGCTAAGGCGGAAAAGCTCTTCGCCGACAGAGAGACGTGGAACAGAATGTCGCTTATGAATATTGCGGGAGCAGGACGTTTTGCCTGCGACAGAGCGATCAGAGAATATGCACGTGACATCTGGCACACCGAACCCTTGAGAAAATAATTTAAGATGCACGAACACCCACAGATTTTGAAGGTCTGTGGGTGTTTTTTGTTAGAATTTTAATTTTTCTCGTAAACTCTTATAAGTCCTTCGTCGTTGACAATCATTTTATACCCTGCGTCGATATAGGGCTGCTCAATTTCGGCAATTTTTGTTGAATTTGAGCCCCTGAGGTCAAGCACAAGGTAATCGGTATCGACAGTCTTATGATAATACTGCTCATAGATAACCTTTCGCTGAGACAGTCTCGGGACAAGAAACGTTGAAGCCGTCACGCTTGCATCATCGGGAATTTCCTCAATCACCTCGGTGATCCGATCGTAGTTAGCTTTGCCGACACGGTAGGTCAGCGCATATCCCGTCAGCCTCGGATACATCAGCGAAAGCATCATAACAATGCTGACAACTGCGGCAGAAAACGTGAGAAATCCGCCCTTTCTCTCCTTTATTTCCGAGAGATTGATTGCGGCGGCATAGAAAAGAAACGCCGTTATTCCGAACGAATACTGCTTGCCGAGATCGCACTGATAATAATAATCCGAAAGCAGGTTTATAAGCAGGGGACAAACAAGTATAAGCCGTGAAAACTTCTTCGTCATAAACGGAATCATCGCCAGCGGAACGAAGAGCTGAAGAATATAAATCAGCTTGCCCGAATCGCTCGCACTGCTTCTGAAAAGCTCGTTGATCACAAGCACGGGTGTTTTTAACACCGTCTTAACAACGCCCAAAAGTCCTTCGTCGGGCTGTTTGAGGTTGGCAAATCTGTTTGACATAATGCCCTCGCCGAGGTGTGAAATATAAAGCACGGCAAGTCCGAACCAAACAAGCGAAAGAGCCATAAGCACGGCGCCTTTTTTGTAATCCTTTTTGGCAAGCATTGTGTACAGAGCGAAGATGAACACATAGGCGAAAGCCTCTTCCTTGACCGTAAGGACAAGAAAAGCGAAGATAAACATCGGAATTTTCTTATCTTTTTCGTAGAAATAGAACATCCACAAAAGCAACGGCAGAATAAAACAATTCTCGTGGAAATCATAAATACAGCCGTAGCTGACGGCGGGATAAGCGATAAAAGCCGCTGCAAGGAACATTTTCACCGCATTGCCGAGGTTATATTTTTTCATTATCAGCAACAGCGGAACAATGCCGCTGAAGAGAATTATTACCTGCGCTATATTAAGCGTCTCGGCATACGGAAAAATATAATAAATCGGCAGAAGCAGATAGAGAATCGGGGAAAAGTGAACCGCAAAATGTGAAAGCAATTTGTCTCTTTCACAGGTTGCGAGCGGTTGAAAGCTCTCCTTGAGGTTATAAAAAATATTGCAGAAAATTCCGAAATCAAAGTTCGGCGCAGTGTATATTTTTATGCGAAGAACCATTATCGCACAGACGAAAACCGTGAATGCGATTACAACGCAGGCGGTGACAATGCCGGTGCATTTTGACGAGATTTTGACCTCTAAACCGCTGAGATACGCATATCTCGCCGCCAGAAATACCGCTGCGGCAAAGCCGAGAATAACAAACTTGTCCGTCACCTTCATTGCCGCCTCAATCGAGAGCATACTGACCGACATCAGGACAAAAATCGGGATCGTTTTTTCATTATCGACAAGGCTTGCAACCGCCGTCTGAGCGGCAAAAAGCGCAACAAACAAAGCTGCCGCAATCAAGAGATTGACGGACTGAAACAGCTTTGCATCAATCGTGCTTCCGGAGCTGAAAAGGAAAAGAATCGAACCCATAAAGAACCACGATGAGAACAGCTTTGCAATAAAATCCTTGCCGATCGCAGATATTATTTTATTATTTTTTATTTTCATATTTCCGCAGACCTTTCCGACAATAGATTTTAGAGGGTAGATCTTAGACCTTAGACATATAATCACATAGACTCTGGAACAGTTATGCGAAGCATTTCAAGAATATTCTTGATTGTATCCTTAACGCAAATGCAAAGATACAGACGTGCCTGCATAAGAGCCTCGTCGTCACACCAGACACGGCAGGCATTGTAGAACTTATGGAAAAGAGTTGCAAGATCGACAACATAGCGTGTGATCTTTGCGGGGTCATAGAGCTTTGCGGAGTTGATAATTTCATTTGTGAGACCCGCAAGATGTCTGATAAGCTCACGCTCCTCGGGAGCCTTGAGAGCTTCAAGCTCCTCCTCGGTGCAGTCACGGGGTTCAATGCCCTCAGTCTTGAGCTTCTTGATGATCGAGCAGATTCTTGCGTGGGCATACTGGCAGTAATAAACAGGATTCTGTGCGCTCTGCTCAACAGCAAGATCAAGGTCAAACTCCATCTGCGAACCCGGCTCTCTCATATTGAAGAGGAATCTGACCGCATCAATCGGAATATCCTCCAAAAGATCAACAAGAGTGATCGCCTTGCCCGTTCTCTTTGACATTCTGACAACCTCGCCGTCACG
>DKDP01000051.1:37955-116207 GCA_002449395.1 Ruminococcaceae bacterium UBA6845 | reverse complement strand
CCGATTGCATCGAGTGCGCCCTGCATTCTTGCAACGTGGCCGTGATGGTCTGCGCCCCATACGTCGATCGCCGTGTCAAAGTTTCTTACGGCAAGTTTGTTGCGGTGATAGGCAATGTCCGCCGCAAAATATGTCGGATTTCCGTTTGCACGGATAAGAACATCATCCTTAAGCTCGAGCTTGTCTATATTTTCCTGAGAAAGTCCCTGCTTTTTAAGGCGCTCTGTCTGAACCTCGATGTTCTTGTACCAGAGTGCGCCGTCCTTTTCATAGGTCAAGCCCTTTTCTTTCATAAGCTCGATTGTATCGGCAAGTTCGCCGTCATTGTGAAGAACGCTCTCGTGGAACCAGGTATCGTATTCAATTCTGTACTTTGTGAGGTTGTCTTTCATCGCCTGAATATTTTTCGGCAAAGCAAAATCAACGAGAGCCTTTCTACGCTCGGATTCGTCGGCATTTATATACTTGTCGCCGTAAACATCGGCAAACTCCTGTGCACGAACCTTGATATCCTCGCCGTGGTAGCTGTCCTCGGGAAGCTCAACCGCATCCTCGCCCTTGTAGATCTGCTGATATCTTACGTCGAGCGAAAGCGCAAACTTGTCGATCTGATTGCCTGCATCGTTGATGTAGAACTCACGGCTGACCTCATAGCCTGCGCAGTCAAGAACTGCGGCAAGGCAGTCGCCGAGAGCTCCGCCTCGTGCGTTACCCATATGCATCGGGCCCGTCGGATTGGCGGAAACAAATTCAACGTTTATCTTCTTGCCCTTGCCGTAATCCGAACGTCCGTAATTCTTGCCCTTTGCACGGATATCCTTGAGAATATCGGCATAGTAGCGGTCGCCGAGATAGAAATTGATAAATCCCGGACCTGCGACCTCAATTCGGTCAAAATAGGTACCGTCAAGATTTGCCTCGGCAACAATTGCGTCGGCGATCTTCCTCGGAGCGTTTCTCAGCTCCCTTGCCCAAGCCATAGCCGCATTGGTTGAGAAATCACCGTTTGCCCTGTCGGCAGGAATCTCAACATTGAATGCTCCCGTCGGTTCGGCGGCAAGCGTGCCGTTTTCCGCAGCCTTTGCGGCGGCGTCGGCAATTATTTTTTTCAGGTCATCCTGAACCTTGTTTACTATATATGACATTTACATCATTCCTTTCGGTTTGAGGAATTGTTATTTTTTAAAACATATCTCTAATGTCTTCAATCTAACATCTAAAATCTATTTTCTCTCCAACGTTATCCTGATTCTGTTCTTGCTCAGGAGCGTTCCGTCAGCGTCGAGCTCATATGCAAAATCGAGCTTTCGGAGCTTTCCGTTGACAAATTCCGAAGTCACTGCATTTGCGGAAATTCCCATAAAAATATTTCCCACGGGCGTTGAATAGCAACAGATATTGCGCCTGCCCTTTTCGATCTTCATCACCGTGTTATATGCGCCCTCACGGACAATTTCAACGCTTGCTCCGTCAACCACTCTTATTGTGGTTTTACAGCCTTTCATCTCATCGGACGGCTCGTCGTATTTCACGGTATAATGTGCGGCAGTGCCCTCTATTTCGGCATTTGTTATCATCTCCGAGCGTTCAGGCTTGCCGTCGGTCAGGTGCATATCGTGGATATTGATCAGACAATTCATTTGCCCCACTTCTCCATTGCGAGGGTGAGAAGTCTGTCTATCAGCTCGCCGTAGGGAATACCAAATGCGGCGAACATCTTCGGGTACATCGAGATTGACGTGAATCCCGGAATTGTGTTCGGCTCGTTGAGCATAACCTTGCCGTCGCTGTGTCTTACAAAGAAGTCAACTCTTGCAAGTCCGCTGCATCCGAGCGCCTTGTATGCGTTGCAAGCCGCCGTCCTGACCTCCTCAATCTTCTCCTGCGGCAGTCTTGCCGGAATATGAAGCTCGCTTGACGGGTTGATGTACTTTGCCTCGTAATCATAGAAATCGTTGCAGGGAACAATCTCGCCGCAGATTGAAGCTATCGGCTCTTCGTTGCCGAGAACTGCGCACTCAACCTCCATACCGTCGACTCCCTCTTCAAGGACGATTTTGCTGTCCTCTTTGAAAGCCTTGTCAATAGCCTTTTTGAGCGTATCGGCGTCAACAGCCTTGGTTACGCCGACCGATGAGCCTGCGTTTGCCGGCTTAACAAAAATCGGGAATCCGAGATAATTCTCAGCCTTTTTATTGTACTCCTCGTGATTCTTATCATATTCATATTTATTGAAGCCGAGCCACTTTGCCTGCGGAATACCTGCGGCATCGGCAAGCGTGTTTGTCATCGCCTTGTCCATACAGCAGGCGGAAGAAAGCATATCACAGCCGACAAACGGAATACCTGCAAGCTGGAGAAAGCCCTGAATCGTTCCGTCCTCGCCGTTTTTGCCGTGGAGCACGGGGAAAACGACGTCGATATGAATTTTTTCGATTCCGCCATCGTTGAAAACAAGTATTCCGTGATCCTCTCGGTCGGGCGAAACAATAGCCTTAGTAAGATACTTTTCATCCTCAAGCCATTTGTCCTCGGGGAGATTTGCGGCATCGCCGTCATACTTGAGCCAGCGGCCGTCCTTGGTGATTCCGATAAGGATAAGGTTATATTTATCCCTCGGTGTGTTTTCGATTACCGAGCGTGCCGAAACGACCGAAACATCATGTTCGCTCGAAACGCCGCCGAAAAGAATAAGTGCGTTTTTCATTGGAGTCACATCCTAAAATGAAGTATTATTAACAGGTATTTTTCGGTGTTTTTACTGTAAATCAGCCGCCGAAAAAAGTGTCAAGGCTTAATCGGCGGTTTCCATACCTATACACAATAGTTTATGTTAACATAATAGTCAAATCAAGTCAAGAAAAATTGACTTTCAATGATATTTCTCCATACAAATTTGCAAAAAAATAGTGACAAAAAACTATTTATATGATATAATCTTACTTGTTATGTACAGTAGTATAATTATGCTTATTTTAAGGAGAAAAAGACATGGAACTTAACGAGGCTTTCGGTTTGATAATGAAAGGCATTGAAAGCACAATGAACGATCACGGCTTCAGCGTTGTGATCCCCGACGGCACCGAGAAGGGCGCTGTTCCGGTTGCCGTGAAAAACGGCAGTTCGGTGCTCACATATACCGGCAAGAAAGGATCCGCAAAGATCGAATTTCTTGAGGGAAAGATCTCCCTGCTCTGCGCTCAGTCGCAGGCGGCGGAGGCTGTTGACGATGACTACAAGAAAATCACTATGACCCTCTTCAATCCCGAGACGGCGGACAGCAAGGATATCAAATATCTTGTCAACGATTTCTGCGACGGTATTATCGAGACCTACGGAAACAAGAACAAGGGTTCAAAGAAGCTCCCACAGCCCGTTTCAAAGGCTGAGGCAAAGAGCGGTGCGGCATACTACGATCCCAACACCCTCGGAAGCAGATTTGTCACAATCTATCCCGAACTCAAGGAGATATACAGAGCCAACGTTACAAAATACGGCGAGTTTCTTGCCGACGATTTCTTCCTCAACTACGGTAACGCAAAGGTTCGTGAGACCGTTCAGCGCAACGATCCGATCCAGATGAGAAAGCTCTTCAATATGTTCAACGAGATCTATAACGACGGCACGAATCAGGTTCAGAGCATCATCGTTGTTACAATTCTCGGATCGCTCTATGACGACGAAAAGCTCCTTGCAAACTGCGTTGACTATATGGACGATATGACTCTTTCCGTTATTGAGACAAACAAGTTGCTCAGAAAATCATCGGTAAGGGCAAAGCTCGAGCATCCGCCTCTTTACAAGCCCAAGAAGCAGAAAAAGATGCCGTCTTTTATGAACACACTGAACGGAGGTAATTAACCGTGGCAAACGAAGAAAAAAATGAACCTATAATTGCCGTGGCAGAGGTGAGCGGTGAAGAGCTGCTTGACGACGCTATGGATACGGTCGTTACCGAGGAATACGGCGCCGACCAGATACAGGTTCTCGAAGGTCTCGAAGCCGTTCGTAAAAGACCGGGTATGTATATCGGATCGACAGGTCCGAGAGGCTTGCATCACCTTGTTTACGAGATTGTCGACAACTCAATCGACGAGGCTCTCGCAGGCTTCTGTACCCACATTGAGGTTGAGATTCTCCCGGGCAATATAATTTCCGTCCGTGATAACGGACGTGGTATTCCCGTTGCAATGCACGAGAAGATGGGTATCCCCACACTTACGGTCGTTCTCACCGTTCTGCACGCAGGCGGTAAGTTCGGCGGCAGCGGCTACAAGGTCTCGGGCGGTCTGCACGGCGTCGGTTCTTCCGTTGTTAACGCTCTTTCGGAGTGGATGGAGGCTGAGGTTTCCCGTGACGGACACGTTCACTATCAGAAATTTTCACGAGGCAACGCAGTATGCGATATGAAGATTATCGGTGACACGGATGAGACAGGTACTCTTATCCGCTTTAAGCCCGATCCCGAAATTTTCACCGAAACAACCGAGTATGATTTTGACGTTCTCGAAAGACGTCTTCGTGAGTCTGCGTTCCTTAACGCAGGACTTTCGATCAAACTGACGGATTCGAGAGACCCCGAAAATATTGTTGAAAAGGTTTACTGCTATGAGGGCGGTCTGTCGAGCTTTGTTGAATACATCAACACAAGCCGTGCGCTTACTCCGCTCCACACGCCCCCGATTCACATTTCAACGACCGTCGGCGACAAATACGCCGAGGTTGCAATGGCATATAACGACAGTTACAACGAAATTATTCTTTCGTTCGCAAATAATGTTCACACCATCGACGGCGGTACTCACGAAACAGGTTTCAAGACCGCTCTGACCCGTGTTTTCAACGATTACGGCAGAAAATACGGCATACTCAAGGACAGCGACAAAAAGCTCTCGGGCGAGGATGTTCGTGAGGGTCTTTCCGCAGTTATCAGCGTTAAGCTGACCGAGGCTCAGTTTGAGGGTCAGACCAAGGGCAAGCTCGGCAACACGGAGATGACAAGCATTGTTTCATCACTCGTTTATGAAAAGCTGATGACCTACTTTGAGGAAAATCCGTCCGTCGCAAAGGCTATTTTCTCCAAGGCTCTTGATGCTTCAAGAGCGAGAGAGGCTGCGAGAAAAGCTCGTGACCTCGCACGCCGTAAGGGTGCGCTTGAAAGCAACTCACTTCCCGGCAAGCTCGCCGACTGCACTGAAAAGAGTGCGGACAGCACCGAGCTTTACATCGTCGAGGGTGATTCGGCAGGCGGCTCGGCAAAGGAGGGTCGTGACCGACAGTTCCAGGCTATCCTTCCTCTTTGGGGAAAGATGCTTAACGTTGAAAAGTCACGTCTTGATAAGGTTATTACAAATGAAAAGCTCATTCCGATCGTTACCGCTCTCGGTACGGGAATCGGAGAGGACTTCGATATAAACAAGCTCAGATATGACAAGGTTGTTATTATGGCGGATGCCGATGTCGACGGTGCTCATATCAGAACGCTTCTGCTCACATTCTTCTTCAGATATATGAGACCATTGCTTGACACGGGTCACGTTTATCTCGCCCAGCCGCCTCTTTTCAAGGTTAGCAAGGGTAAAAAGCACGTTTACGCTTTCTCCGACGAGGAGCGTGACAGGCTCACGGAAGAAATGGGCGGCGGCTGCGACATTCAGCGATATAAAGGTCTCGGTGAGATGGATCCCATCCAGCTTTGGGAAACAACAATGGATCCGAAAACGAGAATTATGCTCCGTGTCACTCTTGAGGACGCAATGGAGGCTGACGAAACCTTCTCGATCCTTATGGGCGACAAGGTTGAGCCTCGCCGTGATTTCATAGAAAAGAACGCAAAGTACGTTCAGAATCTTGATGTATAAAGGAGGGAAACAGATATGGCTAAGCAGGACGGTTATCATCCGGACGAAAACTTCAAAGAAAATCTGGAGAATACCACTATATATAATGTAGATATCAACAAGGAAGTCAGAAAGGCTTTCCTTGACTACTCAATGTCGGTTATCGTTTCCCGTGCACTTCCCGACGTGCGTGACGGCTTAAAGCCCGTTCACCGTCGTATTCTTTATACAATGTACGAAAACAACCTGACTCCGGACAAGGCTTACCGTAAGTGCGCCGACACAGTCGGTTCCGTTCTCGGTCGCTATCATCCCCACGGTGACGCTTCCGTTTACGACGCAATGGTTCGTCTTGCACAGAACTTTTCAATGAGATATACTCTTGTTGACGGTCACGGTAACTTCGGTTCGATCGACGGCGATCCGCCGGCTGCTTACCGATATACCGAGTCAAGAATGAGCAAAATGGCTCTTAAAATGCTGACCGATATCGACAAGGACACAATTGATTTCACAACAAACTACGATGACAGACTTAAAGAGCCGACAGTTCTTCCCTCCCGTTTTCCGAATATTCTCGTAAACGGTTCAATGGGTATCGCCGTCGGTATGGCAACGAATATTCCGCCGCACAATCTCCGTGAGGTTATTGACGGAATGTGCTGTCTCATCGACAACCCCGATGCTTCGCTCGACGAGCTTATGGAGCACATCAAGGGACCCGATTTCCCGACCTACGGCATTATTATGGGTCGTTCGGGAATGAGAGCCGCTTATGCAACGGGTCGTGGCAAGATTGTTGTCCGTGCCCGTGCGGAGATAGTTGAGAAAAAGAACGGACGCTTTGAAATTAAAGTCACCGAAATTCCATATAACGTTAATAAAGCGAGACTTATTGAGAGCATCGCAGACCTTGTTAAGGATAAGAAGATCGAGGGTATCTCCGATATCAACGACTATTCCTCCAAGGCAGGTATGCACATTTCAATCGACCTCAAGCGTGACGCAAATCCGCAGGTCGTTCTCAATCAGCTTTATTCCTACACACAGCTTCAGACTACGTTCGGCGTAATTCTCCTTGCAATCGTTAACGGTGTGCCGAAGGTTCTTACTCTCAAAGAAATTCTTCAGAATTACATCGACTTCCAGAAAGAGGTCGTCACAAGAAGAACTCAGTACGACCTTAAAAAAGCTCAGGACAGAGCACATATACTTGAAGGACTTCTCACAGCTCTTGATTTTATCGACGAGGTTATTAATATCCTCCGTAATTCAAAGAGCGTCAATGAGGGTAAAGAAGCTCTTATGACTCGCTTCGGTCTTGACGACGTTCAGGCGCAGGCGATCGTTCAGATGCGTCTCGGTCAGTTGACAGGTCTTGAAAGAATCAAGATTGAGGACGAGCTTGCCGAGCTCAAGGCAAAGATCGCTGAGTTCCTCGAACTCCTCGGCGACGAGCATAAGCTCCTCGGCCTTGTTAAGGCTGAGGCGATGGAGATCGCTGACAAATACGGCGATGACCGCCGCACTGAAATTATGAACGTCTCGGGCGAGGTTGATATCGAGGATCTTATCCCCGAGGAGACCTGCGTATTTACTCTTACCGATTTTGGTTATATCAAGCGTATTCCGATGTCGGAGTATCAGACTCAGCGCAGAGGCGGCAAGGGTATAAAGGGTCTCACAAGGCGTGAGGACGATATCGTTAAGACGATGTTCACCGCTTCGACCCATGACCATATTGCTTTCTTCACCTCAAAGGGCAGAACGTTCAGACTCAAGGGCTATGAGATTCCCGAGGGCTCACGAACCAGTAAGGGTATGAACATTGTCAATCTGCTTCCGCTTGAAAACGGAGAGACAATTTCTTCGATGAACTACGGCAGCGGCGATGATTACAAATATCTTTGTATGTTTACCCGCAACGGTATCATCAAGCGTTCGGCTGTCAGCGAATACTCCAATATCCGCCGCACAGGTGTTATCGCTATCACTCTTGACGAGGGCGACGAGCTTGCGTGGGTAAAAATGACAAAGGGCAACGACGATATCATCGTTGCGACTAAGAAAGGTATGTCCATCCGTTTCAATGAAAACGACGCACGACCGATCGGCAGAACCGCACGAGGAGTTAAGGCAATCGAACTCAGCGAGGGCGACGAGGTTATCGGCGTTGCGACAGTTGAGGAGGGCAAGTCCATCCTCACCGTCAGCGAAACAGGCTTCGGACGTATCAGCGACTTTGACAATTACCGTGTTCAGTCCAGAGGCGGTAAGGGTCTCATCAACTATCACACAGAAAAGAACGGCGATGTCGCCGCAGTTACATCTGTAAGCGACGACAATGACATCATCCTCATCTCCTCCGACGGAATCATCATTCGTATTCCCGCAGACGGAATCAGCAAATTTGCCCGTCCGTCAAAGGGCGTTCGTGTAATGAGAGTTTCCGAGGGCGAAAAAATTGTAACACTCACTCCCGTTGAAAAGGACGAGGAAGAAGAAACTCCCACAGAGGAAACCGTAGAGGGTGAGACAGAGGAAAATAAAGAGACTAACGAAAGCTAAGTCCTCTTAGCGGAATAGGAGTTGCGGCATGGATCTGACAAAACCTCGTGGTGTAAAAGGCTTTCTTTATCAAAATTATCATTACATCGCACTGTTACTGTTCTCGTTGACAAATATTTATATCCTTTCAAAGACAGGAATAAGTCTTGATGATCTTTGGTATAAAAGCATTGGCGTATGCTCACCGTCTGTAATGCTTGAATTTTTTAAATGGCACTATGCACATGAAAACGGGCGGCTTTTGATGCATATCCTAGCCACGGTCTTTTTGAGGAACAGAATAACATTTGTTCTCTGGAAAGTGTTGTTAACTTTTGCGCTCATACTTTATTGCAAGGTCATTGCTAAACTTGCTGTTCCCGATCGTGAAAATCAAAAAGCGGTATTGACATTAGTTATATTCTTATATATGACAGTAACATTCGGTGTATATACAAGATCCGTTTATTGGTTAACCGGTAGTTTCAATTATTTTCTTCCGGTCTTGATGCTGCTTCTTTTGATGTTTTGGACTGTCAAAAAGCCAAATTCTGTTTTGCTGATTATATGGAGCTTTCTTTGCGGTGCAACGATGGAGCAAACAGGGATGATGGCATTCGGATGGTTCATACTTATTATTTTTGATGCAATATTAAGAAAGAAAAAGATAAACGCTTATACTATTTTATGCACTGTTTTCTCCGCCATCGGCTATGCTACGGTTATTTTTGCGCCGGGTACGCGTACACGAGTTTCAAATCAGGGATTCCAAGGGGCTCGGCTTTTAGTCCAAAATATTCTAATCGTTATACGGCAAAATTGGATAGACAATATAAGCGTTATAATAATGGTGTTTCTTTTGGCTGTGTGCATATCATATTGGCTTTATAAATTTAAAGACAGCAACAAATTTTCAAAAAAAATCACTATTCCGGTTATAGTTTACTTGATTTCAGCAAACATTTTGAATTGCCTTTTAAAAGTGATTATTTTTGCATTGAACTTTTGGGACAAAACAATTCCTTCTTCCCGTGTACTTAATACTTTAATCGGAATCTTGTGGGTATTATATTTGTTTGTCTTTGCAGTCTCGATGATATATGTAATCGTTAAACTTTATATCGAAAAGCAGGCGTTTCTTCCGTTTGCAACAACAATCTTAGCTATTGGATCACAGATAATGATGGCTGCGTCAAACAATTCTCCCGAGAGGACCTGCATCTCAGGCACAACAATGTTTATGTTCCTGATTGTCTATTCGGTAGGATATATTTATACCGATATAAAACAGCGCAAGCAAAAAATTTCAATAAAACGTCCGTTAATAAGGACAACGATCATTATTGTTTGCGCCTTTGCCTGCATATATCAACTTGCTTTTTTCAAAATCGGAGGCGCTTGCGGAGTTCCATATGATTCCGTCAAATATCATTCTGTTGATAAAAACGGGTTAAAAGAACTGACCGATCAACGGGAGCAATCAAATATAGACTTTTTCTCCGATTCGGATTCTATATGGAATGTTAAATACGATCTTTTTAACTTCCTGTCTAACAACTAAAACTCAGCTTAGTTTTAACTATATATAACGGAGGTAATTTATGAATATTGCTATTATTGCTCATGACGCAAAGAAGGAGCTTATGACGCAGTTCTGCATCGCATATTGCGGAATCCTCAGCCGTCACAGACTCTTTGCAACAGGCACAACAGGCAAGCTCGTTGCCGATGCAACAGGTCTTGAAATAACGACTTTCCTGCGCGGTTCTCAGGGCGGAGATCAGCAGATCGGCGCTCTCATTGCCTGCAACGAAATAGATATGCTGCTCATTTTCAACGATCCCCTTGATCCGAAAGAGCACGAGCCGAACGTTTCAAGTCTGCTCAGACTTTGCGATGTTCACAACGTTCCTGCGGCAACCAACATTGCCACGGCAGAGGCGCTCATTCACTCGCTTGACAGAGGCGATCTTGATTGGCGTGATATCGTCAATCCAAAGTATTGATTTGATTTTAAATGCTGTATCCTGCTGTGCGGCAAAAAGCACGTGCCGTGCGGGCAGGATAGCTATGTCCTGAATAATGCACAACGGCGGAGGAAAAAGATGCGCTGTAAAAATTGCAAGAAAGAGATAAACCCCAACTTCATAAAGTGTCCGCACTGCGGCAAGCCGATAAAGCGTAAAGAGAAAAAGGATCCCAAGGAGCTCGCTCTTTCGGTCGGCTTTTTCGGGGTCGGCACACTGTTTGTTATTCTTGCGTTTTTCAGTCTCTTCTTCAAATGCGCTTATTATTCGGAAATCGCAATGATAATTGCTGTAATAGTTTTTCTGATTTGCGTGCCGTTTATCTACGGCAACTACCGTGGATTGGAAACCAAATCTTCCGAAATTATTAGCGCACTGCTGACTCTTCCGTTTATCGGCAATTGGCTTGCAATTGTTGTTTTTGCCAAGGTCAGCGTTAATTACGGTGGGCTTTCCAATGCATATTATATTTTCATTATAACCGCACTTGTTCTGACAGATATAATTCTTCTGTTCAGAGCCGCCGGCATATTTAAAAAGCCATATATTCTCTCGTGGATTTCACTTGCGCTCGGCATTGCGGCAGTTGTTTTTTCGATTGTTTATTTTGTATATTCCGGCGTTGCGAAGCCCTTTGCAACAGCTATAATTGCAGTTCAGTCGCTTTTGCCCGAATATATGGCGTTCCACGTCCTTATGACGGATTACAGAAAAGATAAAATTAAAAATAAGTAACAGCCATAACCGGCAGTTACATAATATAACTCAGTAAGGAGTTTTTCTATGGCACTCATAACCAAGGCTATCAAGGGAACACAGGACGTCCTTCCCTCAGAGAGCCACAAAAATCAGTTTATTGAAAGCACCTTGCTCAATATTGCAAAGGATTTCGGATTCAGAGAGATCCGTACCCCTGTTTTTGAGCACACGGAGCTTTTCACACGTTCGGTCGGCGACACGACAGATGTTGTTCAAAAAGAGATGTATACTTTTAATGACAAGGGCGGCCGCTCAATCACCCTCAGACCCGAAGGAACGGCAGGCGCTGCAAGAGCTTTCCTTGAGCACGGACTTCAGAATGAGCCGATGCCTCAGAAGGTCAGCTATGTTACCTCTTGTTACCGCTATGAAAAGCCGCAGGCAGGCAGACTGCGTGAATTTCACCAGTTTGGTGTTGAGTGCTACGGCACAGCGTCCCCAGCCGCCGATGCAGAGGTTATTTCGCTCGGCAACGAGATTTTCGGGTTCCTCGGAATTGACAGAATCAGCCTTGAGATAAACTCAATTGGCTGTCCGACCTGCCGAAAGAAGTATCAGGAGGCTCTGAAAGCGTATTTTGAGTCACGCAAGGACGAGCTTTGCGACACTTGCCGTGAAAGACTTGAAAGAAACCCGATGAGAATCCTTGACTGCAAGAGCCCGATCTGTCACGAAATCGGTCAGGACGCACCGATCATTCTCGACTATCTTTGCGACGAATGTCACGACCACTTTGAAAAGGTTAAATCGTACCTTGAAGCGATGAACATTTCTTACACGGTCAATCCGCATATTGTAAGAGGTCTTGATTATTATACACGCACGGTATTTGAGTTCGTGACCGATGCTCTCGGTGCACAGAGTGCGGTTTGCGCAGGCGGACGTTATGACGGACTTGTTGAAGAAATCGGCGGCCCTCATGTTCCGGCGCTCGGCTTTGCACTCGGTCTTGAAAGAATACTGCTTCTTCTTGAGGCACAGGGAATCGCACTTCCGGCGGCTGATGTTCCCGAGATTTACATCGGCAGCATCGGTGATGCGGCGCTCACCAAGGCGGCGGCTCTTGCGCTTGAGCTTCGCCAGTCCGGTATCAGCGCACAGTTTGATGTTGTCGGTCGTTCGGTCAAGGCTCAGATGAAGTTCGCCGACAAGATCGGTGCAAGATTCACAACAATTATCGGTGATGACGACCTCTCGGCAGGCGTTGCCAAGGTTAAAAATATGGAAAGCGGCGAAACGCAGGAGATTTCTCTTGACTCCTTTGCCGATGATTTTATGGAATATTCACTTCAGTCGGCAGCGATGAAGCTCCAGAGCACAGCCGCCGAGGATATGGATAATATAGATTTAAGCAAAATTTTAGGAGGCTTAATATAATGGACTTTATGACAGGCTTAAAGCGTACCGACTATTGCGGCGACATCAGAATCGGCGACGTCGGTAAAGAGGTTGTCGTTGCCGGCTGGGTACAGCGTCAGCGTGACCTCGGCGCATTGATCTTTATTGATCTGCGTGACAGAACAGGCATTGTTCAGCTCGCTTTCGGCGAAAGCACAGACAAGGAAATCTTCGATAAGGCTTTCTCCGCAAGAAGCGAATACGTACTTATGGCAAAGGGCGTTGTTCGTGAGCGTTCCTCAAAAAATATGGACATTCCGACAGGTGAAATTGAAGTTGACGTTACCGATCTCCGTGTTCTCGGAAAGAGTGAAACTCCGCCGTTTGAGATCGTAGAGAATTGTCAGACTTCGGAGCTTACAAGACTTAAGTACCGTTATCTTGATCTCCGCCGTCCCGACCTTCAGCGCAACATCATTATGCGCCACAAGATCTGCAAGATTACACGTGATTATTTCGACGAGAACGGCTTTATAGAGATCGAAACTCCGATTCTCATCCGTTCCACTCCCGAGGGAGCAAGAGACTTCCTTGTTCCGAGCCGTATTCACAACGGTTCTTTCTACGCTCTTCCGCAGTCGCCTCAGCTTTACAAGCAGCTTTCAATGGTTGCAGGCTTTGACCGCTATATGCAGATTGCCCGCTGCTTCCGTGACGAGGATCTTCGTGCCGACCGTCAGCCCGAATTTACACAGATTGACCTTGAAATGTCTTTCGTTGATATGGAGGATGTGCTCCACATCGGCGAGGGCTATATGAAGAGAGTTTTCAAAGAGGCGCTCGGCGTTGATATTCAGCTTCCGCTTCCGAGAATTACATACAAAGAGGCTATGGAGCGTTTCGGTTCCGATAAGCCCGACACACGTTACGGTATGGAGCTCTATGACCTCAGCGATATCGTTAAGGACTGCGGCTTCGGTGTATTCTCCAATACAGTAAAAGACGGCGGTTCGGTTCGTGGTATCACAGCTAAGAACGCTTTCAAGTCGCTTTCGAGAAAAGAGATTGACAAGCTCACCGATTCGGTTAAGGGCAACGGCGCGAAGGGTCTTGCATGGGTAAGAATTGCCGAGGACGGAACAGTTTCTTCGTCATTTGCAAAGTTCATCACTGAGGACGAGCTCAAGGCTATCCTTGATAAGGCAGGTGCAGAAGCCGGCGACGTTGTTCTCATTGTCGGCGACGTTAAAAATTCCATTGTTTTCAACGCTCTCGGCGCACTCCGTCAGGAGGTCGCAAAGAGACTTGACATCATTCCCGAGGGTCAGTACAATCTCCTTTGGATCACAGAATTCCCGTTCTTCGATTGGGATGAGGACAGCAAAACTTGGGTTGCAATGCATCACCCGTTCACCGCTCCGATGGACGAGTGCCTTGAATATCTTGAAACAGATAAGGCAAAGGTAAGAGCAAAGGCATACGACCTTGTTCTCAACGGAATCGAGCTTTCATCCGGTTCAATCAGAATCACGAATCCCGAGCTTCAGAGCAGAATTTTCACTCTCCTCAACCTCACTCAGGAGGAGGCTTACGCAAAGTTCGGCTACCTGCTTGACGCATTCAGATACGGCGCACCGCCGCACGGCGGAATGGGCATCGGTCTTGACCGTCTTGTTATGCAGATGCTCGGATGCGACAGCCTGAGAGACGTTGTCGCATACCCGAAAGTTCAGAACGCAAGCGAGCCGATGACAGGCTGCCCCGCAGAGGTAGACGACCTCCAGCTTGACGAACTCGGAATTAAACTTAAGACAGAATAATTTTCACCCCGCTCTCCAACAGGAGAGCGGGGTTTCTGCTTTTTAGCCTCGTGTCGGGATATTTTTTCATTCATCGTAAGGCACGATGGTCACATCGTGCTAAGAAAATTTTCGGGAATAAAGTTATACAATTGCGGTTGAAAATTTGATTCTGATATGTTATAATGGCAACGCCAAGCAAGTGAATATTTTTATATGAACGGTGTAAGTATTTTTACATTGGTAAAAATGCACACTCGTTGATTTTTGCGAACATCGTTTGTATAAAACAACTTGCTTGGCGGCTTAGAGTTGTGCGTTTTTCTGCACGGCTTTATGCCGTGCATTTTTATTTTACGGGGGAATTTGAATGAGTTTTGCAGAAAATTTTAAAGCCGCAAGAAAAAAGTGTAACCTTACTCAGCGAGAACTCGGTGATCTGGTCGGGCTTGACCGTTCGACGATTGCGCACTATGAGACCGGTCCGTCATTTCCTCTTATGAAAAATATTCAAAAGATCTGCGAGGTTCTCGGCGTTTCGATAGAGGATTTGCTGAGGTGATCAAACAGCCGTACTGAAAAACCGTCGGGCGAACCGACGGTTTTAATCTTATTTTTTTAGCTCGACAATCGTTATATTTTTTGACGGGATATCTGCCTGCTTGATAACGAGATCCCTGATTTGAAGAGAGACGTTATCTGTCAGCACACCCTTGCCGACGATTACCTGACAGACGTCGCCGTCGATTATAACAACGCAGTCGCTTGAAATTTTTGCCGTTATGAGATTCTCGAGATCTGCCTCATTTTTAATTGCTTTTGAAAGCTCCGCCAAGGCTTCGCCTGCCTCCTCGGCGGCTTCGGAATCTGACTTTGCGTCCTTGATAACCGAATTGAGCGTTTCCTTTGCCTCGTCGTGAGTCGCTTCACGCTTGACCTTGAAATCCGCCATCGTTTCCGACGATGCGGTTGTTGCCGAGACGTACTGCGCATCGCCGAGATTTTCAACCTGACGGTTAACGGTCGTCTTGCTCGTGTCGATCACCGATTTTACGCCGGGTCGGGCAAAATACCAGTTGACGAAAACCGCCGCCCCGAGGGTCAGCACAAGTGCGATTGAGACAAGCTGTTTCTTCTTGATTATCATATTCATAAATACCTCCGCCTTTATTCTGCTGATTTAATTTTTGCGATGCTTATACGATTGGTGCTTATCCCGAGAACCGCCGAAACCGAGGAGATGATTTCCTGTCTGACCTTTGCGGAGTCGGCACCCTCGCAAACAATTGCAACGCCGCGTATCTCGGGCTCGATCACCTTTAAAAGAAGTCCCGACTCGTTCTTGTCGGAGTCGATGACAATGTATTCACGTTCTTTTGATCCGTCACTGCTTTTTTCCTTGACGGCGTAGACATTTTCATCGCCCGAGGCGAGAGTTACCATAACCTCGGTGCGCCCTGCGCCGTTAATTGAAGAAACTATTGAGGTCAGCCGCTTTTCAATATCCTCTTCATAGCTGTCACGGATATCCGTGGTGTTTTCGGATTTTTCGCTCTGCTTGGCGTCGCTTTTCTGCGGCATAAGCTCCGAGAGCGTGAGCAGAATTATTCCGACAAGGCCGATACAGACTATTGCGGCAAATCTTTTGTCACGCTTTATTTTTTCAAGAATTTTTTGGACGGTTTTGTTCATTTTTTCACCTCGATTTTAACTTCAATTCCGAGTTGTTTTTTTAAATTTTCCTCGGCATTTTTAAATTTGTTTTCATAAATTTTTTCTGCCGAAATTTCAACGGATTCAATTGACATTTCATTTTCATTTTCTATATTGATACTTATGCGGATGTCCGCATTTTTTATTCCGCATTCGTCAAGAATGTCGGAAATTTTTTCTTTCATCTGCTCTTCCAAATAATTCCGAGCTTCGGAATTTTCGGCTGACTGTATCTCGCTGTCGGGCAGATCAACTCCGTCAAACAGCTTCATCGGATCGGCTCCCGAAAGGAACGGACTGAGAATCGCACACATCAAAAAGAGCGAGACTGCCGCTCGGACGAGCTTTTCCGTCGAGCCGCCGGGGGAGACCGAAAGCACTATCGCTCCGACGATTGCCGACACGGTGATTCCGTATGCCCACTGCCTTATCTCGGTCATTTTATCCCGCCTTTATAACAAGAATCAGCGCCGTTGAGATAATAAAAAGCACGGCGTTAAAAAGTAGAACAACATTCAAAAGAGTAAGCGAAGAGGCGAGTGCCTTTAAAAGATCGGAAATACCCTGCTGGTTAAAAAGCTCGCCGACCGCCGCCGAAAATTTCAAAGCGAAAATCCAAAAGAGAAGCTGTATGCATGACGGAAGATTTATCAGCGCAATTGCCGCAATTCCGAAAATTCCGATCGTACTTTTCACAAGGACAAGACTGCCGATTATTCCCGAATATGCCTCGCTCAGCGCACCGCCGACTACGGGCACGGCGGAGCTGATAACGAGCTTGATACCCTTTGAAGCAACGGTATCTGCGGCGTTGGCAAGGGCACCCTTGATGCCGAGAAACGAGACGAAAAGTGTCGAGACAAAGGTCAGCACGGCAGTGACAGTTTTCTTTATCAAGGATGTTATTCCGCCGAGTTTAAATGACGGCATAACCGAGCCTGTTATATCGAGAGCCATAACCGCTCCGACAATCGGGACTATGTAGCCGTTTGACATTCCCGAAATAATCTGCGCTCCCGTGAAAGCGATTGACTGAAAGCTCGCCGCAAGGGTCGGATTTCCCGTTACCGTGATTACGGCGGTGAGGACGGGTATCAGCGCAAGCATCAGTTTCTCACTGACGGAGATCGACGAAACCGCCGAGCTGACCGCAGTGGAAAGGGGAGAGATGACGGAAATAACGCACATCAGCGTTCCGACAATACCGACAATGTTTTTCATTCTGACATCGTCGGGTGCAAAGCACTCAAAAATCGCAATCAGAATAACGACAGATATCAGCCTCACTGCCGAGCGTGTCGGAGCTTCGATATTGCCCGTGATGAGCTTCTTTGTGAGCTCCCAGACTCTTTGCGGAGTGACGCTGAACATTGAATCGAAATCCGCCGAATCCGCTCCGATATCTTTCAAAAGCTCCTGAGTGCCGGGGTCGAGGGTGTCGTAAATTTCTTTCACGTCGTCCGCATATGACTTGGCGCCCGACTGAACGGAAAAAGTCAAAGCGGAAAGCAAAATTAAAAAAAGTATTCCTATAATTTTTTTTACTTTCATTTATTCAAGCAGCCCCTTTGCAAGCTCTGCAAGAGTTTTTATCAGCGAGAGACACATGGCAAGAATGATTGCTTTTCCGACAAGCTCAACCACGGTTGCAAGCGCAGAGTTTGAGCTGTCGGAGCATATGTCGGCTCCGATTTTTGTTACAACGGCAATGCCGAGAATTTTCACAAGCAGGGAGAGATATCCGTCGCTTATCAGACTAACCTCGGCGAAAAGTCCGTCGGTTTGAGTAAAAATATTTTTAAGATATTCCGCCGCAAAAATTGCGAGGATGACGATTCCCGCAAGCTGAACTATTATCGCAAGGTCGGGTCGTGACTGCCTGACAACGACGGTGAGCACGGCGCAGATTATGCCGATAACCGCAAATTTTATGATTTCCATATCAAATTCCGAACACCGAGGACGCCGACGTGTAAAGCTCGGTCAGCTCGGGTATCAGCATAGCGACAACGGCGATAAGTCCTGCGAGAACAACGAGCATTGCGTATTCGTCACGTCCCGAGCGGCTGAGTATCTGCTGAAGCACCGCAACGATGATCCCGACCGCCGCAATTTTGATTACCAGTTCCATAATCCGCTCCTTAATCCAAGGCAATATTGGCAGCTTGCCTTAAAAGAAAATTATAAAAATTCCGATTCCCGAAAGCATTCCGAGTCCGCAGGCGAGGGAGGCGTAGCGCTCACGATTTTCTCTTGCCTCACGAAGTCTTTCTTGTGCAAGCTCCAAATGGTAGCGGCAGTTTGCAAGCTGTCCGTCAACGTCGCTCCTGCCGAGATTTTCACCGAACGAGTACAGTATGCAGGAGTCCTCTCCCGTGACTTTGTCCGACCTCGACAGCGCATTGCCCCACGCCTCATTAATGCTTTCGCCGTTTTCACAGAGGGAGAGGCAGGCGGGAAGAAAGTCAAGCTCCGACAGCTCGTCTTTGTCCGCAAGCCGCTTGATCAACTCCTCGGTCGGTCGGCTGAGATAGCCGATCTCGGTTTCAATTGTGCCGAACATAAGAATTATTTTTTCAAGTATTTTCACCCGACGTGAGAGCCTGACGGCGATATACCGCCCGGACAGTGCGCAGGCAAGCCCCAAAGCGATGAGGGAAATTATTTTCATAGGATAACCTCAGCTCCTGTTGATCGTTATCTTTTTTATTCCGAAATTCTTTTCATTGAGAAGCACGCACGCCTCCGCCGCACCCGTTTCCGAGATGAGGGAAAACTGCGGTCTGCGCTTCAGCTCGTTGAGATCCGAACAGTGCATTGTAACAACAAATTTGACGCCGCAGTTGAAAAGAGCGCAAAGCTCCCTTGCCTCGTCGAGCGTTCCGATTTCGTCGCAGATTATCACGTCGGGCGAGAGGGTACGGACGGCAATTTCAATCCCGACTGCTTTCGGATAATTTTTCAGAATATCCGTGTTAAAACCGAGATCGCCGCCGCTGAGCTCACAGCGCTCGTCGATAACGGCAACCTTTTTCATACTTTCGTCGGAAATCAGACGGCAAAGGTCACGCAGAACCGTTGTCTTGCCCGACATCGGAGGACCGCATATCACCGTGTTAGGTGTTCTGTTATGAAAAAGCCTGTCGTAAATCGGTCGGGCACAGTCACGAAACTCGGCAGGGATTCGGATATTCAGCCCCTCAATGTTCCTTACCGAGGAGATTCTGCCGTCACGCAGCACCGCCGTTCCGTAAACTCCGACACGGCAGCCGCCGTCAAGCGTTATAAATCCGTCGGAAATATTTTCGGTCAGGCTGTGAACCGAGTAGCCGCACATCTTTATAAAAATATCTTCAAGCTCCGCCTCGGACACGGAAAAAAGTCCCTCGGAATAGAAAAAAGTCAGCCTGCCCGATTCGGTCAGAAAGCCTGTTCTTCCGTTGAAAATAAGAACCGCCGCACGTCCCGCACGCAGCCGAATTTCGCAAAGCTCCGAAACGTCGCCGTCGGGGAGAGAGGCGAAAACGGACGGGAGATATCTGAGAAGAAAGTTGTAGTTTTCTTTTTTGCTTCGCCTCATATGCACCACCAATAATTTCTTATGACCTCTTGTCCCGAAATAGAACAGGGAAGTTTTAAAATAATGTGAATTTTCGGACAGTCTTATTGAAAGATTAAATGTTGTGTGATAATATATATGTAATTGAATTTTGAAATCAACTTTTACATAAAAGAGAGGAATGAGCCTTTTGAAAAAGAATTTGTTAAAGAAACATCCCGATTCAAAGCTCGCAAGATTTCTTGACAGAAATATTTATGTCATTCTTGCGTTCGTTTGCAGTGCGGTGCTTATGCTGCTGGTGTATTACTGCTTTGAGATAATTCCGTTCGGAAACAAGACTGTTCTGAGAATGGATCTCTACCATCAGTACGGACCTCTCTTTGCGGAGCTTCACGACAGGATAACTCAGTTTAAGAGTATGCTCTATTCCTGGAACACGGGAGGCGGCGGATCGTTTATCGGAAATTTCTATAACTATCTTTCAAGCCCCGTCGGCATTCTTCTGGCTCTCATTTTCGGTCACGAGAATATTCCCGAGGCGATCGGCTCAATGGTTTTCCTCAAAAATGCCCTTGCCGCCGCATCAATGGCTTTTTATCTTAAAAAGTCAACAGGCAAGAACGATTTCACGATCTCCGCTTTCGGTATTCTATATGCATTCTGCGGATTCTTCATCGCATATTACTGGAACATAATGTGGATCGACGCTATGTACCTGCTCCCGCTTGTCGTTCTCGGAATCGAAAGAATAATCAATAAGCAGAAAGCGACATTTTACATCGTTACGCTGGCGGTTTCGTTCTTCGCCAATTACTATATGTCATATATGATCTGCATCTTCTCGGTGCTGTATTTCCTTGCTTATTTCTTCTCACATTATTCGATCAAGGAGGTTCTGCCGACAAAGCCGATCTATGAGGACGAGAACGGCGAAATATACGACAGAAAGATTGACAATGTTCTTTACAGCCGCTTTGTCGAATCGGGTCTGCTCTTTGCCCTCGGCTCATTCGTTGCAGTCGGACTTGCCGCAGTGGCTCTTGTCCCGACATATTTCTGCCTCAAGGCGTGCTCGGCAACCTCGGGAACATTCCCGAGCGACTACCAGTTCTATAACAATATTTTCGATTTCCTTGCAAATCATCTCTCCTCGCTCGAGCCGACAATCAGAAGCAGCGGTGAAACGGTTCTTCCGAACGTTTACTGCGGTGTTATCACCGTTATGCTTGTTCCTCTCTATATTTTCTGCGACAAAATCAAGGCGCGTGAGCGTGCGGCGAACATCATTCTGCTTGCCGTGTTCTTTATCGGATTTAACTTAAATTATGCGAACTATGTCATTCACGCATTCCATTTCCCGAACGATCTTCCGTTCAGATTCTCATTCATTTACTCATTCCTGCTCCTGACGATTGCATACAAAGCACTTGTCAATATCAGGTCGTTTTCGACAAAGGCGCTCCTCGGTTCTGGGGTTGCAACGGTTATTTTTGCCGTCCTTGTCCAAAAGCTCGGAATGAAAAACGCAACGGAAGAAACAATTTATCTGAGCATTGCGTTTGCTGTTGTTTACACCGTTGTGCTCGGACTTATGAAAAAGAAAAATATTGCGCAGTCCGCAGTCTCTCTCCTTCTGATGTGCTGCGTATTTGCGGAGGTTGCCGTGTGCGATACGAACCATTTTGTTATCAGCCAGCAGAAGCCGAATTTTGTCAACGGCTATACGGAGTTCAGAGAGCTTAAGGAAAAGCTCGACACCGTTGAGGGTACGGATAAGTACAGAATGGAGCTTACCAATATCAACACTCTGATGGACGCATCGTGGTTCAATTACAACGGCGTTTCGGTGTTCTCGTCAATGGCTTATGAAAAGTCCGCAAATCTTCAGCACAATCTCGGACTTAACAGCAACTATATCAACAGCTACATCTACGCTCCGCAGACTCCCGTATACAATGCGATGATGTCGCTGAAATATATCGTCAACAACGACAATTCGCTGATGAACGATCAGCTTTATACTAAAATTGCGGAGAACGATAAGTTTGTCGCATACAAGAATAACTATTATCTTCCGCTTGCATACTGTGTAAGCGAGGAGGTTGAAAAGTGGATCACAACGGGTTCAAATCCGTTTGAGATTCAGAACGATTATTGGACGCGTGCAACCGACGTCGGCGATGTTTTCGACAAAATTCCCGCGGCAAGCAGTAAGACGGAAAACATAAGGGACGACGGGGATCTTGTTTCCGAGAACTTCACATATCACAAGGAGATCTCGGACGAGAGCGGCACAATAATTCTTAAGTATGAGATTCCCGAGTCGCAGAACGTTTACCTCTATGCGGACTGCACAACTGCGGAAAGCATTGACGTTTACGGAACCAACGGACTTTCAAAAACTCAGGATCCCGACGATCCGTACATCCTTGACTGCGGATATTTTGAAAAGGGCGAGATAATGACCGTTGAGGTTACGATCCCGGCAAATAAGGATTCGGGCTATGCCGATATTTATGCGGTCGGTCTGAATATGAACAACTTTGAGGCAGGATACAACAAGCTCTCCGCCTCGGCAATGGATATCACCGAGTTTACCGATACACATATCAAGGGAACGGTCAAGGTCGGCGCAACGGAGCTTATCTACACCTCGATCAACTATGATGAGGGCTGGGAGATCACCGTTGACGGCGAAAAGGTTGAGCCTGTTGCTCTCGGCGACGCACTTATCGGAATCGACGCCGCACCCGGAACTCATACGGTGGAAATGACCTACAAGCCGAAGGGACTTATGATCGGCGCAATTGTTTCGGCAGGCACACTCGTTATATTTATTGCCGCTTTGGTTGTTCTTCATATTGTGAAAAAGAAGAGATATGCAAAGGCATACGGCGCCGAAATCAAAGAGAATGTTGCCGTTGAAGCAACGGGGGAGCCGACGGGTATAGATGCTCTTATGGCTCAGGATCTCGGAGAAGATGCGACGGTTGAGGATGCCGAGAAGCTGCTTGATGTTCCCGATGAATACGAGCAGAACAAGCAGGATCCTACCGAAACCCTCAACAGGGCGGATGAAATCCTCAACACACAAAAGCTGAATCTTAAGGAGATTCTTTCACAGATCAGCGACAATTCGGAGGACGAGGAATGAACAGAACAATAATTACGGTTATAGGTAAGGACAGGGTAGGCATAATCGCAAGAGTATGCACCTACCTTGCCGAGAATGATATAAACGTTCTTGATATCAATCAGTCGATTGTTCAGGGCTTTTTCAATATGATCATGATAGTCGACGCTCAGAATGCGAAAAAGGATTTTGCGGTTCTCTGCGAAGAGATGGATAAAATAAGCGAAGAACTGGGCGTTAAAATCAAGATGCAGCACGAGGATATTTTTAACGTAATGCACAGAATCTGAGGTCGGACTATGATTAATTCCTTTGAGGTTCGTGAAACGAACAAAATGATTGAAGAAAACAATCTCGACGTGCGCACGATCACGATGGGCATAAGCCTGCTTGACTGCATATCGTCCGAGGTTGACGCAGCCTGCGAAAATATTTATAAAAAAATAACCGAAAAGGCGGGCAAGCTCGTTGAGACGGGCGACGAAATTGCGCTTGAGTTCGGAATCCCGATTGTCAACAAGCGTGTTTCCGTAACTCCGATCTCCCTCATCGGCTCAGCCTGCTGTAAGACTGCCTCCGACTTTGTTAAGATAGCAAAGACTCTTGACCGTGCGGCGCACGAGATAAACGTTAACTTTATCGGTGGATTTTCCGCTCTTGTTTCCAAGGGTATGACGCCTGCCGAAAGGCTTCTTATCGAGTCAATTCCCGAGGCTCTCGCTTCGACCGAAAGAGTTTGCAGCTCCGTAAATGTCGGATCGACAAAGACAGGTATAGATATGGACGCAGTGAAGCTCCTCGGAGAGACAATTGTTAAAACGGCGGAGCTTACCGGAGATAACGGCTCAATCGGCTGTGCAAAATTGGTTGTGTTTTGTAACGCTCCCGACGACAACCCGTTTATGGCGGGCGCATTCCACGGCGTGACCGAGGCGGATACTATAATAAATGTGGGCGTCAGCGGACCGGGAGTTGTCAAGCGTGCCATAAGCGAGGTAAAGGGCAGTGACTTCGGAACTCTCTGCGAAACGATCAAGAAAACCGCTTTCAAGGTCACAAGAGTCGGTCAGCTCGTAGCACGTGAGGCATCGCAAAGACTCGGCGTTCCGTTCGGAATAATTGACCTTTCGCTTGCTCCGACCCCTGCGATCGGCGACAGCGTTGCCGAGATTTTAGAGGAGATGGGTCTTGAATATGTCGGCGCTCCGGGTACAACGGCGGCTCTCGCACTGCTCAACGATCAGGTCAAAAAAGGCGGCGTAATGGCTTCGTCATATGTCGGCGGTCTTTCGGGCGCATTTATTCCCGTGTCAGAGGATCAGGGAATGATCGACTCGGTCAATGCGGGAATGCTGACCCTTGAAAAGCTCGAGGCAATGACCTGCGTATGCTCCGTCGGTCTTGATATGATTGCGATCCCCGGCAACACAAAGGCTTCGACAATCTCGGGCATAATCGCCGACGAAATGGCAATAGGAATGATAAATCAGAAAACCACGGCAGTCAGGCTGATTCCTGTAATCGGTAAGGATGTAGGCGATACCGTCGAGTTCGGCGGTTTGCTCGGCTATGCTCCGATAATGCCCGTCAACGGTGCCGACTGCTCGGATTTCATTAACAGAGGCGGCAGAATCCCTGCGCCGATACACTCGTTTAAGAATTAAGTATGAAAAGTTTTGATATAAAAGCCAATGACGCAGGTCAAAGGCTCGACAAGTTTATAAGAAAAGGCGTACCGAATCTTCCGCAGTCGCTTATGTATAAATACATAAGAAAAAAGCGGATAAAGGTCAATAACAAGCGTGCCGAGATCTCAACGGTCTTGCAGGTGGGCGATAAGGTCGATATGTATATCAACGACGAGTTTTTCGTCAAGCCCGAAACCCGTTACGATTTCACGGGCGCACCGAGCAGACTTGATATTCTCTATGAGGACGACAATATTATGCTCCTCGACAAAAAGGCAGGCTTGCTTTGCCATCCGGATGACAGGGAGTATGTCGATACCCTTATCACGAGGATAAAAAAATACCTCTATGAAAAAGGGGAGTACAAGCCCGACGAGGAAAATTCATTCACCCCTGCGCTCGTCAACAGGATTGACAGAAACACGGGCGGAATCGTCATCGCCGCCAAGAATGCCGAAAGTCTGAGAATTATGAACGCTCAGATGAAAGAGAGAACGAATCTGAAGAAATTCTATCTCTGCGTTTGCCACGGCATTATGGAGCGTGACAGCGGACTTTTAGAGGGCTATCTTTTAAAGGATGAGAAGAAAAACACCGTTAAAATCCTCAAGAATCCCTGCGAGGGAGCAAAGGAGATCCGCACAAAATATAAGGTTCTCGGACGTGATTATGATAAACAGCTGAGCCTTGTCGAGGTTGAGCTTATGACAGGCAGAACTCATCAGATAAGGGCGCATTTTGCTTCGATCGGTCACCCGTTGCTTGGCGACGGAAAATACGGCACGAACAAGCTCAATAAGGAGTTCGGCTACCGTAAGCAGTGCCTCTATTCCTATAAGCTGGTGTTTATGTTTGACGAGAGCGCAGGCATACTTTCCTACCTCAATTCACGTGAATTTGAGGTCAAGGACGTGTGGTTCAAGCGTGAATTTGAAAACGGGACGCTTTAATCGGCAATTTTTTAAATAATAATTCAAAAAACAGTTGAGATTTTAAAAAAATGTGATATAATATGCAGTGAATAGTGTATATATACAATTCAGTGCACCTTGCCAAGAGAAATATAGACGTACTGACCCTCTGTGTATATAACACGGAGGGATTTTTTATTGAAAGGATTGGTCGTAACAATGGGTTCACCTTCTGCGGACAAGCGTAAATCAAGAGAGCAGGCTTTTATCATACTTTTTGAAAAGTCATTTAATACGGAGCTTTCCATCGACGAAATTTTGAATATTGCGATTGAGACGGAGGTCATTACAAAGGATAAGATGACTGCCGATCTTGTTAAAAAGGCGGACGAGCATATTGACGAGATTGACACCGTTATCGAGCGCAACCTCAAGGGATGGAGCAAACAGAGAATTTCAAAGGTCAGCCTTGCTATTCTGAGAATGGCGGTCTGCGAGATGAAATATTTTGACAAGGTTCCCGTCGGCGTTTCGATCAACGAGGCGGTCGAGATCTGCAAGGTCTACGGCTCGGACGAGGACAAAGGCTTTATAAACGGAATCCTCGGTTCAATTTCAAGAGAAAAAGAGGATTGAAATGCCTTACTTTTTAGGAATTGACACAAGTAACTATACAACGTCGTGCGCAATCTATGACAGTGACACCGACATGGTTATTCACCGCAAGAAGCTCTTGCCTGTGAAAAAAGGCGAGCTCGGGCTTCGCCAAAGCGACGCCGTGTTCCACCATACGGTTCAGCTGCCTGAGCTTATGAGAGAGCTGTTCGACGGCTTTGACGGAGAGATTTCCGCAATCGGAGTTTCGGATGCGCCGATGAGGGCGGAGGGCTCATATATGCCGTGCTTCCTGACGGGAGTATGCGCCGCAGAATCCATAGCGGCGGCAACCGGCAAGCCGCTTTACCGATTCTCGCATCAGCAGGGACATATCATGGCGGCGCTGTTTTCCTCGGGCAGGCGTGATCTCTATGGCAATGACTTTTTCGCATTTCACGTTTCGGGCGGCACAACGCAGGCTTTGCTCGTCAGCGGAGAGCTTGATGCAAGGCTGATTGCTTCTTCACTCGACCTCAAGGCGGGTCAGGCGGTTGACAGGGTCGGCGTTATGCTCGGTTACCCGTTCCCGGCGGGAAAATATGTTGACGAGCTGGCACAGAAAAGCGACAAGAAATATAAGATAAACATCAAGCTCAAGGACGGCAACTGCTGTCTTTCGGGCGTTGAAAATAAGTGCAGGGCGATGTTTGAAAAAGGCGAAAAGCCCGAGGACATCTGCCGTTACTGCCTTGACTACATAATGACGGCTCTTTATAAAATCGCACTTTTCGCAAACGAGAAGTATGGCGATCTTCCGATGATTTTTTCGGGCGGAGTTATGTCAAATAAAATTATACGTGAAGAGTTTGAAAAAACTCTCGGCGCAGGCTTTGCGGCACCCGAATTTTCGGCGGACAACGCCGCAGGAATCGCATTGCTGGCGCACAAGAGGTCACTTCAATGAAATCAACAATACTGAGCGTTACGCAACTGAATACCTATATAAAGTCGATAATCGACGGCGATATGCTTCTGAGAAGTTTCTATGTTGTGGGCGAAATATCGAATTTTACGAACCACTACCGCACGGGGCATTTTTACCTGACTCTCAAGGACGAGAACTGCGCCGTCAAGGCGGTTATGTTCGCCTCGGCAAACAGACGGCTGAAATTTATGCCCGAAAACGGAATGAGAGTCATTGTCAGGGGCAGGGTTTCGGTTTTTGAGCGTGACGGACAGTATCAGCTCTATATTGATGATATGCAGCCCGACGGATTGGGCGCGCTGAATCTTGCGTTTGAACAGCTTAAAAACAGGCTGGCGCAGGAAGGACTTTTCGATGAGTGCTATAAAAAGCCGATTCCGCACCGAGCGACACGGATAGGAGTTGTCACCTCGGCGACGGGTGCAGTCATTCAGGATATCAGAAATGTTATTTCAAGGCGCTATCCGCTGGCGGAAATTATACTTGCTCCCGTTCAGGTGCAGGGCGCATTGGCGGCTCCGCAGATTGTCGACGCAATCGAGCAGTTTAATTCCGGCGATTATGCCGACGTCCTGATCGTCGGACGGGGCGGCGGGTCGCTTGAGGATCTTTGGGCTTTCAATGAAGAGATTGTCGCAAGGGCGGTCTTTAACAGCCGCATACCCGTCATCTCTGCTGTCGGCCACGAGACTGATTTTACAATCTGTGATTTTGTCGCTGATCTGCGTGCTCCCACACCGTCTGCGGCGGCAGAACTGGCAGTTCCCGATATACGTGAGGACATTGCATTTGTTCAAACGGTTGTATATGAATGTGAAGCGGCGCTTTTACAGCGAATAAACGATGAGAAAAACAAACTTGATATAATAAAAGAAAGACTTGAATACAGAAACCCTGTTATGATCATCGAGCAGAGGCAGCAGCTTGTCGACAGCTTGCTGACAAGCGCACTTTTGAGCATACAGCGAAAGCTCGACACGGAAAATTCGAGATTTTCCGCAACGGCGGCAAGGCTTGACGCCCTCAGCCCGCTCAAGGTTATGGCAAGGGGTTATTCGATAATTACAAAAGACAACGAGGTCGTCACAAGCTCCAAAAAACTTGAAAAGGGCGACAGAATAACCGTCGGATTCGCCGACGGAGAAAGAAACTGTGAGGTGCTGTAAATGGCGGCAAAAATGACATATGAACAGGCGATGGCAAGGCTTGAGGAGATCGTTGCAAAGCTCGACGACGGCAGTCTGCCGCTTGACGAATCAATAAAGCTCTTTGAGGAAAGCACAAAGCTCGCTTCTTTCTGCAATACAAGCCTTGAAAAGGCAAAGCTGAAAATCACCGAGCTTTCCGAGAAGCAGGAGGGTTGACGGGCAAATAGATTTTGCGGCTTGATTTGAAAGTCAGCAGAAAACCATTTTGGCGCCCCTTTAGGGGAGCTGGCACGGCTTGTCCGTGACTGAGGGGTTTTGCAAAAAGTTAGCTGAAATTTATTTTGAGCGTGGGCTCCTCCTCCGGGGTAGCTCAATGTCGGCACGGTAGTGATAATGGGCTCCTCCATTGGGGGAGCTGTCGGCGAAGCCGACTGAGGGAGTAAGGCTTTATTAAACTTTAACCCCTCCGTCTTCGGCGCAAACCGCCGAAGCCACCTCCCCTGCAAGGGAGGCAAGAATAATCAGCTGAAACCGTTTCGGCGCTCGTAAATGTAGCAAGAATGATAAACGGAGAATTAAAATGAAAAGAATTTGCTCAATATTCTTGACAATGATTATTATTCTTTTTACTGCGCAGGTTTGTTCCGCCTCGGATTTAGAATCAGGCTTTTCAACAGAAAAACTGAGTTCAGATGAACAGAGAAATATTATTTCTAATCTCAGAATAGAACGAACCGATAAAGAAACGAAAAGCAGTGCGTTGCTATGCTTTGATGTAAGTGATAACGGATATGTTGCAATAGGAAGTAAGTCGCTGTCGCAAAAAAATATTTCTGTATATGACGAAAAAGGCAGTTTCATATATGGATATACTTTTAAATCAGACGGAAAATTCGGCGTAGGTTGGAAAAATGATTTTTTAGTTATTTATTTGGTCAGAGAAAATGCGGCAATTACGATTGATGATAACGGTGAGGTTCTGCTGTGCGAAGAAATAAAAGATACAGACGAAAACAGTTCGTATTGGAACAGTGAAATTTTTTCGGCGGAACGTACAAAGAATAATACCCGATACACGATGAAAAACAAATCAAAGCTGTTAAATATATTTGCAACCTCCTACTCAGTATTGGAAAAAACTGATGAAAGCGGAGTAAGCACTGTTTATGACAACAGCTCAAATTACGAGATAAAATTGATTGCAGAGTGCTTGGGAATAATTGTGCTAATTATTACTGCAATTATTTGCCTGGCTAAGCAGCTCAAAAAACGAAAAATTGATCCTCAAAGGAATGATGATATGAGCCATATTGATATGATAAACAAGGCGCTGGAGGGCTATATGCCCGAGAGCGAGGACATAGTCAGCCGTGCGATGCGTTACAGCGTCGAAAACGGCGGCAAGAGAATAAGACCCGAACTTGTGCTCTCGTTTTGTGAGGCTTGCGGCGGGGATGCCGAAAGTGCGTTGCCGCTTGCCTGCGCTCTTGAAATGATACATACCTATTCGCTGATACACGACGATCTGCCGTGTATGGACAACGATGATTTCCGCAGAGGCAAGCCGTCCTGCCACATTGCGTTCGGCTACGAATACGCACTTCTTGCGGGCGACGCACTCCTGACCCTTGCATTTGAAACGGCGGTTAAGGCAAAGCTCCCTGCCGACAGAATAATCGACTCGGTTGCCGTCCTTTCCAAAGCGGCAGGCTGGGCAGGAATGGTCGGCGGTCAGGTTATGGATCTTCAGAATGAGGGCAAAAAGGTCGGTATTGAGGATATTGAAAAAACGGACGCACTCAAAACGGGCGAGCTTATCCGTGCGGCGTGCGTTATGGGCTGTATCGCCGCAGGACGTAAGGATATGATCCCGGCTGCGGAGGAATATGCGAGATGTATCGGAATTTCGTTCCAGATTGTCGATGATATTCTTGACGTTACAAGCGATACCGCAACCCTCGGCAAGCCTGTCGGAAGTGACGACGAAAACGAAAAATGCACATACGTTTCCCTTCTCGGAATCGAGCATTCAAAGGAGATTGTTTCCGAGCTTACCGAAAAGGCAAAGGAAGCATTAAAGAGCTTTGACGGCGACGCTGGATTCCTCGTCGATTTTGCCGACAAGATGGAAAAGAGAAAGAACTAATTACCTGTTTAATCGGATGTGAATATATTGGATAAGGAAATTAAATATCTCGATAAAATACATTCGCCGACGGATCTTAAAAAGCTCGACAGCTCCGAATATCCCGAGCTTGCGCAGGAGATAAGAGACGTTCTTATTGACACTGTTTCCAAAAACGGCGGTCATCTTGCGTCAAACCTCGGTGCAGTGGAGCTGACAATTGCAATTCATCTGACGTTTAATTCTCCAAAAGACAAAATTGTATGGGATGTCGGTCATCAGGCGTATACCCACAAGCTCCTGACGGGTCGCTACGATGTGTTTGATACAATCCGGCAGAAAGACGGAATCTCGGGCTTCTGCCATCCGAATGAAAGCGAGCACGACACGTTTTACAGCGGACACAGCGGAACGTCGGTTTCTTCCGCTTTCGGAATTGCCGAGGCGAATAAGATAAAGAAAAATAACAATTATACGGTTGCCGTGATCGGCGACGGCTCGTTTACGGGTGGTCTTGTGTATGAGGCGCTCAACAATGCCGGCAGATCAAAGACAAATCTTATCGTTATTCTCAACGATAATGAGATGTCGATTTCAAAGAATGTCGGTTCGGTTGCAAAGTACCTTACAAAGATCCGTTCAAAGAAAAGATACGTTCGTATGAAAGCTAAGCTCGAACGTTTTCTTGACAGGATTCCGCTGATCGGTCACAGTATGGCAAGCGGACTGTTCAGGTTCAAAACCGCAGTTAAAAATCTCATTTATGAAAGCACGATCTTTGAAAAAATGGGATTCCGCTATATGGGACCGATTGACGGCCACGATATCGGACTTATGTGCGAGGCGCTGGAAACAGCGAAAAGCCTCGGTGCACCCGTGCTTCTTCACGTTAATACCGTCAAGGGCAAGGGATATAACTATGCGGAAAAGGATCCGAGCCATTTCCACGGAATTTCGGATTTTGATATCGACACAGGCGAACCGCATTCGTCGGGAGACACATTCTGCAATGAGTTTGGCAAGCTGATGTGTAAAATGGCGGAAAAGGATAAGCGCATTACACTTATTACCGCCGCAATGTCGCTCGGTACGGGACTTACCGAGTTCAGCAATAAATATTCGGAAAGATTTTTTGATGTCGGAATAGCCGAGGAACACGCAGTTACTTTTGCCTCGGGACTTGCAAAGGGCGGAATGCTGCCCGTGTTTGCGGTTTATTCAACATTTTTACAGCGCTGCTACGATGAGATTATTCACGACGGCGCCTTGCAGGATCAGAAAATGGTGCTGGCGATCGACCGTGCGGGCTTTGTCGGTGACGACGGAGAAACCCACAACGGACTTTATGACGTTGCGTTTTTGCAGAGCATACCCAAGGTTACGGTTTATTCACCGGCAACCTACGACGAGATGAAGGTGGATTTCGGCAACGCATTTTACCGTGACAGGGACGTGGTTGCGGTGCGTTATCCGAGGGGCGGCGAGGCTGAAATTCCGGAGGACTATACGCCGTCGTTTGGAACCTACGATGTCTACGGCGACACGGATGCCGATACGGTTATCGTAACCTACGGCAGACTGTTCTTTGAGGCGGCAAAGGCCGTCAAGGAGCTTGAAAGTCACAATATAAGGGTAAAGGTGCTGAAGCTCAACAGGATAAAGCCGATTGATCCCGAGGCTCTCAAAGAGGTTATGGATTCAAAGAATATCTTCTTCTTTGAAGAGGGCGTAAGGAGCGGCGGAATAGGCGAAAAATTTGCCGCCGAGCTTCTTCAGCACGGATACAGAGGCAGCTATGATATTACCGCAGTCGAGGATTGCTTCGTCAAGCAGGCAAAGGTGCCCGAGCTTATAAAGGAATACGGATTCGACAGCGAAAGTATGGTAAATAAAATTGTCAAAAAGACGACCGAGGTGTAAAATTTGTCGGATAAAATAAGACTGGACATAGCCGTAACGCAGAGAGGTCTTGCCGAGTCGAGAGAAAAGGCAAAGGCTCTTATTATGGCGGGTCAGGTTTACCTGAACGGTCAAAAGGAGCTCAAGGCGGGAGCGACCGTAAAGCCCGATGACGAGATAGAGGTCAGGGGAAGCCGCAATCCTTTTGTCAGCAGGGGAGGCCTCAAGCTGCAAAAGGCGGCAGAAAAATTTGATATTGACCTTGCCGACTGCATATGTATGGATATCGGCGCATCGACGGGCGGTTTTACCGACTGTATGCTTACCCACGGAGCGAAAAAGGTCTATTCTATTGATGTCGGTTACGGCCAGCTTGCGTGGAAACTGAGAACCGACGAGCGTGTTGTGAATATGGAGCGTACCAATTTCCGATATGTCACTCACGAGCAGATCCCCGAGGACATCGACTTTGCGAGCGTCGACGTGTCGTTTATTTCGCTGAAAATAATTCTCCCCGTTCTTCGTGAGCTTCTCAAAAGCGACGGGCAGGCGGTTTGCCTGATCAAGCCGCAGTTTGAAGCAGGCAGAGAAAAGATCGGCAAAAAGGGCGTCGTCCGTGATCCGCAGGTTCATATTGAGGTCGTTGAAAATATAGTTGAATTTGCGCTTGAGAGCGGATTTGACGTCAAAAACCTTGACTTTTCACCGATCAAGGGACCGGAGGGAAACATAGAATACCTGATGCATATACAGAAAAGCGACGATCCGCAGAAGCTGTGCGAGATCACGCCCGAGGAGCTTGTAGCGCTCTCTCATGGCGAGCTTGACAAATGAGGCAGTGGATGATTATGAAAATAGCATTACTTCCCAATCTTACGAGAAAAAACGCTTTGCAGGTTTCACGCAATGTCTGCGCCGAGCTTGAAAAACTCGGAATGGATTACTGCATAAAGCGTGATTATAAGGGCAAATTTCCGTCCGCAAAGGCAGAATTTATTACTATTGATGAAATGGTCGACAGGTGCGATATAATAATCGCCGTCGGCGGTGACGGAACGATAATCCACGCCGCAAAATTCGGCAAGCCCACGCTCGGCATCAATGCCGGCAGGATAGCTTTTATGGCAGGACTTGAACCGACCGAGCTTGAAATGCTCGCAAATCTCAAAAACGGGAGCTATGAGCTTGACCGCAGAATGATGCTCAAGGCGGAGATTGTTTCCCCGAACGGAGATGTGCTCAGCACTCATCACTGCGTGAACGATGCGGTTATTGCAAGGGGCTTGCAGATAAAAATGGACGATTTCATTGTCGAGCACAACGGCAAATTCCTCAACAAATATACGGCTGACGGAATAATTTTTTCAACTCCGACGGGCTCGACCGCATATAATCTTTCGGCAGGCGGTCCGGTTGTCGATCCGCAGATTGAAAGTATTTTGCTGACCCCGATATGCACACATTCGCTTTTTTCAAGGGCGTTGATTTTTAAACCCGACTCCCAATTTGTACTTCACGGCAAGGGCGATGTCGAAATTGGACTTTCCTGTGACGGCGAGGACGCAATACCGATTGAAAGCGGCTGTTCCGTCAGAATCCAAAAGGCGGATATGTGCGGTGAATTTATAAGAATAAAGAACGAAACGTTCCTTGAAATACTTAACAGCAAGCTCGAACAGAGACGGCTGTAAAAGGAGATACAAAAATATGAAGAAGAAAAGACACAGTATGATCCTCAAGCTCATTGAGATGTATGCGATCGGCACACAGGAGGAAATGCTTGAAAAGCTCGAGGAAAACGGATTCAGCTCAACTCAGGCAACGGTTTCCCGCGATATCAAGGAGCTGAGACTTGTCAAGCAGATGGACAAGAACGGAGTGTATCGCTATGTTGAGGGCAAGAGCGAAACGGACGAGTATCTCTCAAAGTTCACAACGATTTTTTCCCATTCCGTGCTCTCATCGGACTATGCGCTTAACACGGTTGTAATCAAGTGCCACGTCGGTATGGCAAACGCCGCCTGTGCCGCATTTGACAATATGGAGTGGGAGGGTCTCGTCGGCACGATTGCGGGCGACGACACGATCTTTGCCCTTTGCAGAACAGAGGCTACCGCCCACGAGCTGAAGGAATCTATTGACAGAATCGTTAAGGCCTCTTCTCACGGCGGATAATTTTTGATTAACGGATGTGATCATATGCTTACAAGCCTGAAAATTGAAAATGTTGCTATAATTGAGAGCGCCGCCATTGAGTTCGGCTGCGGACTTAATGTGCTGACGGGCGAGACGGGTGCAGGTAAATCAATCGTCATCGACTCAATCAATGCGATCCTCGGAGAGCGCACATCACGTGAAATTATCCGCACGGGAGCGCAGAACGCAAAGGTTTACGCCGTGTTTGAGGACGTTAACGACAAGGTGCGTGAGTTCCTCGACGATAACGGAATCGAATGTGAGGACGGGGTGCTGATTATCAACCGAACGCTCAGCCGTGAGGGTAAGAATATCTGCCGAATCAACGGTGCACCCGTAACCGTATCAATGCTTCGTGAGATCGGTGCCGAGCTTATTGACATCCACGGCCAGCACGACAACCAGTCGCTCCTTTCCCCTGAAAAGCACTGCGGATTTGTCGACAGCTATGCGAAAAATGACAGCCTGATAGCTGATTACCGTGAGAAATACGGCAGACTTTGTGATATCAGAAACAAGCTGAAAAAGATTACGACGGACGAGAGCTCGAAATCGCAGAGAATAGATTTTCTCACATATCAGATAGACGAGCTTGAGAAAGCGGATATAACCGTGGGCGAGCGTGACGAGCTGAAAGCGAGAAAGGCGCTGATCAATAACTCTCAAAAGGTTATTGTAAGTCTCAATGCCGCATACGAGGCGCTCAGAGCTGACGGAGCCGGAATTGATATGATCGGCGAGGCAGAATCGGAAATTACAGGTGCGTCCGAATATATGGAAAGTCTCGGTGAAGCTGCCGAGAAAATTACCGATATAAGGTATGAGCTCGACGATATTGCCGAGCTTGTGCGTGACGCAATGTCGGAGGTGGATTTTGATCCGTCCGAGCTTGACGATATTGAGGAAAGACTCGATCTTCTCTACCGTATGTCAAAGAAATACGGTGCTACGGAGGAGGAGATGCTCGATTATCTTGAAAAGGCGAGGGAAGAGCTTGACAATATCGCTTTCTCGGAGGAAAAGGTCAAGGTGCTCCGAAAGCAGGAGAAAGAAACTCTTGCCGAAACCGAGGCGGCGGCGGAAAAGCTGACCGAATCGAGAAAAAATGCAGGAGAGAGACTCAGCGAGGCGATTTGCTCGGAGCTTGAATTTCTCGATATGCCGAATGTCCGCTTTGTTGTAAAGTGCGACGATATAGGCTTGAGCGAAAACGGCAGAGACGGAATTGAATTTCTTATCTCGGCGAATATCGGCGAGGAGCCGAAACCGCTTGCGAAGATTGCTTCGGGCGGCGAGCTGTCGAGAATTATGCTTGCGATAAAGAATGTGCTTGCCGAGACGGACGGCGTTGACACGATGATATTCGATGAAATTGATACCGGCGTCAGCGGCAGAGCGGCGCAGAAAATAGCGATGAAGCTCAGAAGTGCGTCAAAGGGCAGACAGGTTATCTGTGTAACCCATCTTGCTCAGATTGCGGCGCAGGGCGACGTTCATCTTTATATCAGCAAGTCTGTTTCCGACGGCAAAACCTATACAAATATTAAATCACTCCTTGAAGAGGAACGTGTTGAGGAGATTGCACGCATTATGGGCGGTATGGAGATTACAAAGCTCCAGCTTGAAAGTGCAAGAGAAATGCTCCGAAACGCAGGAAATATATGAATTGACGGGCTGATCCGATTTTGCGGAACAGCCCGTTGCTGATATTTTGCAAAAGCCAATGAAAAATCCCCGCCAACGGCTTCAAATTTCGGCAGCCGAGCCACACTATACAGAAAAAATGTATATCCCACGGGCAAATTTTGGGTATTGTATTTTCTTTCGGTTTATGATACAATGTAAAAAAATATAATGGAGATTGTGTAAAATGAGAAAGGAAAATTCAAGAACACGATACATAGCTTTGCTTTGTTCATTCATAATTGTTTTCAGCATCGTGCTCACGGGCTGCGGTGCAGGCAAGAAGATCACAAAGAACAAGAACTCCGCCGCAAACGGAGATGAGATACAGATCGGTCAGGGCAGCGACATTCTTGAGGGACCGACTCAGATCGTTGTCGGCGAAAACGGACAGTCCTATATCGTAGACAACGAAGGACATTCCGTTATTTATAACAATCCCACGCAGTCGGGCGGCTCGTATTCGGCAAGTCAGATTACCCCGAGCAATACTACGCCGAGAGTAACGACGAGCAGAAGAACAACCACCACAAAGAAGAATACTGCAACCAAAACAACTACGGAACCGACCTCATCACCGAGTGCGGTTTATAACGCTCTTGCACCGCAGAGAAAGTTCGGCTTTAATGCGGCTTATGACTGGGGCTCGAAGTTTGTTAATTTCTACCTCTCCACAATCAGAATTTATTTCACATACGACAACAAGGACTGGCTTATCGAGCTTTGGAAAGGCGAATACGCAATGGCAACGGTTGGCTGTGAGGTCGGATTCTATTACAGAACTCACAATCAGAATGCACTTGATACGCTCGGAGCGAACAATCTGCTTTATAAGAGCGTTGAGGATGAGGACGCAATGCCTGTTTCAATGAAGCTCTGGCAGTATGAAAAATCAACGGACGCAACCCCGAAGATGAAGATCGACTATGCTAAGAGAAACTGCTGGTGGGCGGCTGATTTCGAGACAGGCGTGCTCGAAAAACACCGTGATCAGACAACACTCGTTATGATCGCCACGATTGATTTCCCGACATCGAGAATGAGAGATCTTTTCACCGACGGACTTGAGAAAGAGGGCTTCAAAGAGGGCTCGATCAACTCCTATAATAATATTGAAAGATTCAAGGTTGACGGTAACACCGTCACGGTTTGCTGGAAGAATTACGATTACAGTAAGGCACACAATAATGCGGACTGATTGCCGTATTTTTCCGAAAAGCTATTGACTTTTGTATTAATATGGGTTACAATACCTATGCTAATAAATATTATGAAAGGATGAATTCGTATGAAAAAGTTCTTGGCAATTCTTATGGTAGCCGCTGTTTGTGCAACCGTAGCATTCTCAGTTCGTGCAGAGAACAATGCAGAAGAAGTTCCCGAAACAACAACTTCGTCAATCGAAGGCGCAGTTTCCGCACTTCAGAACGATGAGAAGGCTGAAGAGATCGCAGGCGAAATCGTTGATGCGATAAAGACAGGCGCTGCAAAAGAAGATGTTGCTGACCTCGTTACTACTCTTGAGAAGTACATCAACGATAAGGGCATCGGTTCTGATGAAATCAGTGATCCGGGTGCAGTTCGTGATATCGCTGACGCATTCCTCACAGACGCAGGTATTGACGTAGAGGCTCTTAATAATGCTATTTCAAACAGCATTATCGCTAACAAGGCTCTTGAGCTCTATTACAAGCCTGAGGATGAGACAACAACAGAGCCGGAAGCTCCCACAGAGGAGCCGGAGACCGAAGTTCCCGCATGCGGCTTCGTTGGCTGATTCTGAAATTAAAATGCAGTTTAAAGGTGATGGAGTTTCCGTCACCTTTTTGCTTTTATTGCTTATTTACTGTTTCTTAACAAATTTTTAATTTGTACGCAGTATTTTTATTGTCTAATAGCATTGGTAGAATCAGTAACGTCGGAAAGAGTTGGGCGGGCGATATCCTCCTCCCTGACTTCTCTTTTCAGCGTTGGCAGTTCGTTGGTGTTCAGCTCATTACCTGCTCTGTTGAGAATCATTGTTTTTCCAATGCCGTAGTCGTTTATAACGAGATGAAAACCGTCGGAATCTCCGACGTCTTTCAGAAATTTACGGCTTTTATCATCGGGAAAATCCGTGAACACCTTTATGATATTCAAACAGGCGGCGTCAAAATGATTGCTGCCGCTTTTTGACGTGACGGTGCACTGCTCGACCACGCCGTCGGATTTTGTGTAAAATGCGATGAAAATGCCGTCAGACACAGCACTGTAAGAATAATATGTATTATTACTTGTTACTGTGAAATCGGTGCTTTTCAGCTCGGCGGACGAAATGTCGTTGTATTTAATGAGAAATTCATCGACGCTGAGCTGCTTCTGACCCACGCAGGCGGTCAGAAAAATTATAATTAAAAGCGGAAATATTATTTTATAGGGCTTCATTTTATTCTCCCGTAAAATATTGATATTATATAGATATTGGAGTTAGGGGTGCGTTTATGCAGCAGAAAAAAGGAAAAAACAAAAAAGTTATTATTCTCTGCTCGGTTTTGGCGGTTGTCGTTCTGGCGGTTGTCGCCTATATGATCTTCAAGCCCGAGGAGAAGCTCGCCGTGAGCACGGTTGAGGTCACGAAGCAGACGATTAATGAGACGCTTGACACAACGGGTACGGTATCCACGGCATCGGAGCAGTCGTTTACTCTGATGAACAAGGTAAAGGTTAAGACCGTCAATGTCAAGGAGGGCGACGTTGTAAAGGCAGGCGATGTGCTTGCAACCTTTGACGTTTCCTCGCTCGAAACGGCTCTCAATGAAAAAGAGAATAACTATGAAAAGGCTCTTGCCGCATATAATAAGGCGAAGAACTCCTCGTCTTCCGCAAGCGGAAAGATAAGCTCAACCAAAAAACAGATTGCGGAGCTTGAAAAGGAGATTGAAACGCTCAAGGCTAAGACCTCGACAACAAAGCCGTCGTCAACGAAGAGCGACAGCGGAGTAAAGGTCTCAGACGACCTTGTTAAAAGATTTATAAAGATTGCAAAGCGTTTCGGCGTGGAGTATGACGAGGCAACGGCGAGAAGGGTACTTACCTCCATCCTTTCGGCAGGTTCAAGTACATCGGATATCTCGGGACTTCTTGACAATCTCGGCACAATTGCCGGGGGATCGGGCTCATTCGATATGAGTGCGTTTGCTCAGATGAGCGGCGGATCGAGCGCTCTCATCAATGCGGAAATGTCCCTTGTTCAGCTCAAGGCTCAGCTTGCAACCCTTGAACTCCAGTCAAACGACACATATCTGTCCGTTTATAAGACGGTTTATGAAAATGCGCAGTCCGAGTATCAGAAAGCCCTCACACAGACAAACGAGATGAAAAAGGGCTGGATCGCAAGTGAAAAAGGACTTGTCAGCGAGGTCAATATAAAAGTCGGAGAGACTGTTGAAACACAGACTGTTGTTGACGGAAAGGATGTTGACATCAGCTCAATCATCTCTTCCATTTCATCGGGAATCGATGTTTCAAAGATGATCAGTTCATTCTTCGGTTCGGACAAGGTTGGTATAAAGGTTCTTAACTATCCTCTTGTTGCCGATATTTCACTGAGCAAATACGATGTTCTTGATGTCAGCGTAAACCAGGAGGTTTCGGTCAAGTCGGCGAATAATGAAATCCACGAGGGCAGAGTTTCCTATGTCGGAGCTGTTGCAACATCAACGGGCAGCTCGCTTGACCTCAATTCAATTATGTCGGGCGGCGGCAGTTCAAGCACCATTCCTGCCCAGGTTACAATCGAGGACGGCGACAAGTCGTTCATTGTCGGCACCGATGTTGACATTTCAATCATCACGGATACTCAGGAAAATGCCCTTGTCGTGCCCGTTGAAGCGATTATAATTGACGGCTCGGATGTATATGTTTATGCCTACAACAAGGATAAATCAACCGCAGTCAAGAAAAAGGTTACACTCGGCATCTCCAATGACACGTACTATCAGGTGCTTTCGGGCGTCAGCGAGGGAGATGTGCTGATAAAGAATACAAGCGGACTTGAGGACGGAGCGAAGGTTAAGCTGAAGTAACGGAGGACGGCTGTGGATATCAGAGAAAATATACGCATTGCGATTTTTAGTATAAAAACGAATATGATGCGTTCGCTTCTTACTATGCTCGGAATCATAATCGGCGTCGCTTCGGTTATTGCAATTGTAACGATCGGTAACGGCGGACGTGACTACATAGTCGGAATGATCGAGGATATGGGATCGAATGCAATTCAGATTGCCGTCAATGCCAACACGGCGAATCAGTCGAATTACATCACTGAGGAGGATATTTCCTCAATTAAAAAGCTCGGAACAGTCAGCTATTGCTCACCTTATGAATTTTCGTTCGGTCAGGCGCAGGCGGGAAAATATAACGGCTTTGTGTTTACAATCGCCGGCAACCAGGATCTTCTTTTCATCAATCAGATGACAACGAAATACGGAAGATCGTGGACAAAGGACGAGTATGATCAAAAGCGCAATGTCTGCATAATCAGCACCCTCACCGCAAAGGAAATTTTCGGGGAGGAAAACTGCGTCGGCGAGTCGATCAACTATACCGTGAATAACAAAACAACGTCGCTCAAGGTTATCGGCGTTGTCGATATGACGGAAAATTCGATGGTGTCGCAGGATCAGATGGAAAGTATGACCTCGATGTATTCCTCAAGCTCTTCGATGAGTATGGGAATGATAGCGATACCTGCGTCGCTCAATGGCGAGCTGAACGACAAGGTGAACAGGTATTCGCAGGTTTACCTTATGGCAACGGACGGAGCTGATCTTGACAACACGGGCGAATCGGCGCTGAACCTCATAAAGACGAGGCACGGCAGCTTTGACGATTCGGTGTATACGCTCAACATTATGGCAACATACATTGACTTGCTCGATTCGGTTATCAATATTTTCACAACGTTCATTGCCGCAGTCAGCGCAATCTCGCTGTTAGTCGGCGGAATCGGAGTTATGAATATTATGCTCGTTTCGGTAACGGAGCGAACGAGAGAGATCGGTATCAGAAAGGCGCTCGGAGCCAAGACATCGACAATTATGCTCCAGTTTCTGACGGAATCCGTGATACTGTGCCTGCTCGGAGGAGCAATAGGCTTCGTGCTCGGCGTAGGCGGAGCGTGGGCGGTTGCGGCTTATTTGAAGATACCGATAGCCGTCAAATTCTCAACGGTTCTCATCGCCGTGGGATTCTCCAGCGCAATAGGAATCTTCTTCGGAATTTATCCGGCAAAGCGTGCCGCAAATATGACCCCGATTGAGGCACTGAGAAGAGATTAAACAGAAAATTATTAAGCCTCACCCTGATTTGATGATCCGGGTGAGGCTTTTCTTATTCTTTTTCCTGAATAGGTTTGATAACTCTTTTATAAAGAACCGCAAATAGTGTTACCGAAACAACCGATGCGGCGAAGTCTGCAATTGAATATGACCACCAAACAAGGTTGTCGTTGCCGATCGAAAGTCCGTATCTTGCAAGAATGTAAGCGACGGGAATCAGAACAATAAGCTGGCGGATGAACGAAGAAATCATCGAGAACAGACTCTTTCCGAACGCCTGGAACGCACCGCTCAGGGCAATGTTCATACCTGCGAAAAGGAAGCTGACGCTGATTATTTTCAACGCAGGAACACCGATTCTCAGCATATCGGGTGTTGCCGAGAAAAATCCGAGAAGCACCTTAGGCAGTGTGAAGAAAATTATTGCACCGATCACGCTGAATATTTCGGCGTACATTGTTGAGAGCTTGATAGTCTTGATCATACGGTGCTTTTTCTGTGCGCCGTAGTTGTAAGCAATGATCGGGATAACTCCGTTGTTGAGTCCGAATATCGGCATACAGATGAAGCTGTTGAGCTTGAAGAACGCACCGAATACGTTTACCGAAAGCTCCTTGCCGAGGGTGTAGACGATGAGTATTTTGTTCATAAAATATGTCATCACCGAGCCGATAGCAACCATAAGAATTGACGGAACACCGATCTTGTAAATCTCGCCGATGAAGCGTGCATTGGGCTTGAACTTTTTGAAATCAAGGTGAAGATCGGGATTCTTGTTACGGTTGAAATAAACGGCAAGAATAAATGCAATGATTTGACCGATAACCGTTGCGATTGCGGCTCCACGAACGCCCATTTTGAACACAAAGATAAATACGGGGTCGAGAATAATATTGATTATTGCGCCGACGCCCTGGGTTATCATTGTGTAAAAGGTTCTGCCTGTTGACTGCAAAAGTCTTTCGTACATTATTTCAAAGAAAATTCCGAAGCTGGCGCCGCAGCATACCTGAAGATATTTTTCACCCTCGTCAATGATGTAGGGTATTGTTGTCTGAGAGCTGATAAAAAGACGTGAACCGAACACGCCGAAAAGGAAAAATGCGATTGAACTGAGCAGGGCGAGAAATACGCCGTTTTCGGCGATTTTATTTGCACGTTCGCCGTTCTTTTCGCCGAGGGCACGTGAGATCAAAGCGTTAACGCCGACCGCCGTGCCGGTTGCAAATCCGATCATAAGGTTCTGAGCCGGGAAAGAAAGCGAAACCGCTGTCAGCGATTCCTGATTAACCATTGCGACGAAAACCGAGTCAACGATATTGTATAATGCCTGTACGAGCATTGAAACAATCATCGGCAATGACATATTAATAATCAACTTGTTTATCGGCATAACGCCCATTTTGTTTTCTTCCAATTTGTCATCTCCTCTGTTTTAGATACCCTGACATTATACCATATTGATAGGAAATTTGCTATACGAAGTTCACAAACGGTACGCTGCTTATTTTGTGCAAGTTCACGGAATATATTAAAAAGCCGACACAAGATGTCGACTTTTATTGTTATTCAAATGAAAGACCGTAAGGCCACTCGACAAGACTGCCGACGCTGTAAATGTTTTTGTACCCGAGAGCGGAAAGCTCGTCGGCGGCAAGCGATGCACGTTCGCCTGTCTTGCAGTAGACAAGAATCGGCGTATCCTTTGACGGAATCAGCTCGGCGGCGGTGTCGGCATTGATTGTGTCAACGTCAAAATTGACCGCGCCCTCGGCGTGACCCGTGAAAAATTCCTCGTCGGTACGAACATCGAACATTATGCACTTTCCCGAGTCGAGCATCCTTTTGGCTTCTTCAAAATTAATCTTTGTGTATGTATTCATAATGACCTCGCTTAGACAGGTTATTTGGCAATATTTTTTCGCTTTGCTTACGGTTGATGAAAATATCTCAGCCTCCCCTTATTGTAAGGGGAGGGGGACCGCTTGCGGTGGAAGGGATAAAATACAGTCTTAATAATAATCCGTTTTTTCTTGTTCGTCAACCCATAAATTCTGCGCCTATATCCTCGCCGAGACCGTTGCAGGTGTAGCGCAGCTTTATATTGTCGCCGTTTTTAACGGTGTACTTATTAACTCCGTAGTTCGGAAAAATTCCGTTTACGGAATACATCCAGCCCGACTGCGTTCCGCAGTCCTTTTCATAAAGCTGATGGATTCCTCTTATATATTCGCTGTCGTAGCCGGGGGTGTAAACATACTCAAGCTGAATCCCCGATTTTCGGCAGTAGGTGCATTTTTCTGGGCAGGTGTGCTCCTTGCAGACCTTTTTCAGCACGTCGAAAACCGTACTGCCCTCGGCAACGCTTACCGTTGTCTCTCTGAGAATGTACCCGTCTTTCGGCAGAAATGCCTTTTTCTCGGGACGGAGATTCCCGAGATTGTTAAGGATTGTTTTGCACTCAATTTCAATCGTGCAGGTTACCGACTTGACTTGTTTTTTCGTTGTCGCACCCGTGTCCTTTTGAGACTTGGCGGTCGTGGGGAGAGCGGATGCTTTTCCTGCTACCGCCTTTGTTGTTGCTGAAGATGTGACAGATGATGTTGTTGTAGTGTAAGAGGTTGTCGATTCCGCAAATGACGCAGTTGTTGTCACCGATTCACTTTCGGTTGTAGTAATGCCCGATTCTGCGGTTGTGTTTTCAACCTTTGTGACTGTCATTCCGCATCCCGAAAGAAGAATCAGCACGGAAACGAGCAGAAGCGAAATATATTTTTTCATATTTTTCATCCTTTCTCAGTGATTAAACAGCCCGTACTTTTTCGCTACACGGTCAAAGGTGTTTTTAATATACGGCGTCGCAAACAGCAAAGCAATAAAAGTGGTTACTGCGTGAATCGCATTAAAGCTCAGCCCCGAAATGTAGACGGGGAGCATCGTCTTTATGCTGAGATTTGCGCTGTAAAAGAGTGCGGAGCTTGAATCAACAATAAATCCGTAAACGGCGAAGCAGAGAACCCCGCCGACAGCTGCCACCGCCCAGCGATTGCCGCCGAGCTTTTTATTGTAGAAAATCAGTCCGCATAGAAATGCGACAAGACCCATTCCGAACATCTGAAACGGAGTGTGCGTGCCCTGACCGAAGATTATGTTTGAAACAAACATTGAGAGCGCACCGCTGAGAAAGCCGACATAGGGCCCGAATGAAATTGCCGCAAGGATGACAATTGCACAGGTCAATTTAACCTGCGGCAGCATAAACAGAACCGCCCGTCCCGCAACGGCGAGGGCGACAATGCAGGCGATTGCGACAAGCTCACGGGTGTGCAGTTCTTTCTTCTCAAGGGAAAAGAAAAGAAGGGCGAGAGCGAGTACGATAATCAGTGCGCTTGCAAGGTAATACTGCTTGCCGTCGACGAGCTTCCAACAGCCGAAGATGACGGCAGGCACAGCGATGAGAAAGATAAGAAGTGAAATTATTTTTTTAGACATCTTATCACATCCTCATCCGTCACGGCACCGTCGATAAATCCGTTTGAAATTTTATTGGCGGCGGTGGTGTAGAATCTGTTACCGTTGAAAAACTCGGCAGTCGGGATGACTGCGGAAATATTTTTGTCAAAAAGCATTGCGCAAAGCTCTGTGTTTTTGGCGCAAAACTCAATGTCGTGTGAGATAAGAACAACGGTTTTGCCTTTTGATTTCAGCCGAGAGATTATGTCGGCGAACGTTTCCTTGAACTCGGCGTCCATTCCTTTAGTAGGCTCGTCGAAGAAATAGATATCACGCTCGCAAAGCAGAATTTTGGCAAGTGCAAGGCGCTGTTGTTCGCCTCCGCTGATGTCATACGGATGAGCGGAGAGGAGGTTAGAGATACCTGTGATTTCGGCGATCTTTTTAACCTGCTCCGTGTCACGGCACATCTCGTCAAGCTCTTCACAAACCGTTCTTGAAGCAAAAAGCGATCTGACGTCCTGCGGAAGAACCGACACTGTACCGCTGATCTTTATTTTCCCGTTATACGGCTTTTCAATTTTTGAAACGAGCTTTGAAAGCGTGGTTTTGCCTGCACCGTTTCCGCCGAGCAGAGCGAAAATACAGCCCTTTGGAATTTTTAAGTTAAGAGAGGCGAGAATATCATCGCCGTTTTTCTCGTATCTGAAAGAGATGTTTTTAAATTCAATTGCATTATCGGAGCTTAATTTAGGCTCGGTACTGTCAATTTTTTTGTTATATATTTTCTGCTTGCTTAACCACTTTCTGCCGTCACGCACGCAGACGGGACATTCACCCTCACCGCCGACAGCGGAAAAAATACGCATAGCCGTGGGCAGGCTGAGCTTTACAAAATGAGGCAGATTCTCGGCATTACGACCGATCTTCTCGGGTGTACCGTCGGCAACAATCCTGCCGGAATCCATAACGACAATTCGGTCGGCGCAGGTAAATACTTCCTCAAGCCGATGCTCGGTTATTATTACCGTCACTCCGAGATCCTTGTTGATTCTGTTGACCGTTGCAAGGAATCTGTCTGCGGCGATCGGATCAAGCTGTGAGGTCGGCTCGTCCAGAATTAAAATGTCGGGGTGCATCGCCATAACAGAGGCGAGGTTGAGCAGTTGTTTCTGTCCGCCCGAAAGCTCGTTGACCTTTCTGTCAAACTGATCCTCGATATCGAAGTATGACGCCATCTCGGCAACCCGCAGGCGAATCTCGGCGGTTTTCAGTCCGAGATTTTCGAGCCCGAATGCCAATTCGTGCCACACCTTGTCGGTTACTATCTGACTGTCGGGATTCTGCATTACAAAGCCGATTTTCTCCGACTGGGTTCGCAGATCAGCCTTGTAAAGGTCGGAATCGTTCAGGTACACGGTGCCCGAACGCTCGCCCTTTGGAGTGAGCGCAGGCTTGAGATGCCTGAGCAAAGTTGTTTTTCCGCAGCCGCTCTTGCCGCAGAGGACAATATATTCGCCCTCGCCGACCGTGAGATTGATCCCGTCAAGAGAGTCCTTGTCGGAGAGAGAATATCTGAATCTTAAATTTTTGACTGTAATCTGTGCCATCGGATATCCTCCTTTAAATCAATTATCAGCGGCAAAAAGCATAACAGCAGGTAGGCGGCATACGTCGCAATGCCGAGCGCAGTGAATGGGTTAAGCGTCAGGTTCAGCTCATTTATTATGAATGTTGTGCCGAAATCGGACGGCGAATTTATAATGACATACGGATTGTATATGCAGTAGGTTGTGCCCTCGGCGGCGCCGACAATAATCAGTGCGTCAGCCGACAGCATAATAATTGCCGTAACAGTGTCGCTCGGTGTCCAACGGAATCTCGAGTAATATGTTCTGCCTTTCAGTCCGTAGCCGCGGGCTTTCATCGAATCCGCCGTTTCAATTGCATTTTCAAAGCTCCACGAAACGAGGATTCCTATATTTTTACAGGTTTCTTTGATCCTTGAGATAAAGCTACCCGAATTGTTTTCAGGTTTAATTCCTTTTCTTGCCTCGGTGATTTCCTTATAGCGTTTCCTGTAAAGCGGGACAAACCGCAGAATCATCGAGACGACCAGTGCGCCTTTCGGCAGGATCCTGCCGAACACGTGCATAAATTTGTCCTCCGTCACAACCTCGTTGTAGCAGAAGAACCATTGAATTACGGAAACGACTGCCAGACCCGTTGTAACACCACTGACAACCGCTTCAAACGTGAAGTTGTTCCCCGATGGGAGAACGAAAAGAGTCGTTACTCCGTAATGATTGAAGAAAGAATTGATTATTATAACAAAAAGGAGCATAGGAAGAAGAAAACCGAAAACGGTTTTTCTTCCCCTTTTGCCCGAAAGTTTAAGATAATATATTGTTGATGCCGAAAAGGATATGAGGAGATACACGGGATGCTTGAAAAACATCCCGAAAACAACCGTGCTTATGAAAAATAAAATATTTACAAGCGGGTGGTATCCCCTGAATCCAAAATTCATAAATTAACCGAACAGCTTTCTGAAAAATTCCGCAATAGCGTTGAAAATCCTCTTGAAGAAAGATACTTTTTTTGTCTTTGTGTGAACCGCAAAGATATATCCCGAGTCGTTCTTATAAAAAAGCGTGCCGTTTTCGTCGCAGACAATCGAGCTGATACAGTAGTTACGCTGACCGTCAGCCGGAGTGAAGAGCTCTTGGCTTTCCGCCTTTGTCTGATTTGCGGAATCGGTGAACATCGTTATGCCGCCCGGATTATTGTTATAGGTGATGTAAATATTCACCTTGCCGGTATCCTTGAGGTAGGCGTCGCTGAGAAGAAAACGTCCCTGAGGATAGCCCTTTGTCTGTGCAGAGTAGATGACGGAAAGATTGTTGGCATTAATAACCTTAAAATATCCGGGCCCGAATCCGTTGCCCTGAACTCCGAGGTAAAGCCTGCCGTTATAGATAAGCGGCGTTGAGGTTGAAGCACCGCCGAGTGAAAGTCTCCTTGCCGAGGAATCGTTGAATGTTCCGTTTGAGTTCAGAGAAACACTGTAAAGGTAGCCTGCTTTTGTTGTGAAATAGAGCTTTCCGCCGTAATACGTCATTGACGAACGCTGATCGCCGACAATCGGCATTGTGCCGGTGAGCTTTCCCGTTTTTTTGTTGAGGGAAACAATCTTTGACGCCTTGTTCGCATAGACGGTTCCGTCATCACAGCCGAAAATTACATTATCGCCGACCGTTACACAGCCTGCCCAGTAGAAGCCGCCGAGATTCTTATAACTCCAAACAGCCTTTTTTGCCTCGTGTGTTTCCTTTGTATTCTCGTCCTTGACGCTGAGGCAGACATAGTTTGCGTTCCTGTCCTCATCGTTCCAGAATCCCGTGTAGATGTAACCGCCGTCATACGTTATCGGGGACAGCGACTGACCGCCGAGAGGATCGGTATAAACCCACATTGATTTCATTGTTTTGTAGTTGAATGCCTGAATTTTTGCGTTGTCAAGCGGGCAGTATATAACTCCGTCCGCATACAAGGGTGAGGTATAGCTGTAACTCGGAACATCAACCATATCTGCTGATTTGACCGTTTTGCCGTTCTTGACATTGATTTTCAACAGCTTTTTGCCGCTCATAACGATAAGCGTATCGCCGACAACAATCTGCGTACTCGGAGCGTTCTTATACGAGGTTCCGAGCTTTGCGGACCACAGAAGCTCCGTGTCCGCAGGGGACACGGGAGTCTTGAAAGACACGATCTGTGAATCCGAAACATATGTTGCCGCAAGTACGTTTATCGGAGAAACGACAAGCAAAAGGCAAAGAATCGTACAAAAGATTTTCTTGATTTTCATTTATCAGCACTCCCCGGTGATGATTGAATTTATGACTTTAACAATGAAATTATAAACCTTTTTGAATACACGGACGATAAAAAGATCTTTCTTGGCAGTAACGGTAACCTTTGAATAAGCCACAACGGTGGAAGCCTCCTCGCTGTCGGAGTTCCTTACGGCAACAAGAGTATATTCGCCCTCTTCGCTGAACTTAATCTTTGCGTTGCCCCTCTTATCTGTTGTTGCGAGTTTCTTCAGCTCACCGTCCTCATAGAGATAAATGTCAACGTTCTTGAGATTGGTCATATAGTTATCTCTGATGGTTGCCATATCATTAAGACCGTGCTCCATAAGAGAATAGCCCTTGATGTTTACCTTAAGATTTCTGCCTGCCGAAACAGTGTAATTATCCGAATTGAACTCGGCATACATATCACTGTAATACCTCGTATCCTGATAGAAGAAATATGAAATATCGTCGCCGTCAACAACGGTTGCGGTGTCACAGGCATAACCTGTTGCTGTGCCGTAGGAGGGGTTAATTACGCCGTCGTTCGGCATTGTGTCATTGACAAGGAATCCGCAGCTTGATGTGCTCCTTCCGAATGACTTGACAATGAAGCTGTAATTCATAGCAAGATAGTTTTCTGCCGTGCTTCTTGTGAATGCGTCACCGTACATCTCCTTGTGAGCGGCTACGATTACGTCAAATACCGTTACGCCTTCGACCTTTTTACCGGTGTGGTCAACGGAAGCAACCTTATAGCCGTATGCCTTTGCGGTACCCTCTCTGACCTCAATTGTTGCGGGTTCAAGAATGATTGTACCGTCGGAAACGCTGAAAGTTACGCTGACTGTTTCCGTCTCTTTGCCCGGGAGAACCGTTACGGCACATTCGGCAGTCTGACCCTTAGGCGAAACTGCGGTGATTGTCGCCGTACCCTCACTGATTGCGTAAACATTTCCGTCGCTGTCAACCGAGGCAACATTCTCATCGGAAGAGCTCCATGTTACGTTTTTGAGGTTTGCCTTGATCTGCTTTGAGTCAAGTCTGTCAAGGCTGATCTCGGAATCGGAGAGCTTGAGCTCTGTCTCGGGGAGAGCCGAGCTTACGTCGAGCATAAAGATCTGAGCTTCGCCGTCACCTGTCTGCACGATGACACGGACAAGACCCTTTGACGGAGCCTCACTGAACAGCTTTTCCGCTGTCCGTTCGTTGTTGATATAAACATTGGAATCGGCAGCCGTTACTCTGACGTCAACGCCCTTGCCGAGATTATCGAGCTTGCAATAATTGTTTGAATCAAATGTTACAGCCTGACCGTTTACGGTGATTTTTACATCAGCCTTGCTGTCAGCAAAGTCCTCATCCTCGGCAAGGTTAACGCCGTTGATCTCCGTCGATTTCTCACCGAAAACGCCGCCGTCGATGAATGTTGCGGTCTGAACCTTAACGTACTTGACCCAATCAAGGTGAACGGGCATACCGTCCTTATCAACTGCCCACGAAATATCAAACTGTCCGTCCTTAGCGTTCTGCTGAGGATTCTCAACATAAGGGTTAACGGGGAGATTGCTCATCTTCCAGCTCAGAGCGTCAACATATCCAAAAGATGTTGAGATTCCGTTAGCTGTTGACGGAGTGAGGTTCTTTCTGAGAAGAACACCCGAAAGAGTGAGGCTGTTCTCATCAAAATCAACTGTCGGATAGTTTGCCTTAAGCGGATAGGGGGATCTTGAGCAAACATTTCCGCGTTCTCCGAGGCTGTCAACGTATGTTGATGTGTTCGTCTCGGTTTTCTGATATGTTACGCTGTAATCCCAGTTTGTCTCGTTTTCGTAGTGCTCACTGCCTGCAAGCGCATACCATGTTGTTCCGTCCTGAGAGACCCAAACCTGACCCGGCTCCTGAGTTGTAGCGGCGGAATTGAATGCGTTGCCCGAGATCATAAAGTCGATTCCGTAACGGTGTTTATCACTGTTTTCAATTTTGTCATTGAACTCATAGATTACATAACCGCCGAAATTGCCGAGCGAGGCGGTGTATGCTTTGCCCGAAAGGGTATTTTCGATGTTTGCACCGTAGTACGGGTTGTTAGTGTACTGGCTCGGTGCAACAAGGTACTCCTTGACCTTGGCGTTGACTGCGTTGTCCTCTGCGAAAACATTCAAAGAAATGCAAGAGAGGATCATTATTATTGAAAGAATAATCGAAATTGATTTTCTAAGCATTTTCTTCTCCTTTTCTGCGTGCCCGTGCACGCTGTCTCTTTTCGTAATTACGCTGTTTGCGTTCAGCCTGCTTCGACTCTTTCAAGCCGGCAGCCTCAAGAGCTCATGGCCACGGGCCGAAATAACCTTTGATCCTGTTTACATCGTGCGGCGGGAAGTCGCTTTTTTTCGGAAGCCGATTCTCTTTGACCGCAACAGCCCTGAGCAAATCAAGGTATTCTTCTTTTGTCTTTTCAGACATAAAAAAACCGTCCTTTCCGGGCGGGCAAAAACATATTGACCGTATCCGAACCCTTTTAAAAAAGGCGAATACAGTTTGCGTTTCTTTCCTGCCCAAAGATTATTATTACGGCGTATCAGGTATTCCGACTTATGAATCTTTTCAATCACGGTAATGGCTGTTGCGACGGATTTTCACCGAACTTCCCTCTGATATGCTTTTTTAAAATGATAACATTATTTTTGAGTTATGTCAATTATTTCATCGTGGATCATAAAATTTATCCGTGTCTACGCCCTCGTGGCGGAGGAGGTATATTTTTTTATCAATTCCGCCGGCGTAACCTGTGAGACTGCCGTTGGTGCCGACAACTCGGTGGCAGGGGATTATAATTGAAATCGGGTTGTGACCGACAGCGTTGCCGACCGCCTGTGCCGACATAGAAGAAAGACCGTTCTGTCGGGCGATCTCTTTTGCAATTTCTCCGTAGGTTATCACTTCACCGTAAGGAATGCCGCAGAGAATTTTCCAAACCGCACGCCGAAATTCACTTCCCGACGGAGCGAGCTCCAACTCGGATATGCTCGGACGCTCACCCCTAAAATACCTGTCAAGCCAACTTTTCGCTTTGACAATGGCGGTGTTGTTATCGTCACGGGTGACGGCTTCCCCGATTGTCGAGAGAAAATATTTCTGCCCCTCTATCCAAAGCCCGATGAGCTTATTGCCGTCGGCGGCGAGTGTCAGAGTGCCCAAATCACTGTTGTATTCAGAATAAACGATCATATTATCACTCCGTTTCTATACAATTTTATTATATCATAAAACATATCGTGGTTCAACGTTGACATAATCGGAAAAGTAATATATAATCTACAAAGCAAAGGGGTGAAATCGTAATGCTCAGCGCAGTTCTAACTTTTATTTATGATATTATTGACCTTATAAAAGTCGTTATCGGCGTTCTCGGTTGATCGTTGACAATTGAAAATTATTTTAGTATAATTATTCAAGGAAATGCAGAATTTGTGTTTCCTTGAATTTATTTTTTATGGGGTGTTGCAGTTGAAGATGTTTAAGAAAAGCGTTGCGGTTATTCTTGCGGTCGTTATCTGTATCGGAATTGTTTCCGTTGCGGCGAGTGCAAAAGAGGCGCTGAATTATCTTGTGATCGGCGATTCAATAGCCGAGGGATTCGGAATTAAAAATCCGGATGAGGCGTCCTACGGCAAAATTGTTGCCGACACGAACGGATATAACTACAAAAATCTCGGCGTTATGGGAAGAAACAGTGTCGGACTTTGCAACCACCTCTCGACTGATGAGGAATATATTGAGGCAGTTAAATGGGCTGATGTTATCAGCGTATCCGTCGGCGGAAACGACTTCCTGCTTGACCACGCCGCCTTGCTCATTGCGCAGGGAATTATCTTCAACGATTATTCAAAATTCGACAAGATCGGCGAGACCTACTACGAGAATTTTTCAAAGAGTATGGACAGGATTCACGACCTGAATCCCGACGCAGTGATACTTGTTCAGCTTCTTTACACATCGTGGACCTTTGACTATGCGAGAAAGCCGTATAAAGAGGCGGCGAAGCGCATCAATGACGCAATCGAGAAATACTGCGAGGAAAAACCACAGAATATCTACGTCGTTGACACAAGCGAGGTGTTCGACGGCAGAAGAGACTGTGTATCAACCGATACAATTCACCCGAATGCACAGGGCAATATTGAGCTTGCAAAATGCGTTCAGTCAGAGCTTTGCAGTATCGGACTTGCATCATCTGCCGACATAACGGTCAATGCGCAGGGAATTGACAGGGATTATCTTATCGAATATTTCGGTACGCCGATCGGTCAGATTCTGATCTTCCTTGCCAATGTTGCAACGGGTAACTTTAACTTTGCATTTTAAAATTGGGGTTGTCGCTTCGGCGGCAGCCTTTTTTGTTGACACAACGATATCATATTGATATAATGAAGAAAAAATTTCGGAGAAGAAAATGTCAGAGAAAAATTGTATTGATAAATGTCAAATAAAAAATATGTCTGCACAGGAATCCTGCGGAGAGGTCAGAGAGATTGCGGACGAGAACGGACGATTCTGCACAACGGCATATTCGGTTTTCTGCGGAATTGATCTTGTGTATAACGACGCTCATATAAGTAAGGTTGAAAATCTAAAGCCGACAGGCGGCAATGTCATTGAAATCAATCATTGCCGTGAGGGTCGAATGGAGTGCCATTACCGTGACGAATTTTGCTATGTTGCGCCCGGCGATCTCGTAATCGGAAGAGCAGGGGAGAAGTCCGATACGATTTGTTTTCCGCTCAATCATTATCACGGGATAACGGTTCGTATAGATATCAAAAAAGCTCCTGCCTGTCTTTCCTGTTTCCTTGAGGATGTCAATGTACGTCCGCAGGCAATAGCCGAAAAATTCTGCGGAACCGACAGCTTTTTTATCGCAAGATCGAATCCGTCGGTTGAGCATATCTTTTCGGAGCTTTATTCGGTTCCCGAGGAGATTAAAAAGGGATATTTCAAGATAAAGGTTCTGGAGCTTTTGCTTTTCCTCAGTGTGCTGAACACGGAAAAGGACGGACTGAAAAATGAGGTATATTCTCGTCCGCAGGTCGAGCTTGCAAAATCGGTTAGTGAGTATCTCGTGGAAAATATGGATCACCGTGTTACGCTTGAACAGCTTTCGGAGCATTTTCACATCTCAGGCACTCAGATTAAGAATGTGTTCAAGGGAGTCTATGGTGTTTCGCTCTACGCATATACACGTGCGCTGAAAATGGAGTCTGCGGCGTATATGCTTGAGTATACCGACAAAACCGTTATGGATATCGCAGGCGATCACGGCTATGACAACAGCAGTAAGTTTGCGAGGGCTTTCCGTGAGGTAAAGGGAGTTACGCCGAGCGAGTACAGAAAAGCAAACAGAAAATAATTGTCCGATCGGAGCTTTTTCCTACCTTTTCGGAGTGGAGAAAGCTCCGCTTTGCGTGTAAAATAATGTTCGTAAAGCCGAGGGGCTTTAAAAAATATATCGCAGTTAGCATACGCTAACCAAAATGTGGGAGGAATGAGTATGTCAGAGGAACTCTTGATACAGCATTGTTCGCCCACACTTGCGGGAATTAAGACAGGCAATCTTTTTTCGTGCTTTTTTGATGATCCGAATGAATTGAAAAATTGCGTTCGGAGTTGGAACCGACAGCTTGCACCAAAGGGCTTGCGAATCCTCCCGATGAAGTTTGACAAGGGACGTGCGTTGATTTACGTTTACCGTCCGTCAAGGCTTTCGACGGATCTTAACCGTGACACGGCAGAGGGACTGCTGAGTGAACTTGGATATTCGTGCAAAAGCCCCGAGCACTGCGTATGCGAGCTTATGAAACGTTTGAGAAGCAGTGAGTGCTTCCCGCACGAAATAGGCTTGTTCCTTGGATATCCGCCCGAGGACGTCAAGGGCTTTATCGAGAACAAAGCCGAGGGCTGTAAATGCGTCGGATGCTGGAAAGTTTACGGCGACGAGGCTGCAGCAAAGAAAAAATTTGCCCAATATAAAAAATGTAAACGAATATACTGCGAACTGTTTGCCGGCGGCAGAAGTCTTGACAGGCTGACAGTTGCGGCGTAATTAATATGAAAGGTCTGATTAAAAATGAGTAAGATAGCAGTTGTATACTGGAGCGGAACAGGTAACACCGAGGCAATGGCGCAGGCTGTTGCGGACGGCGCAAAGGAAAAGGGCGCAGATGTTTCCGTTATGACCGCTTCGGAATTTGATGCAGGAATGATGGATGATTTTGACGCAATCGCATTCGGCTGCCCGTCAATGGGAGTTGAACAGCTTGAGGACAGTGAGTTTGAACCGATGTTCAGCGACTGTGAGGCAAAGCTCGGCGGCAAGAAAATTGCACTTTTCGGCTCCTACGGCTGGGGCGACGGTGAATGGATGCGCAACTGGGAGGAGACCTGCAAGGGCGACGGAGCTGTTATGGCTTGCGACTTCGTGATTTGCAATGACGCTCCTGATGACGACGCATTGGATGACTGCAAGGCACTCGGTGCGGCACTGGTATGACAGTACATCTCCGAAAAGTAATTTGAAACGGCTTCAAAACCGACGGTTACTGAAAGCGCAGACGCCTTGCGATCTGCGATGACCCACCGTCACGGCAAACTGCGCACTTCGGTTTGCCTGTGTGTTCCTCTTCTTTGAGTTGCCGGAATAATGAGACGGATGCGCTTTCGGAGATTTTTTAAGCAATATCGTTCAATTAGGGTGTGCGATGTTGCATAATATGACGAAACAGATTTAAACAGGAATGTGCCGCAATTTGTGCGGCGGCGCATCAAAAAAGTTATATAGAGCGGTTACCAACCCCTTCCGCTTATTATATAAACTCTTTGCTGAATAGAAACAGCGGCTCGCTTATGCGGGTCGCTGTTTCGTCTTGTTATATTTCATCAAAATCGACTGTGTAGCCCTGCTTTTTGAGCTCGTCGGCAATGTAATGAAGTGCGGCATTTTTCTCAATCTTCTTCAGCAGTCTTTTGCGTGGATATTTATCATTTCCTCTGCAAAAGCACGCATCGTCAACGGTAAGGAACACATCCTTTTCGTTATCCGCCTCGGGAAGGAGCGGCAAAGTGATGATTCTGTCATTCTGCTTGAAGTAGACAATTTCGTCAATTATTTCAAATTTACCCTCTTCAAGCTTTTTAAGCTGTCTGCGCACTTCCTTTAAAAAATCGTTTTCTTCTTTAACACTTGTGTTTTTGAAGTCTTTATAAAAATCCCAAAGCGACATATTCAGAACCTCCTCATCCTCGGGGTGTTTCAGCGGAGCGGGAGTGGAGGTTTTATAAGGCGGCCTGCCGCTGAAAAGTATCTTCTTGGCGATCGAAATAGCGTAGTTTCTCGGCGGCTTTGCCATCATACCGAACTCGAAAAATTCCTTTTCGGCGTCAAAATAATATGCTCCGTTTTTGCAGTCAACAACACACGGCAAAAAGCACGTGGTGTCGGTTGAAATACATTCTTTCCTGACACGCTGTTTTATTGACTCGTCAAGGTTATCTACGAGGAATATCGCAACATCCGCTCGACAGGCGGGAGCATTTTTCTCCTCTTTTGTTCTGAATTTTTTTAATTTATCCTTGCTGTTTGCAATTGATCTCAGATGAATCCGTGCCAGCTTTAGAGCGTTTTCAAATTCCTTTTCAGTGAGAGATTCAAAAGAAAAAACGGCGACGTTTTTGTTGATAACGGAATAGAAAACCTGCATCGACGGAACGGCTTTGTGAACAAGACACACGGGCATAAGCTCCTTGTTCATTACGGATTCATTTTTGCCGAACGACTCGCATCGTATAATAAACCTTCGCTCAATTTCTTTACGTGTTTTTCCGTTCTTATCCGTTCGAAATTCCTCTGCATCTTTTTTCTGCGCTTTTATTGTTCCTAAAGTAAAATCCATCAGCATAAGGAATGTAAAGTTTTTAAAAATGTAAACAAGTGCAAGAATCATTCCGGGAATAACAAGCAAGCCGAAAACGCCGTAGTCCCCGAAGCCGATCAATATAAGCGGCAAAAAGCATAATATCAAAGGTAAAAACAAAACGAAGTTGCACAAAGCGGTTTGCCTTAATTTCGGGAATTTCATATTATCATCCTTTTCCGTATTCGCAGATTATTTCAACTTTCCAAAATACAGAATAACATTTAGCCTGTGAGTTGTCAAGAATCGTTTTCTATAAAAAAAGAGCCGCAAAAGCGACTCGGAAAAATCTGATTAATTGCAAAAAAATATATTAGTAAAATATCAACATAGACGGTGTGAAGTTAAATCAGTCACCCCCCACCGCAGAACGCTTCACCAATCCCCAAACGGTTTTATCTCATTGAAAAAAGGCACTTGCTCTCGCAAGTGCCTTTTGGTCGGAGTGGCGGGATTTGAACCCACGGCCTCTTGGTCCCGAACCAAGCACGCTACCATCTGCGCTACACCCCGACAACGCTTGAATATTATATACTATAATTCGTATAAAATCAAGTGTTTTTTCAAATATTTTTGAAAAATTTTGATTGTGCTCAAGTCGAACATTACTTGCTGAACCTTGATTTATCGTCTTAGATCTTTGAAACGGCGCAGATGCGTCACTTGACTGACAGTCCATTGACATTTTTATGCCGTCGGCGTAGAATTATGGCAAGGTGAAAGTCCGAAACCGGTACGTGAACAGGCGCCGTTCGCCGAGCTCGGTTTTCGACTGCCATCTTCAACTTCTGAAAGGACTGATCATATGATCGAGAAAAATATGCTTGGAAAATTTATCCGAGCCAAAAGAGAGGAATCGGGACTATCTCAGAAACAGTTTGCCGAACAGCTTTTTGTTACCGAATCCGCAGTTTCAAAATGGGAGAGGGGAGTGAACTATCCCGATATAACGATGATCTCGGATATATGCCGTGTGTTGGGAATCAGTGAAAAGGAGCTGATTACCGCATCGGAGGATACCTCGTACAGGAGACTTCAAAAGCAGTCGGCAAAATATGAAAAGATAAAGAAGATGATGTTTTGGATTCCTACGTCGGCATATCTGTTGACCCTGCTGATTTGCCTGATTTGCGCCCTGTGCGACGTAATGCCTTTTGCAACCCTGCTTATTGTTTTTGTGAGTCTTTTATGTGCATTCCTTTTCTTCCCGTCCGTCACAAATTTCTTCGCAAATAAAAAGCTGATCGCATATCTCGGATCGTCTGCGGCAGGCGTAGTAATTTTGCTCATTGTTTGCGGAATCACGACCAAAAGCGCTGCGTGGGTACCTACGGCGGTTGTGGGTACATTGCTCGGATATGTTGCCGTATTCCTGCCGATTATTTTGAAAAAATATTCAAGGAACGCATTTGTTTCAACACATAAAACATTAATAAGTTTTGCTGCCGATATGCTGTTGACGATTATTCTAGTCGCAACGGTTCAGATTCTTACTCCGATTGATTTGAGAAGTGCCGAGCTGACAGTGCTTTATTGCTTCGGACCGTTTATGATAACGGGTCTTGTGGTCAGTCTCAGGCTTAACGGATTGATAAAAGGCGGAATCTGCACAATTATTTTCGGAATTTATGCGTTCTTTGCAAACTATTTTGTCGGCTCTGTATTTGGCGTGCCGACCGATATGAAAATCAACCTGTCGGATTGGGCGACATACACCAACGGAAATGTGCTGTTGACGGTGTTGGTTACGTGCGCCGCAGTCGGAATCGGTCTTATCGGCTGCGGAATAGCCAAGCAACGGAAGAGACGGTAAAAATTATGAGGTTGTCTTTGCGGACAACCTCATTTTTAATATTTTCTTTTGATCTTTAACGTTGTTGTTTTCGGAAATTCCGTGTCACGGATCTTTGTCCTTGTAACCTGCTTGTATGCGGGGAGCTGCATATTGATCGCTCGAACATCCTTTTTCAGGCGATCCTTTGCGTCGGGAGTTTCTGTTGTGTCAAGATAAAATTCGGCGGTTATTGCGCCGTCCTCCTCGTAGACAACAACCTCCTTGATGTAGTCAACGCTCATCAGCTTGTCCTCGATTTCCTCGGGGGAAACATTCTTGCCGTTCGAGAGAACGATGAGATTCTTCTTTCTGCCCCTGAGGAAAAGGAATCCGTTCTTGTCCATATATCCGTAGTCGCCTGTTTTGAACCATTCGCCGTCAAAGGCGTCTGCGGTTGCCTCGGGCTCGTTATAGTAGCCGATCATAACGTTTGTGCCTTTGGCATAGACCTCGCCGACACCTTCATCGTCGGGATCCTTGATCATAACATCGTTGCATTCGAGCGCATAACCTGCACTGCCGAATTTAAAGTTATTAAGCCTGTTGCAGGTGATGATCGGCGAACACTCGGTTGTGCCGTAGCCGTTGATTACCTGGATTCCCAACTCATAAAGACCGTTTTCGTATTTCGGGTCGAGGAATGCACCGCCGCAAATAATCATTTCGAGATTGCCGCCGAGATTGTCGATAACCTCTTTAAAGAGCTTTCGGCGAACATCAATACCGAGCTTCATAAGGAACTTGCTCAGCTTTATGCCCTTCTTGAGCTTCTCCTCTTTGCCCTCTTTCCTTGCGGTGAACCATATTTTCTTATATATTGTTTCAACGGCAAGGGGAACAGCGGTTATGTGCTGAGGGTGGTATGTGAACATATCCTTTTGCAGATTTCTCAGACTTCCGCATATGTAGCCCCACTCGGCGAGCAGGGGACTTGCGAAAAGTGCGCTTGCCCACGAAAGGGTGTGGTTGAACGGAAGAAATGCGACGGTTTGACTTGCCGTCATCGCACGGCAGGTGGCAATCGCATTGCTTGCAACGTTTTTCTGGGTGAGCATAACGCCCTTGCTTTTGCCCGTTGTGCCGGATGTGTATACAATGAATCCGAGATCGTCGGGCTTAACCTCGTCGTCGAGATAGTTGTCGGCGCCGTTGTCCATCTCCGTGTGTCCCGCCTCAACCAGCTTGTCAAAGTCCTCGAGCTTGAGATATTCGGTGAGCTTTACCTCGGGATTCGCTTTCATCATTTCAATTGCGGAAGAAAAATCCTTTGTGTAATAAATTGCGTCGCAGCCGCTTCTCACCATAAGGTCGGTAAGATCATCGTTCGGCAGCTTAGGATCAAGCGGAATCGCCGTCATTTTGCCCGTAGCGATCGAGTAGAAAGCGGCAATCCAGTAATAGCTGTTTTCGCTGAGAATCGCAACCTTTTTGCCACGCAGACCGAGGGTATAAAGGTGCTGACCCAAGCCTGTTGCGTCGTAAAAAACCTCGTTGAAGTTCTTTTCGCAATAGTTACCGTTCATATCCTTAAAAGCGTACTGCTTCCTGTCCGTACCCTTTTTTGCACCGTAGATAACGATATCCTTGACGGTATCCATATCCGGAAAAGTACCGTATTTTTTGAAGTTGACTTTTGACTTCATCTTATTTCCTCCATGGCATTAAAATCCAAGTATATAGACAATCTTTGTTAAGTTTAGCACAAAATGTAGTAAAATTCAAGTGAAAAGGGAGCAATAAGCTATAAAACAAAACAATTTTTGAAGATATGCATTAAAGATACTTATTGTATGTAGACTTTTTGTGTTCATACTCGCTATACTAATTAAAAAGGCAGGTTGTGGCTATGGATATTATAAAAGTATTTGGCGATAATCTTAAAAAGTATCGCACGGAGATGGGAATATCACAAGAGGCTTTTGCAGGAAAGTGCGGTATGCATCGTACGTATATAAGTGCGATTGAATGCTACCGCAGAAGCATTTCGCTTGAGAATATTCAGAGAATTGCGGATGCACTGGGAATTGAGACTTATAAAATGTTTTTGGAGGAATCGGGAAATGGCAAAAAGAAAAACAAAAATTGAATTATTTGAAGAACTAGCCGGGATAGATGAAAATGGTTGTAGCAGATGGGTCTCTGTTGATGAATTTGTAGGTAAATACCAAGGACTACAGCTTTTAAATGGCGCCGGATGGTCAAGAGATGATGGAACTTTTGGAAAAAAGTACATTGTTGAAAGAAATAGATCTATTACGCCGGGCAACAAAACAGACGCAATAAGAACTGCCGGATTTAATAATGGCGATTACTCACAACATATAAGAGCTGATATAAAAAGGCAAATTCAAAGCCAGCGTTGCGTTGTATTAGGTACATCAAACCCCGAGGTAGACCACAAAAACGGAATGAAAAACGAAGGTAGAGTTATGCGAAACGAAAATCAAAAATTATCTGATTTTCAACCATTAAGCAAGGCTGCCAATGATGCCAAACGCCAATTCTGTAAAGAATGTATTCAAACCGGAATAAGATATGATGCCAAGAATTTAGGCTACCCTATGTCATATTACAAAGGGGAAGCCCATCATCACGGTGAAGAAAATGCCTGCGAAGGCTGCTTTTGGTATGATCCGTTGGAATTTAGAAAACATTTGAAAGAAAAGTAATATTAATATTCATATGATTTTAGCATAAGCAAGTATGACGTTGACTTTATAAAAATCAAATAATTGAATCATTAAAGGTGAAGTAATTTTCAGTTACTTCACCTTTTTAAATACGAAAATATATTCATGTTTGAAGATATAGAAATCGCTTGCCAATGCGCGATAGCGCCAAATTCCTTGTTTATTGGATTTGCCCTTCGTTTCACCGAAGTTTTTTACCAAAACAGCTTTTAAAAGCAACCCTTTTTCAATCATCAGGTTCATACAATAAAAGCCAAGAGGAACTACCTGACTATTGGCATATTTATCACCTATCACAACAGCACAGTATCTGTTCTTTTCCAAGACATTTATGGTATTATCGACTACCTTGCCGAAAGAATCCAAAAAATCGTTAATAGTATCGCAATTTGATAAATCGTTTGGATCGTCCGAGAACTTGATGATATCCCAGTACGGTGGATGCATTATCGCAAATTGAACCTTGTCTATTCCCTCAGAATCTAATATTTTTTTCATATCACAGGTTTGACTATCTGCAACAACCACTTTAGCTTTTGTAGCATCGTTCTTTTCTGTAACGATCCTGTCATAAGCCTCTTTAGCCACGTCATGACGAAGCTCGATTCCGATTGAATTTCTTCCCATTCGCTGTGCGTCTATAAGTGAGGTCCCGCTGCCCATAAACGGATCCAAAATCCAATCTCCTTTTTTAGTATATCTTGAAAAAAGCTGATGCGGAATTTGAGGAACAAAATTTCCATGGTAATGACCGCTGTGTGCACCGCTGTTATCTCTTTTATCAATTATCCACAGAGAATCTGTTTCAATATCTCCGTATTCTCTCCACTTGGACAAATCCAAGTCGTTATATTTACTCATTTTAGTCTCCTTTAATAAGACAATGCAGATACTCGGTTGTCTCACTTCCTGAAATGCGTCGGTTTTCATCTTTGTCCGCCTTAAATCGTTTGTAGGATTGAGTGAAACACTTGTATGTTCCGTATGTTGACATTATACTTTTTATTGTTTCAACATTCATCAATCCCTCATTATTGTAGCTTAGAAAAATGTACTTAAAGTCGGCATTGGCAATTAAATCTTCAAATTCCTTTTCTAAGGTTCGTTTAGAACAATATTTGCTTTTTTGACCGTCTGAATCCCGAAGTCCGGTTTTGCCTTTTAATATCGGATTGTCATATCGGGCGATAGTTTCAAGGACGTGATAATTTGAGCAGTACTGTCTTGCATTATACGGCGGGTCAAGATATAAAACATCTCCGCTGATTTTTGTTATCAGTTGGTTTATATCTTCGTTATACGCTTTTCCTTTCGGTCCTTTTGCGCAAGGCAGAAGCTCTAATTGAAATTGTTTCTGTGCCGACTTTTTGATATGTTTAAGAAAAGCTCCGTATACCGATGCCGTGTTAGCATATTTATCAATTGAATTTATAAGGCTTGCTAAAAGACAAAAATATGTATCATCTGATATTTTATTTTGTTTATAAAGATTTTCAATTTCAGATCTTATTGCATCACATTTTTTCCCGTTTTCGTCCGTAAAATAATTTCTTCCGCAATTTGAACCTGCACAATAATTATTAAATACAAACCCATCGATTCCGGTTAAAGCATTTAGTTTGTTTAATATAGAAAAATCCGAGATTTCAGATCCTTCGATAAGATATTTGTTGATGACATAGCTATAATACTGAATGTCATTTGATATTACAGTACATCCTTCTTTTCTATAACTTGCACCGACAACACCGGTACCGGCAAACAAATCGGCAAAGGTATATTCGTCACCGGGATTGTAGCCCGTAACTTCGGATATTGTTTTATGAATAAAATCAAGAAGAGAGTATTTAGAACCAATATAATTCATTGCTTTTCTACCCCATCTATGTGCTCGATAATATCGGAAATGTCACAGGAAAAATATGAACAGAGCCTATCCAAAATTTCCATTGACACTTTTTCGTTTCTTCCCATTTTATCCATGGTCGACTTTGATATGCTTGTCTCAGCCATTAACTGTTTTTTGCTCATTTCTTTGTCAATCAGCAGTTTCCAAAGCGGTTTATATGTAAAAGCCAAAAATACCACTCCCTTATATTACTGCAAGTATATCATAAAAGTATTGTGAACGCAACACTTTTATATTTACAATACATTATAAAGCGTATTTTCAAAAAATGACTTTGTCTCAATTGATTTTTAGCGGGATTTGTTATATAATATTTATCTGTCAGAACGGAGGCGGTATGATGATTAAAAACATAGTTTTCGATATGGGCGGAGTGCTGGTGGATTTTGATCCGAAGGGCTCGGTGGAGAGACATTTTGCCCCGGAATTTCGTGAGACGGTTCTTGAAAATGTATACCGATCCGACGAGTGGAAAGCGATGGATAAAGGAACGTTTACCGTCGACGAAGCTCTGGAAAAAATGACGGCTCGATTGCCCGAAAGTCTCTGCGCCGAGGTGCGGAAGATGGTTATTGAGCGTGAGGCTGAGATGCCGCCGATCGCTGAAATGTATCCGATAGTCAAGGCGCTCAAGGAAAACGGATATAAAATATATCTTCTTTCAAACTGCCCCGACTGGTTCGACAGCTTCAAAAAAAGTGTGCCTGCGTTCGCTTATTTCGACGGATTTATCATTTCGGCATATTATAATGAAGTTAAGCCGGATGAGGAAATCTATCGAATACTCTTCAAGGAGTTTTCACTGAAGCCCGAGGAATGCTTTTTTATAGACGATGTGCAGGCGAATACCGATACGGCGAAAAGACTCGGAATGGCGGTTCACTGCTTCTCCGACCGAGACTTTGATCGGCTGAAAAATGAAATGAGAAAAAATAATATTAATATATAAGGAGCTTGGAATGTCCTGTTTTACAAAAGCTCTGAAAGGTCTTAACGAATACAGATCACTGCTCTATAATGTGACAAACCGCAGACTGCCGGCAGGCGCTCTCGGGCTGTCGCAGATACACAAGGCACACGTGATCTCGTCCCTGTGTCAGGATCTTTCACCACACAAAGCAATAGTTATCACTCCCGACGAAAGCGGAGCGAATAAACTGTGTAAAGATCTAAACGCCTTTGGCTGTGATGCCGTTATGTATCCCGCCGGAGACATATCACTGCGCCCCGACGACATTAAATCCCGTGATTATGAGCACTCTCGTCTGAGTGTTCTCGGACATCTTGTCGACGGAAGCGTTCGTGCCGTTGTATGCTCGGTCGAGGCGGCGTTACAGCTTACGATCCCGCCCGAGGAGCTTATCGCAAAGAGAATTACACTCACGGTTGGCGAGACCGTTGAGCAGGATGAGCTGATTGACCGTCTTATCAATGCCGGTTACACAAGGAGCACGCAGGTTGACGGATCCGGTCAGTTCGCAGTAAGAGGCGGAATAATCGACATCTTTTCCCCGGATTGCCAAAACCCGTACAGAGTCGAGTTCTGGGGCGACAGTATTGACTGTCTTTCAACCTTTGACACGGAGAGCCAGAGACGAATTGATTCCACTAATTCGGTTGTTATAACTCCCGCAAATGAGATTTGCTGCAACCCGGTCAGACTGGCTGATCTTATCGAGGAGCAGATTGCAAAGACAAAGGGCAAGGGTTCGGTTCAGGCGAAGCAGCTTCTTTCTGCCGATCTTGAAAAGCTCAACGGCGGAATCCATCTGCCGAACATTGACAGATATCTGCCGCTCATCTATCCCTGTGCCGCAACAATTTTTGACTATATCGACGAGCCGATGCTGTTTGTAAGCGAGAGCTTTGCCGTCAAGGAACACGCAAATGCAACGCTCGAGCTTTTTCACGAGGAGCTGAAAGCATTCCTTGAGGAGGGTATTGTCTGCAAGGGTCTTGACCGTTTTATGCTTGAATTTAACGAGCTTCTCGGAATTTATCAGGATCTCGGCGCAGTGTATCTCGACAATATCGCAAGGGGCTCGTTTGATACACCGGTTAAGGGACTTGTGACATTTAATGCACGCCAGTTCTCACCGTGGAACGGTTCGATGAGCGTGCTGATTGACGATATAAAGCCGCTTTATCAGAAAAAAGACCATTCCGTTTTTGTTATGGCAGGAACGGATAAATCGGCTCAGGCTCTTGCGTCGGACTTGCAGGGTGAGGGATTCTCGGCGTCATATATGGCAACACCGCCCGATGAACCGATCCCGAACAGAGTTATTGTACTGCCGGGCGGATTCTCGGCGGGATTTGAGTATCCCGAGGCAAACCTGACCGTCATAACCTACGGCAGCAGGTCGGTTCTGCCTGTCAGAAAGTCGAAGAAAAAGGTCAACAAGGCGGCGGTATTCAATTCGCTTGAGGATCTTCATAAGGGAGATTATATCGTTCACACCGCTCACGGTATCGGTATCTTTGAGGGTATCACAAGCCTTGAAGCCGACGGAAACATAAAGGATTATATTAAGATAAAATATGACAAGGGCGATATTCTGTACGTTCCCGTTACCCAGCTTGACCAGGTGTCGAGATACATCGGATCAAAGAGCGAAAACGGAACGGTCAAGCTCAATAAGCTCGGCGGTAAGGAGTGGCAGAAAACCCGTTCAAGAGTTCGCTCCGCAGTAAAGGACATTGCGCAGGAGCTTATCGACCTTTATACAAAGAGAACGCAGATTAAGGGCTTTGCTTTCTCGCCTGATATTGATATGCAGAATGACTTTGAACGTCGATTTGAATATGAGGAGACCGACGATCAGCTCAGATGTATACAGGAAATTAAGAACGATATGGAAAAGCCGTACCCGATGGATCGACTGCTTTGCGGAGATGTCGGATTCGGTAAGACAGAGGTTGCCCTCAGAGCGGCGTTCAAGTGCATTGCCGACGGCAAACAGTGCGCAATTCTTGTGCCGACGACGATCCTTGCGCTTCAGCATTACCAAACAATTTGCAAGCGATTTGAGGGATTTCCGGTTGAGGCGCAGATGATATCACGTTTTGTACCGGCAAACCAGCAGAAGAAGATCAAACAGGATCTCAAACGTGGTTATGTCGATATAATCGTCGGAACGCATCGTCTTATTTCAAAGGATATTGAGTTTCACGATCTCGGATTGATAATCATCGACGAGGAACAGCGCTTCGGCGTTGCTCAAAAGGAAAAGCTCAAGGAGCAGTATCCGAATATCGACGTACTGACCCTCAGCGCAACTCCGATTCCGAGAACGCTGAATATGGCAATGACCGGAATCAGGGATATGTCGATCATTGAAGAGGCGCCGCACGACAGACACCCCGTGCAGACCTATGTTATTGAATACAACTTTGATGTAATTATACAAGCGATCAATTCTGAACTCCGCCGCGGCGGTCAGGTGTATTATCTCCACAACCGAACGGAGACCATCGAGCGTATGGCTGCAAAGCTCAGCGATTTTCTGCCCGATGCAAAAATTGCCGTGGCTCACGGTCAGATGACCGAGGATAAGCTCAGCGATATTTGGAGAGACCTGCTTGAGGGTGAAATAGACGTCCTTGTCTGCACAACGATTATTGAAACGGGCGTTGACGTGCCGAATGTCAATACGCTGATAATCGAGGATGCCGACAGGCTCGGACTGGCTCAGCTTCACCAGATAAGGGGCCGTGTAGGCCGATCGTCACGCCGTGCAAGCGCATATTTTACATTCAGAAGAGGCAAGGAGCTTTCCGAGGTTGCGGCTAAGCGACTGACCGCAATACGTGAATATACGGAGTTTGGTTCGGGCTTCCATATTGCAATGCGTGATCTTGAAATAAGAGGTGCGGGAAACATTCTCGGTGCACAGCAGCACGGCCATATGGAATCGGTCGGATACGATATGTATCTGAAAATGCTCGATCAGGCTGTCCGTGAGGAAAAGGGCGAGATCTCGGCAATTCCCGAAAAGGAATGCCTTATCGACCTGCCGATCGACGCTCATATCCCTGCCGATTATATCTCCGATGTGCCGCAGAAGCTGGCAATGTACCGCAGAATCGCCGACATCAAGAATCAGGAGGACGCCGACGATGTTCTCGACGAGCTTATCGACCGTTTCGGCGAACCGCCGCAGTGCGTTCAGGGACTTATCACAGTTTCTCTGCTCAGAAACACCGCACTTCAGCAGGGCGTGTATGAAATCGGCAGGACTGGAAGCAACGTCAAGCTGTTCGTTGAAACGCTTGATATGGAGAAGATCACAAGCCTTGCAAAATATATGCGCGGCAGAATAACGGTCTCCGCCGCAGGCAAGCCGCACATTGCGGTCAAGGTTATGCCCGGTGAGGATCAGCTCACGGTTATTCGCAAGGCACTTGATATAATGGCAAAAACACAGAATGAGCAGGCTTAGAACGGCGCTGTGAAAAATCCCCCTGATCTTCGGATCAAGGGGAAACATATTTAAAATCTTAATTTTCAAACAAGAAAGCTATAATTCACAATCACCGTGAATTATAGCTGATTTTTTATTCCGGTTATTCTGCAATAACTTCCTTAAGAACCTGAATGCCCTTTTTAAGATCGTCCCAATCAATGTTGAGAGAGGGGAGAAGTCTAACCTTTGTTTTTGCGGTGAGAACAAGGACGCCTTTTTCAAGGCAGGCGTTTGCAATTTCCTTAGCGGGCTTGTCCGTCTCAACGCCGATCATAAGTCCGAGACCGCTTACGGATTTAACGCCCTTGGCACCCTCAAGCTCCGAGAAGATGTAAGCTGATTTTTCCTTAACCTCGCTGAGGAGCTTGTCGTCAATTCTCTTGATTATATTACAGGCACCTGCACAGCTGACCGGGTTGCCGCCGAAAGTTGAACCGTGAGCGCCGTATGTGAGAACATTCTCGACTCTTTCACCGAGCATTGTTGCGCCGATCGGAAGTCCGCCGCCGAGTCCCTTTGCTGTTGAAACAACATCAGGCTGAATGCCATAGTGCATATAAGCGTAAAGCTCGCCTGTTCTGCCGTTGCCCGTCTGAACCTCGTCAATGATAAGGAGCATATCCTTTTCCTTAACAAGCTCGGCAACCGATTTTACGAAGCCCTCGTCGAGCTTGCATACGCCGCCCTCACCCTGAACAAGCTCCATCATAACTGCAATGCACTTGTCGGTATCGGCATATTTCTTAACGTCGTCAAAATTGTTAGCCTCGGCATAAACAAAGCCCTCGGGGAACGGTCCGAAATCGGTATGGAAAACGTCCTGACCCGTTGCTTTAAGCGTTGCGATTGTTCTGCCGTGGAAGCTGTTCTTGAGAGTAATTATTGTCGAATGGCTCTCGTCGCCGTACTTGTCAAATGCGTATTTCCTTGCAACCTTGATAGCGCACTCGTTAGCCTCGGCACCGCTGTTTGAGAAGAAAACCTTTTTCATTCCCGTTCTCTCGCAGAGGAGCTCGGCAAGATCCGAGCACGGCTTTGAATAGTAGAGGTTAGATGTGTGGGGGAGGACGGAAAGCTGAGCCGTAACCGCTTTCTGCCACTCATCATCGGCAACACCGAAGATGTTTACGGCGATTCCGCTGCCGAGGTCAATATATTCCTTGCCGCTGCTGTCCTTGAGGATTGCGCCCTTACCGCTTACAAGCTCAACGGGGAATCTTGCATAGGTATTTGCAACGTATTTTTTATCATTTTCAGTGATACTCATTTTATTCAGACCTTTCTTATTTATCACCCTTGACAAACATCGTACCGATGCCCTCGTCGGTGAGAACTTCTATTATGATCGAATGAGGGATTCGTCCGTCGATGACAAAGACCTTGCGCACACCGAGGTTGATTGCGTCAACACAGCACTGTACCTTGGGTATCATACCGCCCGAGATAATTCCGTCATCCATAAGCTTAGGCGCATCCTCGGCAAAAATCTTTGAAATGAGCGTTGTCGGATCGTCCTTATCCCTGAGGATTCCTGCAATGTCGGTCATTGATATAAGACTCTCTGCCTTGAGCCTGCCCGCAATTCCTGCGGCAACCGTATCGGCATTGATGTTATAGGTGTTGCCCTCATCGTCAAATCCGACGGTTGAAACTACGGGAATATATCCCATTTCAATAACGTCAAGAATCGGCTGAACATTGATTTCAGTAATCTCGCCGACGTAGCCGAGCTCCTCCGACTTAGGCTTTGCCTTAATCATTCCTCCGTCCGATCCGCTCAGACCGATTGCCTTGCCGCCCTTTGAACAGAGCAGATTGACAAGGCTCTTGTTTATTTTTCCGGCAAGAACCATCTGAACGACATCGGCAGTTTCCTTGTCCGTTACACGCAGACCGTTGACAAACTCACTCTTTTTGCCGATCTTGTTGAGCATACCCGTGATCTCGGGACCGCCGCCGTGAACGAGAACAACCTTGATTCCGATTGTCGAAAGCAGGATAATGTCGCTCATTACGGACTCTTTCAGTTCCTCGCTGATCATAGCGTTTCCGCCGTATTTTACAACAAGAATTTTGCCGTTATATTTTTGAATGTAGGGGAGAGCACGTGTAAGAATACCTGCTTTCTCTTCCATTGAAATATTCATCTGTATTCACCTCAGGTTCTGTAATCACCGTTGATTTTTACATATTCGTATGTGAGGTCACAGCCCCATGCCGTTGCGTCGAAGTCACCGTCGTTGAGGTCAACAAGGATTTCAATCTCCTTTTCAAGAAGAATTTCCTTTGCCTTTTCCTCCGAGAAGTCAACGCCTGCGCCGTTGCGGCAGACTGCAATTGTTCCCTTGACGGACTTGAAGCTGACATCAATCTTGTTTATGTCAACATCCGCTCCGCTGTAACCGATTGCGCAAAGCACACGGCCCCAGTTGGCGTCCGCACCGAACATAGCCGCCTTTGTAAGCGAGGAGCAGATAACCGATTTTGCAACCTTTTTTGCAATTTCATCGGTCTTGCCGCCCGTTACCTTACATTCAAGCAGCTTGGTTGCGCCCTCGCCGTCGCCTGCGATCTTTCTTGAAAGATAGACGCTGACCTTGTGGAGAGCTTCGCAGAATTTATCGTAAGCCTCACCCTCGCTGTCGATGAGCTTGTTGCCTGCCATTCCGTTTGAGAGAACAGCAAAGGTATCGTTGGTCGAGGTGTCACCGTCAACGCTGATCATATTGAACGATGTCTTAACATCCTCGCTGACAGCCTTTTGAAGCATTTCGCTTGTGATAGCAACATCGGATGTGACGAAAACAAGCATCGTTGCCATATTCGGGTGGATCATTCCGCTGCCCTTGGCAATTCCGCCGATTCTGCACTCAACGCCGTCAATGTCAAAGCTGACTGCGATTTCCTTTTTCTTTGTGTCGGTCGTCATAATGCCCTCTGCGGCAAGACCGCTGTTGTCATAGTCAAGACCTGCGACAAGCTCAGCCATACCGTTTTCAATCGGAGCGAGGTTAAGCGGCATACCGATAACGCCCGTAGATCCGACAATAACATCATCCTTGTTAATTCCGAGAGCATTCTCAACGATCTGACCCATTGCCTCGGCTTTCTCGATTCCGTCGGCGTTGCAGGTGTTTGCAATGCCGCTGTTGCAGATGATAGCCTGAGCGTGACCGTCGGCAAGATGCTTCTGATTGACAAATATCGGAGCGCCCTTGACGAGGTTGGTTGTATAAACAGCCGCCGCAGTGGCTCTTACATCGCTGACAACAAGCGAAAGGTCACGCTTTGACTTATTCTTTCTTATTCCGCAGTGGATTCCGTTGGCTCTGAAGCCCTTTGCGGCGCAGATGCCGCCTTCAATTATTTTCATCGTTTTATACCTCGAGTCCTGTTTTTTCGTCTATTCCGAGAAGAATGTTCATATTCTGTATTGCCGCTCCGGAAGCGCCCTTGCCGAGATTGTCGTATCTCGACATAAGGAGGATTCTGTCCTCGTTGCCCTCAACAAAGATTTCCATAGAATCGTTGAACGAGAGCTTGTTGGAACAAATGAAACCGTTTTCGCCGATCTCATCCTTGTATCTGACAATACCGGAATGATATTTATCCGCATAAATTTTCTTGATATCCTCAACCGTAACGCCGTTGAGCTGCTCCTTGAAAAGAGGAACGGTAACAAGCATACCGCTGTAATAGTCGGCAACGATCGGGCAGAAAGCGGGGAAAGCATTGATTCCCGTGATCGCTTTCATCTCCTTGAGATGCTTGTGGTTCTGTGTAAGTCCGTACTGCCTCGGCGATTCGAGAGCAACATCGGGCTCGGCGTCCTCATATTCCGCAATCATTTTCTTGCCGCCGCCGCTGTATCCTGTCAGCGAATGGCAGGTCAGAAGAGTGTCGGGAGAAATTGCGCCCGCCTCAACGAGAGGGTAGACAAGCGAAATAAATCCGCTTGCGTGACAGCCCGGGACTGCAATTCGATTGGAATTTTTTATCTTTTCACGGTGAGCCTGAGAAAGCTCGGGAAAACCGTATGCCCAGCCGGGATTGGTTCGGTGAGCCGTCGATGTGTCGAGAACTCTGACGTTTTCGTTTTCAATCAGTCCGACGGACTCGATCGCCGCCGCATCGGGCAGACAAAGGAAAGCGATATCGCAGGTGTTGAGAGCCTCTCGCCGTGCTTCGACATCCTTACGCTTTTCCTCGGGCAGGAGCATAAGCTCGATGTCCGCTCTGTCGGAAAGTCTTTCATAGATTCTGAGTCCTGTTGTGCCGGCCTTGCCGTCAATAAAAACTTTTTTCATACCTTAAACCTCTTTATTAGTTAACAGGGTATAATTATACATAAATATACAATATATGTCAAGGAAAACAGAAAAATTATTCATTCAATATAATACAAATTTCTGTGTGAAAATTCGCAATAAACTGGGACTTTTGCTGTTTTAATGCGTATTGTGATTTGCGGGATATAAAATGAATAAAAAAGTGAATATTCATAATTTATTCGGACTGCGCAAATGATCACCGCCCGCATCAAATGCCCAAAGCGCATTATAAGCGAATTTAACCGTTACAATTATAACGCACTCGCCGACAAAAAACAACCGTTATTTGTAAAGAAAGTGAAATAGTTTTCAAAACATAATAATACCCCACTCACAATATAAAAATTGCGAGTGGGGACTGCTGTTAAAATGAAAAGTATTTGTCTCTCATTTTCTTCATTCTGCCGTTCATAAGGCTGAGCATAGCGAGGGCGGACTGCTTTTCGTCGTCGGTGCCGTAGACCGCCTGCTTCATCATTCTTCCCTCTTCAAAGCACGCATCGTCGTGGATCGGGAAATAATTTTTAAGCAGGAAGCAGCCGTAGCGAACATATCTCATCTCGCCGACAAGCCTGAATTCCTTGCTGATCGTGTCAACCGCAACGCTGCGGAACTTTTTGATCGAATCTATGAGAGCTTTCCTCTCGTTTTCGGGGGAGAAAACAATTGTCGAACAGATATAAGCGTTTCTGTTTTCGGGCGTACAGTTGTGGCTGTCGGTACTGCCGACAACGGGGTATTTATGCCCTTTCGCCCTGTCCTCATAGTAACGGACGGTCTGGAAGCCGTTCTGCTCAAAATAATTCTCGCCGCCGAGAACCTCGAACGCATCGAAAATTTTATTCTCAACCATCCAGTCGTTGAGTGCATCGGAATCGTGGAATGTTTCTCCGGTTATCCACGTCGGATGAACAAAGATTGCCAAGCCGTCGGCTTTTCTGATCTCGTCGTAAATCCATTTAAGCGTGGATGCAACAAGCGGATCCACATTCGACGGTACGTCGATCTCATCTGCGAGCGCAAGCATTTTCTTCTCAAACTGCTCACGGGTCATAACATCGGGGCAGTCGTCACGTGTTGCACGAACCTTTTTGTCCTTGCCGACCTCTTCGACCGCCTCGTCCTCAACGAGCGAATTGATGCTGTATTCACCGCCGAAATTGATTGTGTGCGGACAAACACGGAATCCGTTTATGGGAGGAAGATGAACCTCCTCACCCATAACAAGGTTGAACTCTGTCGGTATGTTTTTGAACTGTTCAATTGCATAAAGCGACGGATAATAGCGTCTGTGATCGGTTATCGAAAGGAAGTCATAGCCGTGCGCCCTGTAACTTGCCGCAACGTTTGCGGGATCGTGATCACCGTCGGAATAATTGGTGTGCATATGGAGATCACCTATGAAAGGATACATTCCGACAAGATCATCATCGACTGCGTAGACGGCGAATGTAATCATCTCGTTCTCTTCATTTTGGAATCTGATGCGATACTCGCCCTCATAAGGCAAAGTGATTTTCAGATCAATTCCATTCTCGGTTACGGTGACGGGGATTCTTCTCCTGTATCCCGTTGACGGGAACTGATCCTCCGAGCCGCCGTTAAGCCACGTCAGAACGGCTGTGTATTCCTTACCGACGGTGAAAAACAGCCTGTTTCCGAACGGACGGATATGTATAGTCTTTTCTTTTCCTGCGGTTATTACCTTAGGAAATACGTCGAATGTCCAAAGCTCTTTTCTCCTCTTAAAAGCCATTTTAATGCTCCTTTTGCCTGAATCACTTTACCGTTGCAAGGGTGTAACCGTCCTCGTCCACATAGACGGTCATAACCTTTGTACTTGTTGCTTTTTCGTCAGTAACGGTGTCGAGCGAAAATGTAACCTTCCATACGCCTCGTGTACGGTCGAATGCAAATGCGACCTTATTGAATTTATCCGAAACCTCTTTCTTTGCGATTTCAAGAATTTTCGCCTTGGTGTTGACCTTGCCGACGGCATTGCTTTCGTTTGTAACAAAGCCCTCGGTCTTTGCGTTCGGATTTTTCTTTATTTCTTCTTCGTCGTCGTTATATTTAAACGGAAGAACCTCTTCGACAAGCGTATATCCGTTTTGCTTGTCAACAGTTGTCTGCTTGCCGAGGTCCCCGTCCTTTTTCTTGCCGCAGGCGGAGAAAGAAAGAGCAATTGCAAACGCCATTAAAACTGCAATGAATTTTTTCATAAAAATCAACCTCTGTAATTTTTATATTCGCCGCTGAGAATTTTCTGCCACCACTCACGGTTGTTGAGGTACCAGTCGATTGTTTTCTGAATACCCTCGTTGAACAATGTTTCGGGCTCCCAGCCGAGCTCGGCATGGATCTTTGCGGGATCAATCGCATATCTCATATCGTGACCCGGGCGATCCTTAACATAGGTGATAAGGTTTTCATCCTTGCCGACTGCCTTGAGAATGGTCTTGACAACATCAATGTTTGCTTTTTCGTTATGGCCGCCGATATTGTAAACCTCGCCGATTTTGCCGTTTTCAAGGATCATATCAATTGCCTTGCAGTGATCGTCGACATAAAGCCAGTCACGAACGTTCAAGCCCTCGCCGTAAACGGGGAGCTTTTCGTCCGCAAGAGCCTTTGCAATCATAAGCGGGATGAGCTTCTCGGGGAACTGATAAGGGCCGTAGTTGTTTGAACAGCGTGAAATGGTCGCAGGTGTGCCGAATGTGCGGTGATAAGCCATTACGAGCAAATCAGCCGACGCCTTGCTTGCCGAATAGGGCGATGAGGTGTGAATCGGCGTTGTTTCGGTAAAGAAAAGGTCGGGACGGTCAAGAGGAAGATCGCCGTATACCTCATCGGTGGATACCTGATGATAGCGAGGAATTTTATACTTGTTGCAGGCGTCAAGCAGAACCTGAGTGCCGAGGATGTTAGTCTTGAGGAATACCTCGGGATTCTCGATCGAACGGTCAACGTGACTTTCCGCTGCAAAGTTTACGATTGCGTCAAAATTTTCCTCCTCGCAGAGTGCAAAGACGGCTTTTCTGTCCGTGATATCGCCGAGCACAAAGCGGAAGTTACCCTTGCGAGCCTCATCCAATGTGTAGAGATTGCCCGCATAGGTCAGAGCGTCGATGCAAACCAAACGGTAGTCCGGGTGCTTGCGCTGCATATAATAAATGAAATTACTGCCGATAAATCCGGCGCCGCCGGTGACAAGAATGTTTTTCATATAAAATCTCCTTTGGAAATTGTTGAGTTTATTATACACTATAAGTATAAAAAAGGAAAGAATTTTTTGTAAAATTAAATTTCATATATATGCTTATATTTCTATGTCATAAGCGCAGTATAAAAATTTTCAAAAAAAGTCTAAATTCACTTGACAAATCGTGGATTTAATGATATGATATCAAGCGTTGCAGATATGCGGGTGTAGTTTAGTGGTAGAATTCCAGCCTTCCAAGCTGGTCGTGTGGGTTCGATTCCCATCACCCGCTCCATTTTTTCTCCAAACATTCTGCAATGTAGGAGATAATAATGCGCTTGTAGCTCAGGTGGATAGAGCAACTGCCTTCTAAGCAGTGGGTCAGGGGTTCGAGTCCCTTCAAGCGCGCCATATGGTGGGTATAGCTTAGTTGGTTAAAGCGCCAGTTTGTGGCACTGGAGACCGTCGGTTCGAATCCGACTATCCACCCCATAGAGTCTGCAGGTTCTGCAGACTTTTTTTAAACTTTAAATTCAATATTGGGGTGTCGTCAAGCGGTAAGACACAGCACTTTGACTGCTGCATTCGCTGGTTCGAATCCGGCCACCCCAGCCAGAGAAAAGCACTTCTTCGGAGGTGCTTTTTTCAACGGAATAAATCCGTTACTTAATTTGTGAAATATCCTGCTTGCCGCACCGCACGGCGCCGTTTTTCACTTTTCTTTAACCAAAACATTGTTTTTATAACAAATCATTGTTAAAATCAACAGTTTTTGCCTCTTGTCGGTTAGTTTATTCTAACTGATTAAAAGTTGAAAAAAATATAATAATATAGTATAATTCATTTGAATGGTTAAAATACCATTACCAGGATTTAGTCATTGCTTTCAACTTTGTTTAAATCCAAGAAAACAAAAAGAAAGTCAGGCGATTTTTATGAAAACTGTTTATGCAGACAATGCTGCAACAACAGCTCTCTCACCTGAGGCTTACAACGCAATGGTAGATGCTCTGAAGAACAACTACGGCAATGCGTCAAGTTTGCATCACGTGGGTCAGGAAGCTGCCGCCGCAGTTTTGCAGGCAAGACGTGACATTGCCGCCGCTATCGGTGCCGACGTGAACGAGATTTACTTCACCTCCGGCGGAACGGAAGCGGACAACTGGGCAATCACCAATGCCGCTCACCTCGGCGAGAAAAAAGGCAAGAAACACATTATTTCAACAACATTTGAACATCACGCCGTTCTTCATACGCTGATGAAGCTCGAAAAAGAAGGCTTTGAGGTAACCTACCTTGATGTTCACGAGGACGGCTACGTCCGTCTCGACGAGTTCAAAAAGGCTCTCAGGGACGACACCTGCCTTGTTACAATAATGTATGCAAACAACGAGGTCGGAACAATTCAGCCGATTTCCGAGATCGGTGCGATCTGTAAGGAAAATGGCGTATATTTCCATACCGACGCCGTACAGGCTGTTGGCCACGTTCCGATCAACGTTAAGGAACAGAACATTGATATGCTCTCGTTCTCATCTCATAAATTCCACGGTCCCAAGGGAATCGGTGCGCTTTACTGCCGCAAGGGTATTCCTCTTATGGGCTTTATGCAGGGCGGTGCACAGGAAAGAAACAAGCGCCCCGGCACAACAAACACTCCCGCTATCGTTGCAACGGCGGCGGCACTCAAAAAGTGCTGTGAGGATATGGACAAAAACATTGCCTATGTCAGCAAGTTAAGGGACAAGCTCATTGACACTATTCTTGAAATTGTTCCCCGTTCAAGAGTTAACGGCGGCCGTTCGCCCCGTCTGCCCGGCAACGTAAGTTTCTGCTTTGAGGGTATCGAGGGCGAATCACTTCTGCTTCACCTTGACCTCAAGGGAATCTGCGGTTCTTCGGGTTCTGCCTGCACATCAGGCTCGCTCGACCCGAGCCACGTTCTGCTCGCACTCGGTTTGCCGCATGAGATTGCTCACGGTTCACTTCGTCTTTCTCTCTGCGAGTACAACACCGAGGAAGAAATTGATTACATCATTGAGGAGCTTCCGAAGATTGTTTCGATGCTTCGTGATATGTCCCCCGTTTGGGAGAGAATAATGAAAGGAGAGGATTACTATGCTGTACAGTGAAAAGGTAATGGATCACTTCCAGCATCCGAGAAACCTCGGCAAGATGGATGACGCAGACGGCATCGGCGAGGTCGGCAATGCGAAGTGCGGAGATATAATGAAAATGTACCTCAAGATCAAGGACGGCAAGATTGAGGACGTTAAGTTCAACACATTCGGCTGTGCCTCGGCGATTGCAACAAGCTCAATTGCAACCGAAATGATCAAGGGTCAGAAGATTGAGGACGCTCTCAAGCTCAGCAACAAGGCTGTTGTTGAGGCTCTTGACGGACTTCCGCCGGCAAAGATTCACTGTTCGGTTCTTGCCGAGCAGGCTGTTAAGGCGGCGCTCAAGGACTATTACACAAAGAACGGTCTTGAGCTTGATCCGAACGTATTCGGCGCTGACTGCGGCGGCAGCTGCGAAAGCTGTGAGGGCTGCGGCCACGAGGGCTAAGCTATGAAAAAGGCTATGATTGCCATGAGCGGCGGAGTTGACAGCTCCGTCGCTGCTTATCTGATAACTCAGCAGGGCTATGAAGCGATCGGCGTAACGATGAAGCTCTACAACAACGAGGATATCGGTATAAAAAAGGAAAAAACCTGCTGCTCGCTCGACGACGTTGAGGACGCAAGGAGCGTAGCAAACAGGCTCGGCATACCTTATTATGTTTTCAATTATACCGATAATTTCAAATTGCAGGTTATCGAACGTTTTGTTGACGCATATCGCAGCGGCAGAACGCCGAATCCGTGTATCGACTGCAATCGGTACATCAAATTCGATCAGCTTATGCACCGTGCGAGAGAGCTTCAGTTTGATTATGTTGTAACGGGTCACTACGCCATCAACGAATACGACGAAGAAAAGGGTCGCTGGATTCTTCGCAAAGCGACCGATGACACAAAGGATCAGAGCTACGTTTTGTATTCTCTTACGCAGGATCAGCTCAGCAGGATCCTTTTCCCGCTCGGCAGAATGACTAAGCACGAGGCAAGGGAAATCGCCGAAGCGCAGGGCTTTGTCAATGCCGACAAGCACGACAGTCAGGATATTTGCTTTGTTCCGGACGGAGATTACGCTCACTTTATTGAAAACTGGTGCGGATTCAGATTTACCGAGGGTGATTTTGTTGACCGTGACGGCAATTT